>JAICNB010000003.1 GCA_025928935.1 Acidimicrobiia bacterium
CAGGAGCGGCCCCTGCCGCCCCTCCGATCACGATGTTCTGGGTGCTGTTGCGTTTCAGGCCGAGGGTGTAGACGAAGACATAGAAGAGGAGGGCGGCAGTCGAGATTGCCGCTGCCAGCAGGTTGGTGGTCACCCACAGCCACGCGAATCCTGCAATGCCGAGGACGATCCCGAACACGAGGGCATTACTCGGGGGGATCGCCTGCCTCGCCAGAGGGCGGGACCGTGTTCGTTTCATCACCTGGTCGATGTCCCGGTCGACGTAGTTGTTCAGGGCGTTGGCGCCCCCGGCAGAGAGCGACCCGCCGATCAGCGTCGCCACCACTGCCCAGGACCCGGGCCACCTGCCCGCGGCGAGGATCATCGAGGGCACCGTCGTGATGAGGAGCAGCTCGATGATTCGCGGCTTGGTCAGGGCGAAGTACGCCCCGATCGTCGACCGGGCCGACCTCGTTGCCACCGCCGGGTCGGTGATCACGGGGACCACCATCTCGTGGCCTTCAGTCGACATCGCTGCCTTCCGGCGCACTGGCCGCTTCCTGCTCAGCGGCCCCCTTCACGGCAGCGGTGCGCTTCGCCTTCTTCTCCGCCCAGCGCAGGGCGAGGATGGCGAGCACAGCAGGCAGCACGAAGATGCCTATCTCGTCGATGCCCCCATAGTGCGCAAAGATCACGATCACCCCGCGAGGATGAGCAGGCCAAGTGTGGTCAGGGCAACCATAAGTAGAAGCATCGCATACTGAGAGCGCACCGCCTCTGTCCCGAAGTCGTGCAAGGCCCGATCGTGGGCGAGGACCACTCCGAGAACATGGCCGGTGACGATTACGGCCACCTGGGCATACCAGACCGGCTCGGCTGCGGTGATGAAGAAGTCGACCTTGCGCTCCGCCGTCCCGAACAGATCCCAGCCAAGGGCGAAAGGGTCTGAGATGGCAGAGATCAACTGCTGGCCTTCGAAGACGATCAACGTCAGGTAGTGGGCCACGGCGTAGGCAAGGGCGATCGGGACCAGCGTGTGAGCGAAGCGGGCGGCGACCTTCGGCGCCGTCCACTCCCCACCGATCATGCGGGCCGCCGCCCATGAGGCGATCCAGTAGGCAACTCCGACGGCCAGGACACACCCGATGAGCAGGAGGGTCTCACCGAGCATGGTCTGACCGAAGTCCCCCATCGAGCGACCGAATGACTGTGTGGCCGACGCGCCGTCATAGGTGACCGTCCCTATTGCGGTCACGACGAGGGCGGCGAGCCCCGGCCAGGCAGGGAGCACGGTGAGTGCTCGCAGCCAGCCTCGCCAGACCAGGCGCCCGTCGCCGCGGCGGCCCAGTGGGGAGATGGCGGAGATCAGCCGGTTGTATGGGGTGAAGGCGTCGAAGACCGCCAGACCGGTCTCTCGGCCGGCATAGACCATCGCCCCCATCAGGAAGAGGCTGTAGGCAAGTGAGGCGGTGCCGAGGACGACAGGCGAGCCGGAGCCCGGGTAGACCAATTCCAACCAGGTGAACGCCAGCAGTGCCACCACCGCCGGCCACACCCCGAGCCGGTCGAGCAGCCCTACGCGCTCCGCCCGCCCTGTCCGGACCCCCGAGGCGAGGGAGCGCCAAGGGTTGATGTCGGTGTACCAGTCGCCGATGAGGGCGCCGGCGAACGGGATCACCAGCCAGAACACGACCCACACCAATACCGGGGCGATGCTGGGCCGGGTCGGGTCGGTCTCCAAGCCCAACAGAGGGGGGACCAGTTGGCCGATGACCAGGAATAGCCCGATCAGGCCCAGCGAGGGGAGGACCCAGCCTCGTCTCACCGTGAGACGGGCGGGTTGGTGAAGAGGGCCGACATGGAGCCTCGGTTCGGGCCACAGGATGGCCAGGGCCACGAAGCTGATGACAAGCACCACACCGGCCCCGACCACGAAGTAGCTCAGCGGGACGGGCAGATCGAGTCGTCCGCCGATCCCGTGGCCCAAAGCCACCGACGGCACCGACAACAGCGCCGCCACCAGCAGGAGGAGGGCGGCCAGACGTCTCACCGCAGACCTAATGCTTTGCGTCACACATACGTGACGTATTGCATCCAGTTCGCGGTGAAGTCGGTCATCCGGTGACTTCCAACTCGAACAACAGGGTGTGTGCTCCCTCGACCTCGACCTCGAAGATGCCCGGGACATCGGCCGTGAGGACCACTTCGAGCGGGACGCCCGCAGTCGCATCGAAGAACAGGTCGTAGCCATGCACGTGGATCTCGGCGTCCACATCGGAGAGGACCCAAACCGACACCTGCTCACCGATGGCCGCCGATATCCGCTCCGGCCCGGTCACGACTCCACCTTCGAACGAGACATCGACCTGCTCGGTCGTGGTCGTCGTCGCCACGATCGTCGTGGTCGTTTGGGGAAGCGTCGTCGTGGGGGTCACAGTGGTTGTCGTCGTCGACGACACGGCCACAGAGGTGGTCGTGGCCACCTCCTCGCCGCCCCCACAGGCGCTGACCACGAGGGCGACGCCGGCCAGAATCAAGAGAGTGGAGCGCATGGCCAGACGCTAGATACCGCCTCCGGCCAACGGCGATTCCGGCATAGTCTCGTGGGATGCGATGGCTGAGGAGGATCCTGATCGGCCTGCTCTTCGTCGTCTTGGCGGGGGCAGTCTTCGGTTTCTTCGTGGTGCGCCGCTCATTCCCGCGGGTCGAGGGCGAGATCGAGGCCGCGGGGCTCGACGGCATCGTCGAGATCATCCGGGACCCCGACGGGGTGCCGCACATCTACGCCGGCACCGAGCACGACCTCTTCTTCGCCCAGGGTTACGCCCATGCCCAGGACCGGTTCTGGCAGATGGACTTCTGGAGACACATCGGTGCCGCCCGGCTTTCCGAGATGTTCGGGGACAGCCAGGTCGAGACCGATCTCTTCCTCCGCTCGCTCGACTTCACCGGTCTGGCCGAGCAGGAGCTCCAGACGATGCCAGCCGACAGCAGATCGGTCCTCGACGCCTACGCCGACGGGGTGAACGCCTACCTGGAGGGTCGGTCGCCCTCTCAGGTCAGCCTGGAATATGCCATCCTCCCTCTCCAGGCTCCTGGATACGACATCGAGCCCTGGAGCCCGATCAACACCCTGACCTGGGGCAAGGTCATGTCCTGGGACCTCAGCTGGAACATGCTGCAGGAGATAGACCGGGCCACCCTCAGCGGGGTGCTCCCTGCGGATCGGGTCGCCCAGCTCTACCCGGCCTATCCCGACGATCACCCCGTGATCGTTGCCACGGGCCAGACCGCCGCGGTCGACGGGGGCCCGTCGACGCTGCCCGACGACGTCCTCACGGCACTGGCCGGGGCCGGAGACAGGGTGCGGGACGTCTGGAGCGTCACCGGCGGAGGGCTCGGCGGGATCGGGTCGAACAACTGGGTGGTGGGAGGGTCTCACACCGAGTCAGGCCTGCCGGTGCTGGCCAACGACCCACATCTCGCCATCCAGATGCCATCCATCTGGTACCAGAACGGGCTGCACTGCGCGGGGACGAACTCGGGTTGTCCGTACCAGGTGGCAGGGTTCTCGTTTCCGGGGACGCCCGGGGTGACCATCGGGCACAACGAGCGCATCGCCTGGGGTGTCACCAACCAGTCGGCTGACACACAGGACCTCTTCATCGAGAAGCTCAACCCCGACGACCCGACCCAGTACGAGTTCGAGGGTCAGTGGGTCGAGATGGAGACCCGGGCGGAGACCATCGTGGTCGCCGGTGGCGACGACATCGACCACGAAGTGATGCTCACCAGACACGGCCCGGTTATCTCCGACACCTATTTCGAAGAGCCGCCGTTCAACGGTTCGTCCCTCGACCTGCCCGATCGATACGCGGTCGCGCTCTCCTGGCAGACCCTCCAGCCATCGACCCTGGTGGAGGCGATCATCGGGGTCAACCGCGCCACCGGTTACGACGAGTTCCGCTCGGCCCTGGCCAAGTGGGACATCGCCGGGCAGAACGTGGTCTACGCCGACGTCGAGGGGAACATCGCCTATCAGGCGACGGGCGAGCTGCCAATCAGGGCATCGGGTGATGGTTCATGGCCGGTGCCGGGGTGGACCGGAGAGCACGAATGGCTGGGTGTGGTCCCCTTCGATGACATGCCCTCCATCTACAACCCCCCGCAGGGCTACATCTCCACCGCCAACAACCCGGTGGTGGCTGCGGGCGCACTGCCCTTCTTCTCCGTCGACGCCAACTACGGATACCGCGCCGCCAGGATCCAGGAGTTGCTGGGCAGCGCCACTTCCGGGTTCTCGGTCGCCTCGGCACAGGAACTGCAGATGGACGGCGCCGATGGCGGGGCGCCGGCCCTCATGCCGCATCTCCTTGCGATCAGCTCGGACGACGAGGCCGTTCGAGTAATGCAGGAGATCCTGGAGCCCTGGTCCACCGGCCCCGGCGCATTCATCGCCAATCCCGATTCGGCAGGGTGCGCCGCCTACCAGGCGACCTGGTCTCACCTGCTCCGTCTCGCCTTCCAGGACGACCTGCCCGAAGACTCATGGCCCGATGGGGGCAGCCGTTGGTTCACCGTGGTGGCGGGGCTCCTCGAGAGCCCGAGCGACCCGTTCTGGGACCTGGCCGGGACCGAGTTGGTGGAGGATCGGGACGCCATCCTCGAACAGGCGCTGGTCGCAGCTCATCACGAGCTGTCCGGGATGCTCGGAGCCGACCCGTCGTCCTGGCGATGGGCCGACCTCCACATCGCCTCCTTCGAGAATCTCACCTTTGGCCAGTCCGGCATCGCACCGATCGAGTGGCTCTTCAACAAGAAGGCGCCGGCGCGGGTCGGGGGCAGCGACGACATCGTCAACGCGGTCGGATTCCACCCCCCGGATGGTTACGGCGTGGACTGGCTGCCTTCGATGCGGATGGTGGTCGACCTCGCCGACCTGTCCGGCTCGACATCGGTCAACTCCACCGGACAGTCAGGGCACGCCTTCCACACCCACTACGACGACATTCTCGCCTCCTGGGCCGACGGAACCCACCACCCGATGCGGTGGGACCGGGACCAGGTGGCGGAGGGTGCCGAAGGGACGCTGACCCTGGTGCCATGAGTGTCACCACCCACGGGACTCGGCTGTCCCGGGGAGGCGGGCGTCCTGGCGATAGGGGAAGACCTCGATCAGCTCGCCTGACACGAGACGCTCCTGAATGGCGCGCCAGGCGGCCGGCTCGAAAAGGTCGGCGTGCTGCTCCATGAAGACCCGACGCAGATCCAGGGGCAGGCCGAGGAAGGCCTGGTGCTCCTCGGGGAACACGTCGTGATCACCCACCGGGAACCAGGGCTCCAGGCCGAGCACGTCGCTGTCGTCGTCGGAGACGGGCAGCTCACGGAAATTGATCTCGGTCAGGGCGCTCAGCTCGTCGTAGTCGTAGAAGACGACACGTCCATGACGGGTGACCCCGAAGTTCTTCGGGAGCAGATCGCCGGGGAAGATGTTGGTCGAGGCCATGTCCTTGATCGACTGGCCGAAGTCGACCACCGCATCGGCCGCGGCGGGACCGGCCGCCTCGCGGACATAGACGTCGAGCGGGACCACCCGTCGCTCGACGTAGACATGGCTGATGACCACCGAGTCACCTTCCAGTCGGACCGTGCCGGCCGCCTCGGTCAACAATTCGTCGAGCACCTCTGTCGAGAAGCGGGATCGGTGGAACTCGAGGTGCTGGAAGTCCTGGACGTCCATCAGCCTCCCCGCCCGATCGTGCTGGAAGACCAGCCGGTACTTGCCCATCACCCCGCGCCGGGTGTTCCGCTTGGGTGGTGGGAATGTGTCCCTGATCACCTTGAACACATCGTCGTGACCGGGCATCCCGAAGACGACCATGACCAGGCCCCTGGTCCCCGGCACCGGCTCGAACCTCTCCTCGGTCGATCGCAGGTGGCGGAGAAGGTCCCGATAGAGCTCGGTCTTTCCGTGCTTGTTCTGCCCCACCGCGATGTAGATCTCGGCGAGGCGCTTACGCGGCATCAACCGACGAAGGAAGCGCACCAGGTCGTAGGGGCGGGCGACATCGACATGGAAATAGGAGCGGGTGAAGCTGAAGACGATCGACGCCTCGTCCTCAGTGAGCAGCACGGCGTCGACGAAGACACCGTCCTCCCCATTGCTCAGGGCGATGATCAGCGGGATGCGGTGCGACCCGGCGTAGAGCAACCCGATGATGTAGGCGGACTGCCCGCGATAGAAGGCCGTGCGCACCATCTCCGCCTTGCCCACGGTGGCCAGGGCACCCGGCTCGCTGAGACGGGCGGCGATCCTGGCCGCGACCTCGGCCGCATCCGCCTCGAGACGGGCATACGGCACTGAATGGGCGAAGGAGGTGAGGATCTCGCGGACGAGGTCGATGGTCGAGTCCCGGCGGTCGAATGTGAGATAGATCGGCTCACGGGAGGGGATCGGAGGGCTGTCGAAGTCGGAGTCGACGAACTCGATGTGCTCGGCTACGCCTACCGTCCGGAACACCCGGCGGGTGACCGAGTTGTAGAACGTCTCGGCCAACTCCCAATCCTGACGGTCGGAGATGAGGCCGGAGTACACGGCCTTGACCGCCACCCAGACCAACGGGTCATCCGACCGCGGTCCGAGCAGGTGGCTCACTGATTCCATGACCCGGTCAACGACCACCGTGTAGAGCCTGAGCCGCTCGACGGCGTCGGACTGCATGCCATGCCAGTCCCGTTCCTCGAACCGGCGCGGCGCACGTTGGTTGATTGCCCTGAACCTGGACACGTACTCCTCGAACCCCTCGAGTATCCGGTTGGCGCCCAGGTTGGAGAGACGGCTGTCGGTCAGCGCCCCGCCCGACGGCTTTCGCTCAGCCGACAAAGGAGGAGATCACCTCGACCACCCGGTCGGGATGGGTCCACGGAGCTTCGTGGCGTACGCCGGGCAGCTCGACCACGGTCACATTGGGCAAAGCGGCGGCCAACTCGTACTGCCATGCCGGAGGGACCAGTTCGTCGGCGGTGGGGATCACTACCAACGTCTCTGCCTCGACCTTGCCGATCCAGGGCCGGGAGTCGAATCGGAGAAGGGCCAGGGTGGCCTGGGCGCCGGCATCGACGTCGCGACGATGGGTCTCCTCCCAGAGCCAGCGGGCGTGACGCTCGTCGACCGCTCCGGTCCATCGCAGGTAGGTCGACCGGACCTCGGGCGTCCCGAGACCGGTGAGTCGCTCCCAGCCCCGGGCCAGAATCGCACCAACCGCCCTGAAGAAGCGGTGGGGCTCGGGATGGTGGGTGAAAGTGGCGATGAGCGCGAGACGATCGACCCGATGGGGATGGCGATGTGCGAAGGCCTGAGCGATGGCCCCACCCATCGAATACCCCACGACCGAGACCTGGCCCACGCCCATGGCATCGAGGACCCCCGCCATGTCGTCGGCGAGGTCCTCCACCTCGAATCTGTCGCGGGCCAACGGCGCGAGCCCGTGACTGCGATGGTCGACCATTATCACCCGGTACTTCTCGGCCAACGCCGGCCCGATCCGATACCACTCGGCCAGCGAAGAGCCGGCCAGGCCGTGGATGAGGAGCACCATCGGAGCACCATCAGGGCCTGCCTCCCGGACAACGAACTCCTCGTCACCGACGAACACTGTCCGCCCCGGGCTGCGCCAGGGATGCTCCTGCGGGGGGCGAAAGCGCGGGCTGATGATGGGGGCGAAGGCGCGCCACAGGATCAGGGCCACGAGCAGACGCCAGAAGGTCCTCATCGGCTCTCTCCGGTCACCGCGAAGACCAATTCCTCCACGGGCCGGCCACCCACGAGATGCTGGTCGATGACCCGATCGAGGGATTCACGATCGAGGTTGGCGTACCACGTGCCCTCGGGATAGACGACACAGATCGGCCCCTGCTCGCAGATGCGAAGACAGTCGACCTTGCTCCTCAGGACGGACCCTCGACCGGGCTCGACCGGGGTCGGCTCGACTCCTGGCTTCCCCGACCATCCCGGCGGTGCGGAGGCGAGCCCTGTCTCCTTCAAGCGGGCCTTGAGATGGGCCCACAGCTCATGTGTCACCTCCCGCGGGGCGCATTTGGGGGTGGTCTGGTCGGCGCAGAGGAAGATGTGACGCTCCACCGTCGGGATGGAGAGCGCCTCTGAGATCGAGTCGAGGCGGTCCGCCTCGTTCATCACGCCATCCTTACCCTCGTTCATGGGGTGACCCTGATGCCGGCACCGTCCGTGATCGAGCCTATGACCGCCGAACCGGGGACCAGGTGGATGTACTCCTCCACCGAGTCCCGCGCAAGAGCCACCAGCAGACCCCCCGAGGTCTGGGCGTCGGCGAGCACTCGCAGCTCGTCCTCACCCACCTCGGACTCCACGAAGTCGAGGATCGACTTGAGGTTCCGCTGCGAACCTCCGGCCCACATCCCGAGTCCGAGGAGCTCTTCCGCCCCTTCCAGGACCGGGACATCGGTCGCGGAGACAATGGCGCCGACACCCGAGGCGAGGCACATCTCCCGAAGGTGTCCCAGCAGGCCGAAGCCGGTGACATCGGTGGCGGCATGCGCACGCGCCGGGGCCAGAGACCTCCCGGCCACGTCATTCAAGGTCGTCATGGTCTCGACAGCCCTCCGCGCCACGTCAGGGGGGCACTTGCCCCGTTTTATGGCGGTGGTGATGATCCCGACGCCCAGGGGTTTGGTCAAGATCAGGGTGTCACCCTCCTCGGCCCGGGAGTTGGGTAGATACGACCCGGCACCGACCATCCCGGTCACCGCGAACCCGTAGGTCGGCTCAGGCCCGTCGATGGAATGGCCTCCCAACACGGTGCATCCCGCCTCGGACATGACGTCGAGGCCTCCTCCGACCACCTCTCGAGCGGTATCGAAATCGAGTGTGTCGCGGGGCCAGGCGAGGTACTGGAGCGCGGTCAGCGGGGTGCCCCCCATGGCATAGACATCACTGAGGGCATTGGCGGCGGCGATCCGACCCCAGTCACCGGGGTCGTCGACGACGGGCGTGAAGATGTCGACTGTCTGGACCAGCGCCCGCCCGTCGCCGAGGTCGTACACCCCGGCATCGTCGGAGCCCCGGACACCGACGAGGAGGTCGGGGTGGCTGGTCGAAGCGTGATCCTGCACGGCCGACATCACGACCGAGAGCTCATCCGGCCCCAACTTGCAGGCACAGCCGGCTCCGTGGGAATACTCGGTGAGGCGAACCCCGGTCACCCACAGAAGATAGCCCTGGCCAGACATCGACCTTTCCCGGGCTGCGGCCGTCTCCTGATAGCAACTGGCCCGTAATTAGCCTCCCCGACTCATGCCCGATGAACCGACTTTCCTGACCCCCGCGGCCCACGAGAAGATGCAGGAGGAGCTGGAGCAGCTCAAGACGGCGGGGCGGCGCGAGATCGAGGAGCGCATCGCGGAGGCGCGGTCGCATGGTGATCTCCGGGAGAACGCGGACTACGACGCCGCCAAGAACGACCAGGGCCTGATGGAGGCCCGGATCAGGAAACTGGAGCACCTCCTCAACACGTCCGAGGTGAGAGCAGTCACCGTCACCGGGCAGGTGGAGGTCGGTTGTGTGGTCACCGTGGCCGATTCCGACGGCGACGAATTGGACTATTTCGTGGCGCCCCAGGAGAACAAGGTGCCGGGCCTCCTCCTCGCCTCGCCGAGCAGCCCGATGGGTGAAGCCCTCCTCGGCGCCGCGGTGGGCGAAGTGGTGTCCTACAGCGCGCCCGGAGGGACGTTCCAGGTCACCGTCAAAGCAGTTCGACCCTACGACGGGTAGTTACCCTCTGCCGGTTCGCCCTTCCAGGGGTACCGGTGAGACTCCGACTCAGAAGACCGCGCCAACTTGCCAGAGACCTGCTTGCTGCCGCGCGCCGTGACCACGAGGAAGTCGCCGACTACCTGGAGACTCACGGTGAGGAGTGGGAGGCTCTCGCAGAAGCCGCTCCCGGGGACGCCGCCGACGTACTCGAGCAGCTGACCGAGGAGGATGCCGCCGGCCTGCTCGCCGAGCTGGAGCCGGAGGATGTAGCCGACATCCTCGAGCAGATCTCCCCTGAGCTCGCCGCCGAGCTGATCGAGGACGTCCCTCTCGAGGATCTGACCGCAGCGGTGAGCGAGATGACCGGCGAGGCGGCCGCCGACCTCCTCTTCGAGCTCGACGACGACGTCACCGAGAGCGTCCTGGCGATGCTCGACGACAAGTCGGAGTCGGAGATCCGACGTCTACTCGAGTACCCGTCGGACACGGCGGGGGGTCTGATGACGACCGAGATCGCCGCCCTCCCGATCGGGCTCACGGCAGGGGAGGCCATCGAGAGGATCCGCCAGCTCCACGACGAATACGAAGACCTGTCGTACGTCTACGTGGTCGACGACGGATCCAAGCTCACCGGGGTCATCTACTTCCGTGACCTGGTATTCGCCCGACCAGGGGCGAGCCTCGATGAGGTCATGGTGCCCGAGCCGGTATCGGTCGAAGCCATGAGCGACCGGGAGGAGGTTGCCGAGCTGGCCCAGCGTTATCACCTCTTCGGCATCCCCGTGGTCGACGAGGCAGGCGTCCTCCTCGGTGTCGTCACCACGGACGCGGTCATCGAAGCGGTGCAGGACGAGGCCACCGAGGACTTCGCCGCCGCGGTGGGCGCCGGCGTCGGGGAGACGGTGTACACCGACGTGACGAAGTCGTTCCGGTCCCGGGCACCCTGGCTCGTCCTCAACCTCGGTCTCGCCCTGTTGGTTGCCTACGTGATCGAGAACCAGACCAGCATCATCTCGACCGAGCCGGTGCTGGCCGCATTGATGCCGATCGTGGCGACGCTGGGCGGGAACGGGGGCAACCAGAGCCTGGCCGTGATGATCCGCTCGCTCGCCTCCGACGACGTTCCCCGGGCCCAGGTCACCTCGATACTCGCCCGGCAGGCAGGAGTCGGGTTGCTCAACGGCCTGCTCCTTGCGGTCGCCGCCTCGGGACTCACCTACGTGCTGGTCGATTCCGGGGTGTTCCAGAGCATTTCGACGCCCACGGAGGTGGCGTTCGTAGTCGGGCTGGCCTGCCTGGCCAACCTGTTCATCGCCACCCTTGCCGGTTCGGCGATCCCCCTCATCCTGCGTCGCCTGGGGCTCGACCCGGCGCTGGCCTCGTCGATACTGCTGACGATGATCACCGACCTGGTCGGGTTCGGGGGCTTTCTCCTGGTCGCCGCAGCTCTGCTCTAGCTTCCGATGACCACGTCCGGTGATTCGGCGAAGGGGCCCTGGAAGACGACGACGCCGGCGTTCTGAACGCTGGCGAAGTGATGCTGGTCGATGAGCTCGGTCTCCTCTTCGGTCCGCTCGGCCTCCGGCTTGCGGTAGGCCACGACCGCGGCGGCATCGTCGAAGATCTCGGCGCCATAGGTCACGGTCCCGTTGTCGACCAGGCCGACCGTGAAGTTCTCCATGTCCACGTCGGTGTACGCACCTGGTGGGATCACGATGAACAAGGTCTCACCTGCCGGATCCGAGACACGGGCCACAACCTCGTATCCGCTCACCGATTGGCCGACAAGGGTGGTCGAGGTCGCCGAGGCATCTGCCGGTGCCGTCGTGGTGCTCGCCCCGGCATCGACCGAGGTCGCGCTGGAGATGAGGGACGATGTCGTGCTTAGCTCCGTGGTCTCCCCGTCGTCGCACGCGCCGAGCACCAGGAGCAGCGCGCCCACGAGTGAGAGACGGAGCGCTCGTGAGGGGGTCATGAGTTGTCAAACGTACCCCACCTGCTGGCAGTTCCAAACCTGCAGTTAAGGTTGCCCCCGATGTACGGCAGACGGACGGCCGCGCTGTTGGTCGCGTCCGCTTTGGTCACCGGGCTCTATTTCGTGAGTACCCGACCGGAGCCGGCGGCCGCGGCGGAGATGTGCCCCCCGGTGACTCTCGACGTCCTCTTCCCCCCCACCACACTGCCACCCGAGACGACGACGACTGTCCCGGCACCCACCACGGCTCCTCCGGCCACCACCACGACCGCGCCGGCGACGACCACCCTTCCCGCGCCCACCACCACCGCACCCACCACCACGACCACCGTCGGTGACGGCGAGACCACCACCACCGGGCCGGAGCCAACGACCACCACGCTTGCTCCCACCACGACCTCGCCCCCGCTCACCACCGCGACCACCGTTCCCCCCACCACGACAACGGTGCCCACCACTACGACTGTGCCGCCCCCTCCACCTTGTGATCCCTTCGTCTATGACATGGCCTGGCCCCTCACCGGGGTGGGCCGCATCGGCTCGGAGTTCGGCGCCGACCGTGACGGGGGAGCGCGGAAGCACGAAGGGAACGACATAGCCGCCACCAAGCTCACCCCGGTGGTGGCTGTCGCCGATGGTGTGGTCACCCGTGTCGTCCAGGAGCAGGGCACACCCAACTGCTGCTACGCCATCATCGGGCACACCGACGGTTGGTCGTCCTATTACATCCATCTCAACAACGATCTGTTCGGCACCGACGATGGCCTCGGGGTGGGAGTGCGGACCGATCTGGTGCCTGGAGCCCCCGTCGTGCGGGGCGAGGTGATCGGCTGGGTGGGTGACTCGGGCAACGCCGAGGATACGATCGACCACCTCCACTTCGAGCTGCACGATCCCGAAGGGCTGGCTGTCGACCCACGTCCCAGCCTCCTCGCCGCTCAGTCGGCCATGGCGTTCGCCGATCCGCAACCGGGTTGGCCCTACGCCGACGACGACGGCCGGGCAGGGGAGGCGGCGGCAGCGTTGCTCTTGACCCGCGGCATCCTGCTCGGCTGCGACGGCTCTTCTTTGAATTTCTGCCCCGACCAACTGGCCGACCCGCAATTCGCGGCTGTCGTCGCCGATCACTACGCAGGAAAGATGACCCCGCGACTGGAGGGCAAGTACCAGCCGGTCACGGGGACCGCCGGATGTCCCCCGGTCGACAATTGCCTTCTCCACGGCCTGACCGAGGCAGACATCGCCCGACTCGCCGTCTGGATTCGGATCGACGCCCTGATCTCGACCCTTCGTCCAGCCGCCGGGACCGAGGATGTGCGCGAGGTGTTCCTGCCGACGGCCGAGGAGGCCGATGCGAAGCTACGAGGCATAGGGGCACGGGGAGTCTGCAACCCGCCGCTGGATCAGGCCAGGGTCCTGACCAGGGACGAAGCCGTGCATCGCCTGGTCAGCTGGATGTCCGGCCAGAACCCTGAGCCCTGCCCTCCTCCCGGTCAGTAGACGCGCTGGTAGTACCGACGGGCGAGGTCGGCCGTCACCGATCCCTCCGGGAATACCGTCGAACCGACAGCCGAGACCGGTTGTATCTCCCGAACCGTGGAGAGGGCCATCGTTTCCTGGGCCAGCTCGAGCCGGTCGAGCGGCCAGCTTCCCTGCACCACCTCTACCCCCAGCTCGTCTGCCAGCTCGAGCATCACCCTCCGAGTGATGGAGTCGAGGATCCCCAACTCGAGGCCTGGTGTCTCCAAGACCCCGTCTACCACCCACGCCACCGAGAAGGTCGGCCCCTCGAGCACGACCCCATCGGCGGTGGTGAGCAGAGCGTCGTCGAATCCCTCGGCCACCGCTCGCCTGCTGGCGGAGAGGTTGGGGGCATAGGAGAGCACCTTGGCGCCGGCCAGCTCCCAATCGGCGCCGGCGGCGTGCCAGGGCGCCTCGACCGGGAGAAGGCGGGCCGGGCCTTCGCCCTTGACCCAGTCATGGGCGAACACCACGGTCAGTGGCTCCTGGGTCGCGCCAGGCACTGCGGAGCCTCTCGTCACGACCACCCTCACCACGCCTTCGGGACAGCCCGCCGCGATGCCCTCGATCCAGCTGCTGAGGTCCTCACGGCTCGGGATGGCGATCTCGAGTGCCATGGCACTTCGCTCGAGACGGTCGAGGTGGGAATCCAGGGCGAAGGGACGCCCGGAGTAGGCCTTGATCACCTCGAAACATCCGTCACCACGGAGGACGGAGGAGTCGCTGACGGGGACCATCCCGTTGGACTCCACCCCGTTGATCAGCACTCGAGGGGTCATGACGGCGGCCTCACCCCAATCGTGGGGTGTGCCGGTTGGTGATCGGCAGCCGGCGGTCCTTTCCGAACGCCTTGACCGTGATCTTGACCCCGGGGGCCGCCTGACGACGCTTGTACTCGTTGCGATCGACCATGCCCGCCACCCGGCTCACCAGATCGGGGTCGAAGCCCTGCTCGACGATCTCGGCGACCCCCACGTCTGACTCGACATAGAGGGCGAGGATCTCGTCGAGGACCTCGTAGGGCGGAAGGCTGTCCGAGTCCTTCTGGTTCGGCCGCAGCTCCGCCGACGGCGGCTTGTCCATGGTGCTCTGCGGGATGACATCGCCGTCCTTGTTGCGCCATCGAGCCAGGTCGTACACGAGCGTCTTGAACACATCCTTCAACACCGAATAGCCCCCGACCATGTCGCCATAGAGGGTGGAGTACCCCGCTGCCATCTCTGACTTGTTGCCGGTGGCGATGACCATCGGGCCGTGCTTGTTCGAGATCGCCATCAGCATCGCCCCTCTCGCCCGGGCCTGGAGGTTCTCCTCGGCGGTGCCGAAGTCGGTCCCGGCGAAGACCGGGGCGAGCGTCTCGAGGAACGACGAGTACACCCCTTCGATGGGGAGTAGGTCGAATCTGATCCCCAGGTTCTCGGCCAGCGCCCTCGCGTCGTCGATCGAGTGTTGTGAGGAGAAGCGGGAAGGCATGGCCACACCCCACACCGCCTCCGGGCCGAGTGTGTCCGCGGCGATCACCGCGGTGAGAGCAGAGTCGATGCCACCCGAGAGGCCAATCACCACCTGCCCGAAGCCGTTCTTTCGCACGTAATCGCCCAGGCCGGTCTCGAGGGCCCGGTAGACCTCCTCCTCGGCCCCGAGGTGCTCGGTGACCGATCCAGGGGTGGCTACCTCCCCTCGCAGGGGGAGGTCGACAATGAAAGTGCCCTCCTCGAACTGCGGTGAGCGGTGGACGATGGTGCCGTCGGCAGCAACGGCGAGCGAGCAGCCATCGAACACCAACTCGTCCTGGCCTCCAACCAGGTTGAGATAGACCACGGGCACCTCAGACGCACGTGCCCGCTCCACGATCATCGCCTCCCGCTCACGCGCCTTTCCCTTGTGAAACGGGGACGCATTGATGTTGAAGAGCACCTCCGCCCCGGCATCCGCCTGGGCCTTGGGCGGGCCGTCCGGCAGCCAGATGTCCTCACAGATCGACACGCCGGCCTTGAGCGGGCCCAGGTCCCAGACCTGGGCCGGATCTCGTCCGACTGCGAAGTAGCGGTCCTCGTCGAAAACGCCGTAGTTGGGGAGCAGGACCTTGTGATAGATGCCGGCCACGGCACCGTCACGGAGGACGGCGGCGCCATTGGCGACACGTCTGTCCTCAGCGTCAGCTGCACCACGCGACGGCCCATCCGATCGGTCCACGAACCCGACGACGACCGTGGTGTTGCCGGACTTCGTGGCGAGCCGCTCCAGTGCTTCGAGGCCCGCCGACACGAAATCCGGGCGCAGCACGAGGTCTTCCGGGGGATAGCCGTTGATGGCGAGCTCGGGCAGGAGCAGGACGTCGGCCTTCTCTGCCTCCGCCCACGCCATGGCCTCGGCGATCCGCTCCTCGTTGCCCGCGATGTCGCCGACGCAGAGATTCAGCTGGGCCCCGGCGACACGTACTGGCACACCGCCACGATACGCCCCGTCATACCCTGTCGGCCGTGACCGAGCGACGGACCTCACCTCCGCCACCCGCGGACGCAGCGCGCCTCGCAGAGCTCGTGCCAGATGAGCGAGCGGCCGCGGAAATCGCCCAACTCGTGGCCAACGGTGCCGACCCGGGAGGCGCATGGGCCCGCCTGATCCCGATCATCGGGGCCGATCCCGGGATCGTGCGTGACGAGACCTCGATTCGGAGGGCGTCTGCTCTCGCCGGGGGCTCTCGTGCCTTGAGCCGGGCAGTGGCGCGCCACCCTGGTCTCTTGCGCGGAGTCGCTTCGGATGACTCGGTGCCATTCCTCGCCCGGGCCGCCCTGACACCGGTCGCAGCCGACGATCTCGCCGGGGTGCTCGACCTCAGGGAGGCGACGGCCCGGTTCTCGGACGCAATGGACCGTCTGGCCGCCGACGTGCTGGCAAGGGCCCGGATCACCGTGTCGGCGCGTCACCAACTCGTGATGGATCTGCCGTTCGCCGTCATCGCCATGGGGAAGTGGGGGGGGCGCGAGCTGAATTACTCCTCTGACCTCGACGTGGTGCTGGTACACGACACTGCCGGCGACGATGAGACAGCCAGCCGTGGCACCGCTCTGGCCCTGGCCACGGCGTTCGTGACCGGGCTCTCCGCCAGGGCAGGGGATGGCTACGGGCTCATCGTCGACGCCGATCTACGTCCGGAGGGCTCCATCGGCCCTCTCTCCCGGAGCCTGGCCTCCTACTCCCAGTACTACGCCAGATGGGGTGAGCCATGGGAGCTCCAGGCGTTGCTCAAGGCCCGGCCCGCTGCGGGTGACGAAGAGCTAGGCGACAGGTTCATGTCGATGGTGGAGAAGGTCATCTGGGAGGAGGGTCTCGACGTCGATGCATTGCGCAGCATTCGAAGGCTGAAAGAGGAGGCCGAAGACGGCGCCCGGCCCTCGGATATCAAGAGATCCAGGGGTGGCATCCGTGACATCGAGTTCTCGGTGCAGCTCCTCCAGATGGTGCACGGCCGGCTGGAGCCGGACCTGCGGGGACGGGCCACGCTCGACGCTCTGCAAGCCCTCACCGATTTCGGGTTCGTGGCCGAGGAGGATCGCAACAACCTCGACGGCGCCTACCGCTTCCTGCGCGACCTCGAGCATCGAATCCAGCTGTGGGATCTCCGGCAGACCCAGGACCTGCCCGCCGACCAAGAGCGTAGGGCTCAGCTGGGCCGCTCACTCGGGATGACCGACGACCCGGCCCGGCAACTCGATGAGAGGCTGGCCGAGGTTCGATCTGTGGTCCGGGATGTCCATGAACGTCTCTACTTCCGGCCCATCCTGGATGCGTTGGTGGGCTCGCCCAGCGCCAGGCTCGGCATCCAGGAGGCCGGTCTGCGGCTGGAGGCACTCGGGTTCCGCGACGTCACGGCCGCCCGTCGCGCCCTGGAGGACCTGACCGCCGGGCTCAGCCGGCGCTCCCGGGCCATGCACCACGTCTTGCCCCTCATGCTCGACTGGCTCTCGTTGTCCCCCAATCCGGACCTGGGACTGGCTCAGCTCCGGATGGTGCTGGCCAACACCCCTGACCACGCCGCCCTGGTGACCCTGCTCCAGGTCAATCCCCTGGCAGGAGAGCGTCTCTGCCGTCTCCTCGGGACGAGCCGGCTCATCGGCGACCTCATCGACCGCATCCCTGAGTTCGTGCCACGTCTGGCCGATGAGCGACTGCTCGGCCAGATTCGCGGCGCTTCCGAGGAAACGAAGCGGCTCGTCGGCCTGCTCGAGTCACGGCCCAATTCCGATGCCAGGATCGGCACCATCCGGCGCATGGCCCGAAGGAGGAAGCTCCGGATCGCAGCCAGGGACATCCTCGACCAGGCAGACACCGTCACCACCCTTCGCTCTCTCACAGACAGCGCCGATGCCGCCGTGGGGGGCGCCCTCTACGTGGCCGCCGACGGCGACCCGACCGGGTTCTCCGTGGTGGCGATGGGGAAATGGGGAGGAGGCGAGCTGTCCTACGGATCGGATCTCGACGTCATCTACGTCTTCGACGACGAGACACGTCGAGATTGGGCGCTGCGCATCCCCACCGACATGGCCAGAGTGCTGTCCGAGCCGAGCCGCCACGGCGAGGCCTATGCCCTGGACGCAGAGCTCAGGCCGGAGGGACGGAAAGGGCCGATGGCGAGGACGCTGGAGAGCTACCGCCGCTATTACGAGGAGTGGGCGGAGCCATGGGAGATGCTGGCCCTGGTAAAGGCACGAGTCGTGGCGGGTGACGTCGAGGTCGGCGGGGCTTGGTCGGACATTGTCGATGGCTTCGTATGGCGACCCCACCTCCCGGCGGAGTACCTGCGCTCCATCCGAGAGATCAAAGCCAGGGTCGAGAAGGAGCGGATCCCGACGGGCGAGGATCCCGACTATCACCTCAAACTTGGACCGGGGAGCATCAGCGACATCGAGTTCCTCACCCAGCTGCTCCAGCTACGTCACGGTGGGCAGGCAAGCCGGCTTCGTGTCCCTGGGACGCTGGCCGCCCTGGAGTTGCTCTCGGCGGAGGGGATCCTGGAGCCTCGAGAGCAGGCCGCATTGAGCGAGTCGTATCTGTTCTGCACCAGGGTTCGTCTCCGTCTCCATCTCCAGATGGGCCGTGCCGTCGACTCACTGCCCACCGGCCCCGAGGAGCTGCGCAGTCTGGGGGCCTCGCTCGGATTCGATCGGGCCTCCGAGCTCCGGGAGGAGTACCGCCGGGTCACCCGACGCGCCCGCCAGGTGTTCCAAACCCGCTTCTACGAGTGATCCGTGACGAAATTGGGAGCTTCCGATGCCACATGCGTCACTGCGGCTCCCAATTTCGACAGCGGGCGCAATAGCCTGCGGGCATGATCGATCGTGAGCGCCTCCAAGCCCTGGTCGAAGGGATCGTTCCCCAGGCCGTAGAGCTGAGGCGTCTGCTCCATCGACACCCGGAGCCGGCCAACGAGGAACACCGGACCACGGCCTTGATCGCTTCCTCGCTCGACGAGAACGGCATCACCTATCACGATCGGAAGCCCCGGACCGGTCTCTGGCTGGATATCGGGCCGGAGCCCCGGATCGCGTACCGGGCCGATCTGGACGCCCTCCCCATCGACGAGCCCGAGGAGAACACCCCTCGCTCACAGAACCCGGGCTGGATGCATGCGTGCGGACACGATGCCCATGCTGCGATCGCCTTTGGCATCGCCGTCGCCCTACGCAACCTCGACCCACCGTCCGGAGTGCGGATCCTGTTCCAGCCCGCGGAAGAGGCGTTCCCGGGCGGCGCCGGCCAGTTCGTAGATGAGGGCCTCGTCGACGGTCTCAAGGGGATCATGGCATTCCATATCGACCCGTCCCTGCAGACCGGCAAGGTGGGGAGCAGGGTCGGGCCGATAACAGCCAGTGCCGACAAGTTCACCCTCGTCCTGGAGGGGCCGGGTGGCCACACCGCCCGTCCCCATCAGACGGTCGACCTCATCGCCGACGCAGCGCGTCTCGTCCATGAGCTGCCCGGTGTCCTGAGGAGGACCGTCGACGCCCGCAGCATCCTGACCGTGGCCTTTGGCTCGATCCAGGGCGGGACCACGTCGAATGTCATACCGACCCGGGTCGAGTTGCAGGGGACGGCCCGCACTCTCGATCGCGCCCTCTGGGATGTCCTTCCAGGTCTCATGGACAAAGCGGTGGGGAGTCTGATGGCATGGTCCGGGGCCAGATACTCCCTCGACTACGTCCAGGCCATCCCTCCTGTGGTCAACGATCACGCCGTGGTCCACGCCGCGACCACGGCGATCTCGGACCTGCTCGGTGACGCAGTCGTGGTGCCGACCGAGCCCTCGATGGGCGGAGAGGACTTCGCCAACTATCTGTCGGTTGCTCCGGGTGCACTACTCCGGCTCGGGTCATCGGGGAGAGGACACGACCTGCACTCGCCGGGCTTCAGTCTGGACGAGGGGACGATCGGTGTCGGCATACGGGCCGGCGTCGCCGCGGTGATTGGTCTGATCGACGGTCTCTGATCTGGCGGGCCCCCGCCCCTCCTGTACGATCCGGCGGTGGCCACCGAGAAACGGGTGCTGCGGGAGGACAGCCCGTACGAGCCTCACATCGGTGAGACCCGCCAGTACTGGCGGGACATCATCCTCGGGCTCAACGACGGCCTGGTCTCGACCTTCCTCCTGGTCGTTGGTGTCGTCGGAGGCGGCCTCGAGACCGACCAGGTCCTGCTGACCGCCGTTGCCGGCGCCTTGGCCGGAGCTATTTCGATTGCTGCTGGGGAGTACCTGGCCACGTAGTCCCAGGACCAGGTGCTCGAAGCGGAGCTGAAGCTGGAGCGGGTCCACATCCGCGAGCATCGACAGCAGGAGCTCGACCAGCTAACCGAGATGTTCGGCGACATGGGGCTGAGACCTGAGGACGTCGACATGGTCGTGGCGGCGTTCGATCGATCGGACGACGCGATCCTCAACGCCATGAAGGCACTCGAGTTCGGCTTCGTCGAATCCGAGCGGCGATCGCCCTACCGGGCGATGGTGGCATCCGGCGGGCTCTTCCTGGTGGGGGCCCTGCCAGTGGTCCTTCCATTCCTCGCCTTCGACGATGCCAACCAGGCCCTGCTCTGGGCGACTGTCCTGGCTTTGGCCGGGCTGTTCGTTGTGGGGATGGTCAAGGCGAGGGTGGCCCGAAGCAACTGGTTCACCTCCGGGCTGGAGAACCTGGTCATCGCCGGCGTAGGTGGGGTCATCGCCTGGTTCATCGGAAACGTGGTGGGCGCCGCACTGGTGTGATCGCCCGTTAGAAGGAGACCGCAAGTTGCTTGCAATAGCAAGCAGCTTGCTATAAGCTTGCACCAAGTGAACGAGAGCAAGCATAACGACCTCGGCGACTTCATCCACCAGCAGCGGGAGAGAGCCAACCTCTCGCTTCGCCGTCTGGCGGAGCGGGCCGGGATCTCCAACCCCTATCTGTCGCAGATAGAGCGCGGGATCCGCAGGCCATCGGCCGAGATCCTGGGCCGTCTTTCCCGGGCCCTCGAGATCTCTGCCAACACGCTGTACTCCAGGGCCGGTCTCATCGACACGGAGCTGGAATCGCCGAGCATCTACGAGGCGATCGAGGCAGACAACCTGCTCAGCGCCAGCGAGAAGAAGGTGCTGCTCGACATGTACAAGGCGTTGATCCATTCCAATGGATCACACGTGAACAAAACCGAACAGGAGTGACATGAAGACCAAGAACGTGCTCTACGCAGTCGTCGGAGCTCCGGTCGTCGCCGCCCGCAAGGTCGGAGACAAGGCCGGTGACATCCGCATCAAGCTGAGCGAGAACGCCAGCGGGTATGGCCAGGCCGCCGAGAAGGCGATCGACAAGTGGGCCGTCGAGGGTGAGAAGGTCGTGGGCCGCATCTCCGATGGCAAGGTCGTCGAGGAGATCTCGTCGAAGGTCGACCTGGACCAGGCCAAGGAGCAGGTCGGCAAACTGCGCGACCAGCTCGAGGACATGCTGGCCACGTGGCGGAACTCGTTCCGTCCCGAGAAGGCCCCGGCGAAGGGCACTGTGAAGCCGGCTGAGTCGGCCAAGACGCCCGCCAAGAAGCCGGCCGCCAAGCCTGCGGCGAAGACCGGCACCACCAAGGCTTCTGCTGCCAAGACGACCAAGTCGTCCGCAGAGAAGACGAGCTCACCGAAGACCGCCTCGGCCACGGCCGAGAAGGCTTCCTGAGCTCACTCCTCCTCAGAGAGTAAGGGGCCCCTCACGGGGCCCCTTACTCGTGCGCAGTCAGACGCTGGGGTCGATCTCCTTGGCAGCCTCGATCCACACCTCGACCATGCCTTCCGTGGGAAGACGCTGCACCACCCGGCTGGCGCCATTGAGACCGATGATCTTGGCGAGCAGGGCCGTCGGGTTGCGTCGGCGGAGATCACGCAACGTGTCGACGCCTGCTGCAGCGAGCAGCTCGGCGTACTCGGCTCCGACACCGCGTACCCGGAGCAGGTCCGAGTGGCTCACCCAGAGCTGGATGTCCCGAGCGTCCAGACCCGTGGCAGCGGCGAGCTCAGCCCTCCCCTTGCGATCTGCAGCGGCTGCGATGAGGCCGTTGCTCGTCCGCACTCCGGCCTTCCGCAGCTTGGTGGCGTCCTTGTGACTGATGCCCGCCACCTGATCGATCCGAGTCATGTGTCCCTTCAGCGCTGAAACGAACCAGACGCCCCGACTCTAGACCGATGAGCTCAACCCGAACCCGGCTGTCTGGGACGTAGGTCGACGACGTCGGTCTCGGTGTCGACGTCGCGTGGGGCGAGGTCGGAGAACCAGACCTCGTTGACCCATTCGGGGTGGGCGCGCCAGAGACGCTGTGCCCCCTCGTCCCCTTCTAGTGACATGAGTCGAGGCCAAAGCAGACGGTCGACGAGGACCGGGTTGCCCCAGTTGTATCGATACTTCGGCAGGCTCACCGGGTGGTCTGATCGTGCATGCGAGGCGATCAGCTCCTCTACCACTTCGACTGGGACCGACGGCTGATCGCCCATGACTATCAGCGCCTTGTCGGCCCGGGACAGACGGGTCAACGCATCGAGACCCACCCTGATCGACGACGCGATGCCCTCCGCCCACTCCGGGTTCTCGATCACCCCCGCGTCACCGAGGTCCGACGCCTCGAGGATCTGCTGATGATCGTGGCCAAGGACGACCCATACCTCGTCTACCGGGAACTCCCGGGTTCGGGCGACGACATGGGTGAGGAGATTGGAGTTCCCCCAGGGCTCGAGCTGCTTGGCCCTGCCCAGGCGACGTGACTCACCTGCTGCGAGCACGACGGCGGCGATGGACATCAGAGACGGACCGGCAAACCCTGGAGCACGGGCTCCTCATGGTGGAGGTAACGAGCGGAGATCATCTCCGCAAGGATGGCGACCGCGACCTCTCCGGCGGCTCGGGAGCCGATGTCCAGCCCGATCGGGCCGTGAATGCGTTCGACCTGATCTTCGGTGAAGCCGGTCTCGAGCAACCTCTGTCTTCGGGCCGCACTGGTCTTGGACGAGCCCATGGCGCCGATGTACCGGACATCTGTCGGCAGCACCAACGGCCAGAGAGGGTCCTCGAAGCGTCGATCGTGGGTTAGTACCACGACAAAGGTGCGGGAATCGAGGTCTTGACCGGTGACGACCTCCCCCGGCCACCCCACCCTGCGCTCGTCGGCGTCGGGAAAGCGCTCCTCGGTCACGAACGCCGGTCGCGGGTCCGCCACGACGGTGTGGAAGCCGAGCAGACCGGCGTGCTGGATCAGCTCCTGGGCGATATGAACGGCACCGAAGACGAAGAGACGGGGCCGGGGGGCGATCACTTCGAAGAAGACCTCGTCCTCGCCGTATGCCAGGGTGGTGCTGGTCTCCCGTGCCATCAACTGCGATGCGTCAGACTCGACCTGGGCTTCGAGTCGGTAGGGGATGGAACCCGCCACCACGGCCGCCCCGGAGTCGAGCACAGCCTTGGCGCCGGCGTCTGAACCGGTGATAACCGTGATGACGACGCCGAACTCGTCCTTCTCGGTCAGGTTCCTGGTTGCGTCGAGAACCGGCGACGTCACCACGGCTCGATGTAGACCTGGATCGTCCCGCCACACGCCAGTCCGACCGCGAACGCGTCGTCGTCGGCGATGCCGTAGGTCACCAACTCGGGCTCGCCCTTCTCCAGAACCGACAAGGCACGGACGACCACATCGTTCTCGACACATCCCCCTGACACCGAGCCCTCCATCTCACCGTCTGAGGAGACCAGCATCAGCGAGCCCGGGCCTCGGGGGGCGGATCCGTAGGCCTTGACCACGGTCGCCTTGGCCACGCTCTTGCCCTGATCGACCCAGCTCTGCCGTTGTGCCAGCGTCTCACGCATGGAGCGAATCGTACCGACGCGCGGCAGACCATGGACTCATGGGCCGAGGGCAAATCGGGTGAGGGCGCCCACCCCGTGCGCATCGAGTGGGGATGACACCGCGAGCTGATGGGTTCGCCCCCCGGCACTCACCGTCGCCTCCATTGCCGCGGCAACGATGTCGTCCACCTGGAACATGACCGAGCCGCACACAGGGCAAATGGAGCCGGAACGGGCGAGGAACCCACAGTTGTTGCACATCGCGCCGGCACGACGGAACTCTCCGGCCACGACCAGGGAATCGATCGCCTGGGCATTCGCCGCGGCCAGCACTGCGGTCATGCCGAGGACGGCCTGCCCGTCACTGAGGGCGGTGTCACAGACACGATTGGCCAGGTCTGTCTCGTTGCGCCGTCTCACCTCGTCGGCCTGCCCCGCCAGCTCCTGGCGCAGGGCGGGGATCGAGACCGTCTGCGGGCCGGCATGGAACGTGGAGCGGTGGAGCCGGTCCAGATAGGGATGAAGAGTCCGTCCGATGTCCTCGACCATCTCGCCATGCCCGCCGATCGCCAGGAAGTCGAACGGCCGCTCCTGATGCTTCTCCAGGAGGATCAGCCCGGCCTCGCGCCACATGCGGTTGGACACCTCGTCTGCTCGCCCCCTGACCCCATGCTCCTCGTAGCCGGCAAAGCCTCCGTAGTTGGGCTTCCCGATGTCGGCGATCAGTGGCGACGTCACCTCGTCGATCAGATTGCCCGAGGCGACGAAGACCCGCGATTGGGACCGGTCGGCCACGATCACACCCGCCCGTAACGCCTTGGGCGCCGCCCGCAGCGGGCGGAGATATGGGCGAGGGCCCAGCGACGAGACGTTGGGCACCCGGTGGGCCAGTGCCTCGACCGTGAACAGGCCATCGATGTCCGAGGCGAAGATGGCATAGCCCGGGGCGGCATCACCCTCGAGTCGCTCTGCATGGTCGTGAATGCGCTCGACGTCGGCACGCACCGATTTCTGAACCGGCCGCTCCTTCTCCTCCGCCGCCTCGCGAACCGGCCGGAGCAGATCGGTGAGGAGGGCGGTCATGCCACCCGGGCTGGGGCGACCCACGTACACCGAGATGAGAGATCCCGAAGGGCTTCTCAACTCGGCAATCGGGTCCGCTAGCAACAGTCACCTCCCGCCCGGCGGGACCCCCCTTGGTCCTAACGAGGCGAGCCGACGAACCTACTCCATTCACTGACGTGTGACCCCGGCCAACACGGTCAGAGGGATCGGCTCAACTCCAGGGTGAGGTCCTCCAAGAGCCAGCCGAGGTAGTCCATGATCTCCCGCTGGTCCTCCGCCAACCGGTCGTGGTCGTCCTCGACTTCGAGGCCGAACCTGGCTCCAAGGGCCAGCCGGCCCTCATTGAGTACTCTGAGGAAGGCATCCGCCTCGTCGGTGCTGAGATGCCGGCGTCCCTGGTCGGTGATGGTTCGCTCGAAGACGCCGCGGTCATCGGACCTCGCCGCCGCCAGCTCACCCTCCATCAGCCGCCACCACTCTTCGTTCGACTCCGGATCGTCGAGGTACACCGGCACGTGCAGACGTCTCGTGGCGGGATCGTCCCCGGTCGCGGGGATGCCGGCCAGGACCTCGAGCAGCCCGGACAGGAACTCCTTCTCGTCGGTGGTGAGGTCGACTTCGATCCCGCCCCTGACGGCCTTGAACCGACGAGCCATCACTGCTCCATGGTCGCCCAGAGACCGTGGCCATGGAGGCGGTAGCAGTCGACCTCGGCTCTCTCCCGGGGGCCGTCGGAGACGATGGCCCGACCCTCGTGGTGGACCTGGAGCATGAGCAGCGTCGCCTTGTTCTCGTCGTAGCCGAAGAGCTTCCGGAACACATAGACCACGTAAGACATGGTGTTGACCGGGTCGTTCCACACCACCACCTGCCACGGTCGGTCGATGTCCTGGTCCTCGCCGGTGTCGGGATAGATGACGGGTGCGGGCTGGGAGATCACCGGCTTACGATCGTAGGCCGAATCGGCCCGTCACCCCTCGGGGGTCCCGGGCAGAGCCTCGAGGAGGGCCTGCCGGCAGGCAGCGACCGCGGTGGCGAAACCCGGGTCCGAATACGGGATCTCGGCAACGGGGAACGGCGAGCCGACACCGACGAAGCCGGGGACGGGCTCAGGGAAGTCCTCCACCCCCAGATCGACCATGCACCGGCTGAACTCCTGGAGCTGCTCGAGGATCTGTTGGCGCAAGACCTCGTCATCCCCGAAGTCCAGGGCCCCTGTCTCGAGGAGCTCCGAGCATGTCGACACGGCCTCGGCAGTGGCGGGATCCGAGAAATCGAGGGTGACCATGACCAGGTCGAGACGAGGGTGCCCTGTGGCGTCGAGCGGTACCTTCTCGATCTCGATTCCCCGCTCGGCGAGACACGAGCGGAACTCTTCGACGGCGATGTCGGACAGGATCGTGACGGTCGTGGTGGGCGGCAGGGTCGTGGTCGTCGCCGGGGCATTCGTGGCCGAGGGCCCATCCGCCCCCGACGTGCACGCGACCGCGACCATCACCAACACGAGGGTGAAGCCGAACCGTCGGATCACTCGCCTCCGGCGTTGCTCCCGGAGCCAGCCTGGTCCATGCCGTCGGCCAGGATCATGGCCAGGTCGCGCACTTTCACGTCGTCGCGGCCCAATTCCTTCACTCCGTCGTCGAGCATCACGAAGCAGAACGGGCATGCCACGGCGATCTCGTCTGCCCCTGTGGCCAGGGCCTCCTCAGCTCGTTCGATGTTGATCTTCTTCCCGGTCTGCTCCTCCATCCAGAATCGTGCCCCACCGGCTCCACAGCACAGGGCACGTGTCCCGTGGCGCGGCATCTCCACGATCTCCATCGGGCCGGCACCGACGACTGACCTGGGTGCGAGGTAGACGTCGTTGTGACGGCCGAGATAACAGGGATCGTGATAGGCCACCTTCTTGGGCTTGCCATCGGATCGGGCCGGCGTCTCAAGACGCCCCTGGGTCAGCAGCTCCGACAACAGCTGGCTGTGATGAACGACCTCATAGCTACCGCCAAGCTGAGGATATTCGTTGGCGATGGTGTTGAAACAGTGAGCGCACTGGGTGATGACCCTGGTGACCCCCAGGTCCTCGAACGTTGCGATGTTCTCCAGGGCCAGTTGCTGATAGACCAGCTCGTTGCCGGCCCGTCGGGCAGGGTCGCCGTTGCAGGCCTCCCGTGGGCCGAGGATGGCGAAGTCGATCCCGGCCCTGTGGAGAAGACGGGCGAGCGAGACCGAGACGGCGGTGTTGCGGTCGTCGTAAGAGCCTGCGCAACCGACGAACCAGAGATAGTCGGCCTTGTCCTTCCCGTTCTCACCGAGGATCGGGACTTCGAAGTCGAGCTCCTTCGTCCAGTCAGCCCGGGCCTGGCGGCTCAACCCCCACGGATTTGCCTGGTTCTCCATGGAGACGAAGGCACGTCCGAGCTCCGAGGGGAACTCCGATTCCATGAGAGTGAGATAACGACGCATGTCGAGGATCCGGTCGAGGATCTCGATGTTCACGGGGCAGATCTCGTCACAGGCACGGCAGGCCACGCAGGCGAAGACCTCGTTCGGCTTCACCCGATCGAACAGATTGCCCTCGCCGTCGAGCACTGCCAGAGAAGAGACCGGGGCGGAGACGCCCGCGACCGAGGCGGCGACCTCGCCGGTCTTGATCACCATCTCCCGAGGGTCGAGGGGCTTTCCCGTGATGTTGGCCGGACACACCGAGGTGCAACGACCACAGATGGTGCAGGCGTCGGTGTCGAATATCTGCTTCCAGGTGAGGTCGGTCACCACCGATGCGCCAATGGTCTCGACGTCCTCGGCCTCGAGCAGGTTGGGCATCTCCCTCATCGCACCCTTGGGGCGGGAACGGGGCGAGAGGAACATGTTCGCCGGCGACGTGAACATGTGGCGCAGCTTGGTGACGGGGACGACGACGAGGAAGCCGACGAATGAGGCGACGTGGATGACCCAGAACGCACGGTGGAGGCCAGCGGCCGAGGTCTCGGAGATCAGCGCCGACAGAGGATGCCCGACGAACGACCAGACCTCGAAGTCAGGCCGGCCGGCCAGGCTGATCCGCGCCGATTCGGTGAGAAGGCCGGTCAGACCCATCAATGCCAGGAGACCGAGGATCAGGGCGTCCTCCGGTTTGGTCTTGGTACGTACACGACCCGGTCTCACCACATACCTGTTGAGGGCGAATAGCGCCACGCCTCCGAGGAAGACGACCGAGGCCAGGTCGAGCACCGCCGAGTAGCCCTGATAGACCACGCCATGGAGGAACTTGAGGCTGCTGGGGAGGATGTGGTCGATCTCCAGGATGACGGTGCCCAGGAAAAGGACCAGAAATCCGTAGTAGAGAGCGGAATGCATGAGACCCGCTCTCGGGTCCCGCATGAGTGTCTTCATGCGCAGTCCGGAGTCGAGTGCCTTGACCCTCCTTCCCAAGAGCCCGCTCCGGTCATCCGGCGACCCGAGCGACCATCCCCGCGCTCGCCGGGCGAACAAATGGAGCATCAGCCAGAGAAACCCGGCCACTCCCACGTAGAAGACGACCTGAAGGGCAGCCGGAATGTTCCCGAACACCTCCCGGCCCACGTCGACCACCGGTTGCTCCGGGAGAGTCCCGAGGATCCCCAGGGCCAGAGTGCCCAGGGCGAGGAGGATGCCCAGCCCTTCCAGGGCCCGGGCCAGGCCGTCGGGCCGCCCGCGAGGCGGCGCGGCCTCCTCCTGTCTCTCCTCGGTCAGAGCCATGGCGGCACTCTATTGCCGGCTGTCCTCGTGTAATTGGGACCGTGACATGTCATATGCGGAGCGCTCGGTCCCAATTTCGCAGGTTTGTCAGGACTCGAAGACCGATCTGAGGAAGAACCAGGCGTTGGAGGGCCGCTCGGCCAGACGCCGGGTCAGATAGGGGTACCACTTCGAGCCGAAGGGGAGATAGACCCGGACCGGATAGCCGGCATCGGCCAGCTCGCGCTGCAACGTGGTTCGGACCCCGTACAACATCTGGAATTCGAAAGGGGCCTTTCGCTGCTTGGCCAAGTCCCGGGTCAGGCTGATCAGGTCGCCGTCGTGGGTGGCTATGGCCGGCCTGACCTCCTCGAAGCTCATCAGGTCGCCGAGGAGCCGGCCGAACGCGTGGTCGATGTCGGCATTGGACCGGATCGCGACATCGGGCTCTTCCACGTACGCCCCCTTGCACAGCCTGATGTGCCCACCGAGTGGCAGCAGACGTCTCAGGTCGACCGCAGTCCGATGGAGGTATGCCTGGAGTGCAATGCCGAGATTGCCGTGCCTCGACTGGGCCTTCTCATAGATGCCGACCGTGGCCTCGGTGTAACGCGAGTCCTCCATGTCGATGGTCACGGTCGTCCCCAGCGCCGAGGCCCGCTCGGCCAGGCTGTCGAGGAGGTCGATCGCCAACGACTCGTCGAAGGCGAGCCCGAGCTGGGTCAGCTTGATCGAGATGTTGGCCCGGAGAGACTCCTGCCCGATCCGATCCAGGCCCTCGAGATACTCGTCACGGGCTGCGAAGGCAGTGGCGCGGTCGAAGCACTCCTCGCCCAGCAGGTCTAGCGAGACGAGGAACCCTTCTTCGTTGAGTCGATGGGCTGCTGCCACGCCGTCATCGAGGGTGTCCCCCGCGACGAACCTCCGGGCCAAGGACTTGCCCGGCCTGGTCCCCGTGATGGTCCTCTCCACTGGCCCTGCCTCGGTGAGGGCGATGACCATCCTGGAGAAGAGACTCAATCCTGACGTCCGAGCTCTGCTGCTCGTTGGGCCGCGGCCTGGACTGCATCCTCGACGAGGGCCCTGAAGCCGCGCTCCTCGAGGACGTGGACGGCGGCAGCGGTCGTGCCACCCGGTGAGGTCACTTGCGAACGCAGCTCCGCCGGGGTGGCGTCGGTGTCGGTCAGGAGATGCCCCGAGCCACGGATCGTCTGGTGCACGAAGACCTCGGCGACATCACGGGGCAGGCCCTCACGCACAGCTGCCTCGGTGAGCGCCTCGGCGAGAAGGAAGACGTAGGCCGGGCCCGTCCCGGAGACGGCCGTCACCGCATCGAGCAGCGACTCGTCCATGACCCGGACACCACCCACCGCCCCGAGGACCTCGGTGGCGAGCTTGAGGTGTTGCTCACCTGCGTATGCACCGCGGGCGATGCCGGTCACACCCTCACCCACCAGGGCCGGCGTGTTCGGCATGGCCCTCACAATGGGAATATCGCCGAGCTCCCTCTCATATGTGCTCGTGGTGACGCCCGCGGCCAATGACAGGATCATCTGGGTCTCCGAGATGCCGTGGGCGATGCTCCGGATGACGTCGGCGACATCGCGCGGCTTGACCGAGACCACGATGATGTCACGTTCGGCTATCGCCTCCAGCGGTTGGAGCGTGACCAGCGACGTCGTGGCCGAGGAGAGCTCGTTGGCCAGTTCCTCGCGACGCACCGCGAGAGCCATCTCCTCCGGTGACCAGCCGGCCCGTTCTAGGCCGCGACGTAATGCCTCGCCCATCGCCCCCAGGCCGATAATCGCTACGGAAGGGTGTGCCGCCATGGGCGAATTATACGAATGGGGTCACCGCTCACCCCAGTCTGGAGTGGATCGAGCCGAGCACTTCCTCTCGCCCACCCGAGCCAGGCTCACCGCCGACCACGATGTCGGCGTGGGTCTTGGAGGGCTCGACGAACTCCAGATGCATTGGCCTGACCGTCGCGAAGTACTGCCCGATGATCGATGAGACCGTCCGGCCTCTCTCGTCGATGTCGCGCTGTATGCGCCGAGCGAGCCTGATATCGGCCGCGGTGTCCACGAACACCTTGAAGTCGAGCTCGGCGCGGAGCCCTGGCTCGGCGAGAACAAGGATGCCCTCGACCAGGATCACCGAGAGCGGCTCGACCTCGACCACCTCGTCGGCTCGCAGATGCCTGGCGAAGTCGTAGGTAGGCCGCTCCACGGCCGCTCCATGACGCAAGGCGCCGAGATGCTGCACGAGCAGAGCGCTGTCGAGTGAGTCTGGGTGGTCGTAGTTGACTGCGGCTCTCTCCTCGAAGGACAGCTCGGGGCTGTGCCGGTAGTAGGCGTCGTGCTGGATGATCGCCACTTGCCCGGGCATTCGATCGAGGAGCCATTGGGAGATGGTCGACTTGCCCGACCCTGAGCCACCGGCGATGCCGACGATCAGGACGCCATCGTGTGCGGGGTCGCGGGCAGACATGCCCGGCGACGTTACTTGTCGCCGACCCGGCTCCGGAGACGGCGGATCTCGTCGTAGACACCGTCGGTCAGGGTCGTCGATGCCGGGGCGGCCACGCCTTTGAGCTCGGTCTGGATCCGCCTCTTCTCGCTGGCAGCGACAGGCTCGGGCTCCACCACATCGGGCTCTTCGACCGTGCCCGGCTCGATCGATTCCACTGCCTCGACGGCCTCGGGCTCTTCGGTGGACGTCTCCGGAGCCTCGGTGTGCCCGTTCCAGGTCGCCCCCGTTGCGACTCCCTCGGCGAGGCGGTTCAGCCAATCGGCCTCTTCCTCAGGGACAGCGACTGTCTCGGCCAGGCCGAGCCGGTTCAGGGTGTGGAACATGCGGACGGCGGTGCCCCGACCGTACCTGGCCTCCAATGCGCCGAAACTGAAGGTCGGAACCAGGTTGACGAACGTCTGCCACTCTCCCGGCCCGAGCGTCACCGCTTCGCCGACCTCGTGGATGAGCTTCACCCCGTTGGCCTCGAAGAGGCCGGAGTCGGACACTTCACTCTCCAGTGTCTGCAGAGCCTCGACATCTGACAGGACCTCCTCCACCGTCCAGCCCTTGGCGTCGGGCCCATCGGCCGCGCCGACCGAGAAGGACCCCTCGGCGACGGAAGCAAGGACGTAGAGGATGTCGGCGACACCGTCACGGTCGGAGCCGCTGTGGGCCCCATCGATCCCGGTCAGCTCGGCCCCTGTGACCCGGCCCTCTCGGAAGTGGACGCGCCCGCGACGCTCGCCTTCGATGTCGAGTGAACCGGTCTTGTTGGTGACCTGCATGATCTGGAGCAGGTCGTTCATGCTCCAGTCAGAGAGCTGGCCCGAGAGATGCATCGAAACCCTTCCGTTCCCTTGCGGTCCCTATCGGCAGCAACGGGAGGGTGGTTGAGCGGTTCAGGGCTGCTTGGCCGCCTTCATCGCCTTCTTCTTCTCACGCAGGATCATCACGTCCTCGTAGGTGGCCACGTCGGCTATCGAGGGCCAATCGGCCGCCTTCTCCTCCCACCCGTCGGGACGCACCCCCAACCGCTTCCCGAGGAGACCCACGAAGATGCGCGACTTCTCCGCCCCGAAGCCGGGCAGGTCTCTGAGACGTCGCAACAGCTCGGCCCCGTCGGGCGCCGTCTCCCACAGATCCTCAGCTCTCCCGCCGTAACCGTCGATGATGGCCCTGGCCAGCTCCTGGGTTCGCTTGGCCATCGACGCCGGGTAACGGTGGATGGCAGGTGGGCCCCGGAAGATGACCTCGAGGCCTTCTGGATCTGCCCCGGCCACTGTCTCCGGGGTCAACTGGCCCCCCATCCTCTCTTTGAGCAATTGGGGTCCGTAGAAGGCTCGCTCCATGGGGAACTGTTGATCGAGCAGCATGCCCATCAGCAGTGCGAACCCATCGACGGCGAGCAGGTGGTTCGCCTCGTCGGACTCGGTGAAGGGAAGGATCTCGGGTCGGTCCATAGGGCCGCCAAGTTAGTGGCGGGCCACCGGTGCTCAGACCATGAGGCGGATGATGACGTAGAGGACGAGTAGCCCGGCCGGTGCGTAGGCCATCATGCTGGTCGGGTCTCTTCTGGGCTCGTTCATCTCTATCGTCCTTCTCAACTGAAATTACGGGTCGCGGATTCCCGGAGGAATAGGGGTTCCCCCCTATCGGACCCCGGCGAGATGGTCTGAACGATGACCCGGAGATGAACGAGGCGAGAATGAGCGGTGACATCTACATCGTCAGTGCGTGCCGGACCCCCATGGGCAAGCTGGGTGGCCAGCTGGCCCACCTGCGGCCCGATGACCTCGCCGCCCACGCAGTCGCCGGTTTGCTGGGAAGGAATCCCGATCTGGATCCGATGGCGATCGAGGACGTGTACTGGGGAGCGGCCAACCAGGCCGGTGAGGACAACCGCAACGTCGCCAGGATGGCCGGCCTCCTCGCAGGTCTTCCCATCGAGATCCCCGGGACGACGGTCAACCGTCTCTGTGGTTCCGGCATGCAGGCGGTGGTCTCAGGGTCACATGCCCTTGCCGCGGGGTGGGGGGACGTCGTGGTGGTGGGAGGGTCCGAGTCGATGACGAGATCCCCCTACGTGATGATGAAGCCCGACCGTGCGTTCGCCACCGGGACACCGGAGATGGTCGACACGGTGCTTGGGTGGCGGTTGGTCAACCCGCGGATGGAGCAGCTCTACCCACCGATCACCCTGGGCATGACTGCCGAGGTCGTCGCAGCGAAGTACGACATAAGTCGGGAGGACCAGGACGCCTTCGCCCTGACCAGTCACCAGCGGGCCCTGGCCGCGGTGGCGGCGGGACGGTTCGATGATGAGATCGAGCCGATCGAGGCTCCGATCGATGCGAGACGTCGGGAGAGCCGGACCATCGAGACCGACGAGGGACCCCGATCCGACACGTCGATGGAGGCACTGGCCAAGCTGCCGTCTGTCTTCAAGGAGGACGGCACCGTCACCGCGGGCAACTCGTCTCCCATGAACGACGGGTCTGCGGCCCTGCTCCTCGCCACCGACCAGGGGCTCGAGACCCACGGGTTGACCCCGATGGCCCGGATCGTGTCCTCGGCCGCAGCCGGCGTCCACCCCGACGTGATGGGGATCGGCCCGGTGCCGTCGTCGGAGAAGGCGCTGGCACGGGCCGGGATCACCATCGGTGAGGTCGACCTGGTCGAGGTGAACGAGGCGTTCGCCGCCCAGGCCGTGGCCTGTCAGCGTCTGCTCGAGATCGATCCTGACCGGCTCAACGTGAATGGGGGGGCTATCGCTCTGGGCCATCCGCTCGGCGCATCGGGAGCCCGGATCCTGACCACGCTCACCCACGAGCTCGGACGGCGTGGCGGCCGTTACGGGCTGGCCACGATGTGCATCGGGGTGGGACAGGGGATCAGCACGGTCATCGAGCGTGTCTGAGGATCTCCTCCCGGAGGAGCGAAGCGACGCTGGGGGAGGTAGCGCCGAAGGCGCCCGAGGGGGCTATGGGGGAGGTGGCGCCGCAGAGCCAGGCCCCCTCCACGGCGTCCTCGTGGTCGAGTTCGGGAACCTGATCGCGGCCCCATATGCGGCGATGCTGCTCGCCGACATGGGGGCCAGGGTGGTCAAGGTCGAACCGCTCGAAGGCGACCTGGGGCGGGGTTTCGGTCCCTATCAGAACGGCGAGTCCACCTTCTTCATGATGGTCAACCGGGGCAAGGAGTCCCTTTGCCTGGACACCAAGGACTGGCTGTCGAAGCGGGTGCTCGACAATGTCGTGAAGAAGGCAGATGTGTTGGTCCACAATCTTCGATACGGGGCGATCGGCCGTCTGGGATTCGACGAGTCGCGCTCTCGTGAGCTCAACCCTCGCCTCGTCTATGCCTCCATCTCGGCCTTCGGGGGGGAGGGGCCGTACGCCGCCAGGCCGGGGATCGACATCGTCTTCCAGGGCGAGTCGGGGATGATCTCCATCACGGGTGATCCGAAGGACGGTCCCCGCAAGACGGCGACGACCATCGGTGATTACGTGGCCGGCACCAACACTGCCATGGCCATTGCCGCCGCCCTGGCTGAACGGCCCCGACGGGGCAGAAGCATCGACGTCTCGCTTCGTGACGGCGTGATGGCGGTGCAGTCGGGCTGGAATGCCCTGGCCCTGGCCGCCGACGCCCAGCCGGATCGGACGGGAACCGCCAGCCCGTACCTGGCCCCGAACCAGGTGTTCGAGGCAGCGGATGCCCCCTTCACCCTGGCCATCGTCTCCGAACGGCACTTCCACCTGCTGGTGGAGGCGCTGGGGCTGCCCGATCTGGCCGACGCCTATCCGGACAACCAGACCCGGATGGCCAAGCGTCAGACCCTGACTCGAAAGCTGTCGACTGTGTTCAAGACCGAGAAGGCAGATCACTGGGTGAGCCTGTTGGGAGACGTCGGGCTCCCGGTCGGTCACGTCCTGGAGCTGGTCGAAGCCCTGACCGACCCCCAGGCGCGACACAACGAGATGGTCGTCGAGTACGACCACCCCCTGGCCGGGAAGGTGAGGACGACCGGGTCGCCGATTCACATGGATGGCGCCCCGGCCCGAGCCCGGTCGATGCCTCCCACCCTCGGGAGCCACACCAGGGCGATCCTGGCCGAGATGGGCGTGGACGATGCGACCATCGACCAGATGATCTCGGGCGGGACGGCGAAAGCATCGTGACATCGTGATCCACCGAGCGGCAGATGTCGGCAATGATTGGGCGGAGATCCTGGCCGAGCTCACCCGTGTCTTCGAAATAAGCCGGGAGGCGGCGGTCGAGGAGCGCTCTTTGGTCTATGTGGTCCGGCAGGACGACTTGCTGGGGAGACGTGGGGCTGGAAACGCGATCGTGGCCACGGGTCTCCTCTCCGCCGCCCGCACCGCGGCCCTGGAAGGGGCCAGGAAAGGCTGGACCGCCAACGTCGTCGCATTCGACGTCGACGCCGACCCGGCGACGGTGGACGCGTGGGCCCAGCGTCTGCTCGAAGACGGCGGTGTGACCGGCGAGATCGTCAGAGTCGGGACGGGTCACATAGGGAAGGCGCTGCCGTGATTGGGACTGTCGTGGTCACCGGGGCAGCTCGAGGCATCGGCCGGGCCATCGCCGAGAAGATGGCTTCGACCGGGCCCCTGACCGTGATCGGTGTCGACATCGCCCCCGAGCTGGCCTTGTCCGAGACGATCACTCCGATCCAGGTCGATCTGACCTCCGATCACGGGCCGATGGTGGTGAGGGAGGCAGTGGAGGCGTCAGACGCGCCGTTGATCGGCCTCGTCAACAATGCCGGCATCACCCGCGACACCCGTCTGGTCAACATGAGCGACCAGGATTTCGGCGACGTGCTCGAGGTGAATCTCGGAGCCGCCTATCGGCTCACCAGCGAGCTCGCCCCGTCGATGTCCGACGGTGGATCGATCGTGAACATCGCCTCCAGGGCGTATCTGGGCAACTTCGGCCAGTACAACTATTCGATGTCGAAAGGGGGGCTGGTCGGGCTGACCCGGGCCCTGGCCCTTTCCTTGGCGCCCCATGTGAGGGTCAACGCGGTGGCCCCGGGGCTGATCGCCTCCGAGATGAGCCTGGGGATCCCGGACGACATCAGAGAGAAGATGATCGCCGCCATCCCACTCAACCGGATGGGCACTCCCGATGAGATCGCCAACACGGTGTGGTGGCTCCTGACCCCCCTCTCCAGCTACATCACCGGCGAGGTCATCGTGGTCGGGGGCGGACGCAGCCTGAGCTGACCCATCGCGAAGCCGGGGAGAGGGGGCGCTAACACGGCGCCAGGCCGACCCAGAACAGGAGCTGGAGAGGATCAGTAGTAGTAGCGACTCACCGTCTCGGCGACCATCGCCGGCTTTTCGGCCCCCTCGACCTCGATGGTGACCTGCCGGTTGACCTGGATCCCGCCCTCGACATCGTTGATCGCGACCAGACCGACCCGTGCGCGGATCCTCGAACCGACCGGGACCGGGGCCGGGAAGCGGACCTTCTCCAAGCCGTAGTTGATCGCCATCCGCGGAGAGCCCACCTCGAGCTCGACCTGGGCGGTCAAAGTCACCGTGAGGGAGAGGGTGAGGAAGCCATGGGCGATGGTCCCGCCGAACGGACCTGCGGTAGCCTTCTCTCGATCGACGTGGATCCACTGGTAGTCGTCGGTGGCGTCGGCGAAGGCATCGACTCGCTCCTGGGTGATCTCCATCCAGTCGCTGACCCCGATCTCGGTACCGATCAGGTCCTGAAAATCCGCCGCCCTCATTCTCAGTCTCCTTGCGCCACGATCCCCCTCCCCGGCTTCGCCGGTACTTCCCCTTACGAGGGGAGAAGCGGCGCCACGGACTTCAGGTAAGCAGAACTACGCTCGCCGACGTGCAGGTTCTCCCCACCAAGCTGGACACGCGATCCGAGGAGTATCGAGCGAATCGGGCCGCCATGGAGGAGAAGCTCGCCGAGTTCGAGCAGCTCATGGAGCAGGCTCGTCAGGGCGGCGGGGTGAAGTACATCGAACGGCACCGGGGCCGGGGCAAGCTGCTGGCCCGGGAGCGGATCGAGCTACTCCTCGACCGGGACGCCCCTTTCCTCGAGCTCTCCACCCTGGCCGCATGGGGGACCGACAAGAACCTTGGGGCCAACGTCGTCACCGGGATCGGAGTCGTCGAGGGTGTGGAGTGCGCAATCCTGGCCCACGACCCGACCAGCCAGGCCGGCTCGATGAACCGCTACTCGGTGACGAAGACCCTTCGCATCATGGATATCGCCATGGAGAACCGGCTCCCACTCCTCAACCTGGTCGAGTCGGGTGGAGCCGACCTCCCCGACCAGGCCGAGGTTTTCATCGTCGGAGGTAAGTGGTTCAGGAACTTGACCCGGCTCTCGAAGATGGGGATCCCCACCATCGCCATCGTGTTCGGAAGCTCGACGGCCGGAGGCGCCTACTTCCCGGCGATGTGTGACTACGCCGTCATGGTCAAAGAGCAGGCCAAGGTGTTCCTGGGTGGGCCGCCGCTGGTGAAGATGGCGACCGGAGAGGAATCGACAGACGAGGAGTTGGGCGGTGCTGAGATGCACTCACGAGTCTCCGGTCTCTCCGACTACTTCGCCCGGGACGAGCACGAGGCAATCCGAATGGGTCGGGACATCGTGTCACATCTCAACTGGCGCAAGCTGGGATACGGACCGACCAAAGAGGCCGACCCGCCGGTGCACGAGGTCGACGAAATCCTCGGGGTGATCCCCTCCGACCTCCGGGTCCCGTTCGACATGCGTGAGATCCTGGCACGGGCCCTCGACGGCTCTCGTTTCGAGGAATACAAGGCTATGTACGGGACTTCGATCCTTACCGGGTGGGGCTCGATCCACGGTTTCCCGGTCGGCGTAATCGCCAATCAGCAGGGCGTGATCTTCTCTGAGGAGGCGCAGAAGGCGACCGAGTTCATCCTTCTGAGCAACCGGTACGACACACCGCTGATCTTCATCCACAACACGACCGGCTACATGGTGGGGAAGGACTACGAGCAGCGCGGCATCATCAAGGATGGGGCGAAGATGGTCAACGCCGTCGCCAACTCCGAGGTGCCCCATATCGCGCTCATGGCCGGGGTCTCCTACGGCGCCGGCAACTACGGCATGTCGGGCCGCTCCTATGACCCGCGCTTCGTCTTCGGCTACCCCAGCCACAAGGTGGCGGTGATGGGGCCCACCCAGCTGGCCGGCGTCATGTCGATCATCGCCCGTCAGGCCGCCGAGTCCCGTGGCGAGCCGTTCGACGAGGCGGCCGACGAGAAGCGCCGAAAGGAGATCGAGGCGCAGATCGAGGCCGAGGAGCAGGCCTACTTCTCCACGGCCCGGGTCCGAGATGACGGATTGATCGATCCTCGCGACACCAGGCACGTCCTCGGCATCGCTCTTTCGGCCACTCATTCCGGCGAGGTGAAGGGAACCGACCGCTTCGGCGTGTTCCGGATGTGATCAGCAAGCGTGTGCAGATCGACACACCCAGCATGTTCATCTGCACACGCATCAGCCGTCGATGAAGGAGAGCCTCACCTTCCTGGTCTGATTGTCGACGTTGGTGTCGACCAGGACGATCGATTGCCACGTTCCAAGCGCCGGCCTCCCCTCGATCACCGGAATGATGATGCTGGGCGAGATGAAGGCGGGGAGAACATGGTCGCGCCCGTGGCCGGGGCTGCCATGCACATGACGCCACCGTCCCGCGTCGGCGGGGAGGAGGTCGTCGAGCGCGGTGAGCAGATCGTCATCGCTACCCGCCCCGGTCTCGATGATGGCCACTCCGGCGGTGGCATGGGGAACGAAGACCGATACCAGGCCGTCGCCGTGGGATGACGCGAAACGGGCGACGTTGGCTGTGATGTCGAACACACCGGGGCGACCCCCGGTGTGGACGACGATCTCCTCGCTGATCACGATCGACCCAAGCTAACTCCGCGAGCGGCCGACCACCTCCGCGAGAGCGGCATGCGCCGCCGTCTCGGCCTCGTATGCCACCCGTATGGCTCCCGACATCGTGGTGAAGAGTTGGTCTAATTCTCCCTGGCCCAGCGGCAGATCCGCCTGGAACTCTCGGGCAAGGTCGGCCAACTCAGCCGCAGCTTCGGCGGCTTGCGTGTCCCCTGCATCGCCCCGCCGGACCGCCTCACGTCGTTTGCGTGCCAGTTCGGCAGCGCGGGTGAGCGGGTCGAACCCTTCGGGCAGACTGGAGTCCCCCACGTCGTCCCAGGCGTCGGATGCTTGTCGGTAGAGCCGGGCGACTTCCATCAGCTCGGGACGATCCACCAGAGGCGCGACCGCGTGGAGGAACTCGGCGTACAAAGGCCGCAAGGAGCCACCCTCGATCCCGACTTCGGAGACAGCATCGTGCGTGCTGCGGAGCGCGTCCCAGAGCCCCTGGCGGTCGGCGAAGACGTTGCGCCACCCTTTGGCCGCCTTCGAGTCCACCATGCGCCCCCACTTGGCAAAGGCGGGCAGTGCGAACGAGTCGGACTTCGATTCCAGATGAGACACGGCATCCGCGAGACCAGCTTCGATCGCCGCAGCCATGTCGCCCGGGCCGACCATGACCGGCGAATCGATGGTCACCATCCGGTTCTTCCACGACGGGATACGGTTGCGAGCGGCCGCCAGCACTTCCTCATCTACGGTGAGTCGCCCGGAGTTGCGGTCGTATACCTCCACGAAACCCGCTCCCCGCCGCGTGACGACGATCGGATATCCCCACGTACCCCGCTCTTCTTCGGGCAGATGCCAATAGGGGAGGTCGGCGGCCGACACATCGAGCATCACCGTGTGACCGGCCGCCAGGGCCGTCTCCAATTGTTGAGCCGCCTTGGTCGGGCCACCGGTCTGATCCCGTCGAAAAGCGATCCCGAGGCGTTCGAGGGTGATGTCCACCCATCGGTCCGGGTACTGCCAGTTGTTGCGAAACCCGATCGTGACCACCCTGCGCACCGGGACACCCGGAATCGGCTTGTGGTCGGTCTCGTGGGAGAACTCCCACAGGATGTACCCGGCGCCGAGCCCTCCGCCTATGCCGAGTAGCAAGGCTTCGGGGATCGGCCGACCGTCGTGGGTGACACCGGAATCCGCCAAGACTCTGGCAAGTGCGGAGGTGTCGGGGTGGATTCCGACTCCGACTTCCTCCGCCATACCGATGACGTGGCGTCGGGCGGTCATGTAGCTCTCACCGGTCCGGTCAGCGCGGGCGCGTATGCGCTGCTTGAGCTTCTTCTGCTTGGTCATCATCCGTCTCCTGACGCGCCGCATCGGGCCCACACCCCATCTGCGACCGTCCCAGGACGACGACATCTCGACGCTCCGATGGCAATGAGGGCCACCTTCTCCTGCGCGATGCCGGGCGGTGTGGGCGACCGGTCAGCAGGTGAGGCGATGGAGCTCGCCTTCTTTGAAGGCTACACCGACATCAATTGGCCCGCTCCGCCGCCTCGGCTAACCAGGTGGCCACCTCATCATCGATGTCGGAGACCTGATGGATCTCGAGATGGTGGATCCAATGCTTCGGCGAAGGGTGGGCCACCTCCTTGAAGCGCGCCGAGACATCATGACGTTCCAGGGCTATGGAAAGGACGACCTGTGCGTCTGGATCCCTCAGGTATTGGGCCCGGCGCCCACAGATAAGCGAACCCTCGCTTACGCCTGAAGGCGATCTGGCTCTTCGTGGTGCGGACCTCGATATCGCCGCCGAGAATGGCCCTGACCCGGTCGTAGACATCAAGACCAACCTCGTTCCCGGCGAAGAGCTCGGCCGGAGTCAACGAGCCGTGGCTTGCCTAGCCGGCGAAGTCGACCACCACGTCGCGGTAACCCAGACCGAGAAGGAAGTTGGTGAGCACCTGGCGGGCATTGGCCTCGGCGTCCTCGAGGATTCCGTCGGCCAGAGCCCCTTCGACGAGGACCTCCTGCGCGACCTGGCGGGCATCGCTCTCCAGACGAGGGTCACCCTTGGTGAACAGACCCGTCTCACGATCGAGGATCTGGGTCGCCTCATTGTCTACCGAGACGTACTGGATCTGCGCGGCGGGAACGGTTATCTCGACGACACCCTGATCGTCCAGTGAGACGTTCCTGACGGTGATGCCATTCAGATCGATGCCGGCGCCGATCTTCGCCACGGCGAACAGCTGCAGGCTGTCGCCCCGGGCCCAATCCAGCCAGCCGCGATCGGTCCCCTTGTCGACGATGGTGTACTGGACCGACTCCACCGTGGTCAGGTTGGACAGGTCGCGGATCGAGCTGATAACGACCGGGCCGATCTCCTCGTAAGGCTCCGGCTCGAATACGGCGGCGATATCGCTCGGCGTGGGCACGGCGTCGGCCAGGTCCTGAAGGCTGGAGACGATCCAGATGCCGATGACGACGAACAGGGCGACGACACCGAGGACAATGGCGATCGGGATGAACCCCGACCTCTTCCTGGGCTGTGGCTCGACCGGTTGAACGGCCTGCTCTTGCCTCTCCAACAGCTTTGTGTCATTCATTCGGCGCGACTCCTGGACTCAGTTGGTTATGACGACAGCTCTATGACGCTCCGGAGGCGGAAATGGTTTCCGCCGGTACGCTCATCGGGCCGATGATCCGGAGACTCCTCGTGGCCAACCGTGGCGAGATCGCCCGCCGGATCCACCGCACCTGTCGCCGGATGGCGATTGAGACGGTTGCTGTCTTCTCGGACCCCGATGGGGGCGAGCCGCACGTTTCGGAGGCGGATCATTCGGTAAACCTTCCCGGCTCCACCGCCACCGAAACCTATCTCGACATCGACGCCGTGCTGGCGGCTATAAAGCAATCCGCAGCAGACGCGGTCCATCCCGGATACGGATTCCTGGCCGAGAATGCCGAGTTCGCCCGTCGGGTGATCGAAGAGGGCATCACCTGGATCGGCCCCTCGCCTCGAGCCATCGACGTGATGGGCTCCAAGCTGCGGTCCAAGGCAGTGGTGGATCGAGCCGGCGTGCCCATCCTTCGGGCGATCGACCTGACCGGGATGTCCGATGGTGAGTCGGAAGCCGCCGCCGATGAGCTCGGGTACCCGGTCCTGGTCAAGGCGTCGGCCGGGGGTGGAGGCAAGGGGATGAGGATCGTGGCCGATCCCGGTGATCTGCTCGATTCGGTCGCAGGAGCCCGGCGTGAGGCGGCGGCGTCATTCGGCGACGACACCGTCTTCCTCGAGAAGTACCTGAAGGCGCCCCGTCACGTCGAGATCCAGGTCTTGGGTGACTCCCAGGGCCGGATCATCTCCCTCTTCGAGAGGGAATGCTCGATCCAACGCCGGCATCAGAAGATCATCGAAGAGTCCCCGTCCCCCGCCGTGGACAGCGAACTGCGCGAGATCATGGGATCGACGGCGGTGGCCGCCGCAGCCGCCGTCGGCTACCTCGGGGCAGGGACAGTCGAGTTCCTCCTGGAGGACGACCAGTTCTTCTTCCTCGAGATGAACACCCGACTCCAGGTCGAGCACCCGGTCACCGAGATGATCACCGGCCTCGATCTCGTGCAGCTTCAGATCGAGATCGCCGGCGGTGCTCCCCTCGAAGTGATGCCCGAGATCTCCGGGCACGCCATCGAGGCGCGCCTCTACGCCGAGGACCCCAGAAATGACTTTCTCCCCGCTACCGGACAGGTCCATGCCTTTGCGTTCCAGGTGTCACCAGGTCTTCGCGTCGACTCAGGAGTCGAGTCCGGGTCGTTCGTCACCGTCTTCTATGACCCGATGATGGCCAAGGTCATCGCCCATGCCCCGACCCGGGATCTGGCCGCCGACACGCTGGCACGCTCGCTACGGGAGGCAAAGATCCACGGCCCGACCACCAACCGCGACCTGCTCGTCCGGATCCTCGAGCACGAGGAGTTCAGGGCCGGGCAGACCGACACTCATTTCTTGGAGCGTCACGACCCGTCGGATCTGGGCCGGCCCCTGGTGGATGCCGAGGGCGAGCGTCTGTCCGCGGTGGCGGCGGCACTGGCCGACCAGGCGCACGAACGTGCCCGCACCCGGGTTCTGGCCACGATCCCGTCAGGGTGGCGCAACCGCCCCGGCCAATTCCAGGAGCGGGGCTATCGGGGCGAGCACGGCGACCATCACATCGGCTACTCGCTGTCGGGTTCACCGATCGTGAACGGGTGGGGCCCGATCGACCTCACCACCTGCACTCCCGAGTTGGTGGAAGTCGGCATCGACGGGCTCGATCACTCCTTCCAGGTCGCCCGTTACGGCGAGATTCGCCACGTCGATTCCGACGTGGGACCGGTTCGCCTCGAGGTCATTCCCCGTTACCCCGCCGCCGACCGGTCGGAGGCGCCCGGGTCGCTTCATGCCCCCATGCCGGGTCGGGTGACGCGAGTGGAAGTGGTGGTGGGCGACGGAGTCGAGACGGGCCAGGTGCTCCTCGTGATGGAGGCGATGAAGATGGAGCACACCCTCCGTGCTCCCCACTCGGGGACGATCACCGAGGTCGACTGCGTAGGGGGCGACCAGGTAGAGGCCGGAGCGGTGTTGGTGGTCATCTCCGAGCCGTCAACCTCAGGTTGACAGGTTCCCCACCGTCAACCTACGATTGACGCATGAAGCCACTCCAACTCGAGGATCTCGTTGCCATGGTCGAAGACGAGACGCCGAGGGAACAACCCATGCAGCACCTCGTCGATTCGGTGCAGCTGGCCGAGCACCTCACTTCATTGGCCGACGAACTCGTCGGGCATTACGTCGATCAGGCGCGGGATGAAGGAGCTTCCTGGGCCGAGATCGGCAAGGCCCTCGGAGTGACCAAGCAGGCGGTGCAGAAGAGGTTCGTGTCGAGGCGGGTGCCAGGAGACAGCAAAGCCCTTTTCACGAGGTTCGACGACGAGGCCAGAGCCATCGTGGTCGACTCGATGACCCTGGCCCGGGAGGGAGGCCATGCCCAGGTCACGACCGGTCACATCGTGCTCGCCCTGATCGCCGATGACGCCAATCGGGTCGCGTGCGCCCTCAAGAGCGGTGGCGTGCCGATCGATCGGGTCCGCACCGCGATCATCGAGGGGCTGGGACCCGGTCAGGATGACCTGCCCGACCATCTGCCGTGGGGCCCGGATTCGAAGAAGGCCCTGGAGCTTTCCTTACGCGAGGCGTTTCGGAGACAGGCCGAGATGATTCGCCCCGAGCACATCCTCCTCGGAGTCCTTCGCGACAAGACGTCGCTCGGCGGTAAGGCGCTGACCGACCATGGGGCCGACCGACGCAAGATCGCCTCGTCAGTCGGGGAATGAACGCAGGATCCCCAATACCTCGTCGATGTCGGAATCGGTGTGGTCGGCATTGACCTGGAATCGGATCTCCTCGTCACCCTTCGGCACCACTGGGTAGTTGAGGCCAGTGGCGAGCACCCCGTTGTCGTAGAGATGACGGACCAGGGTGGCGGTGCGATCGGTGTCCCGAATCATCAGTGGCACCACCGGGTGGGGCCCGGGGATCGTCTCCAGACCGAGATCGACCAGCCCCGACTCGAACCTGGCGGTCATGGCGGCGAGATGGGCCAGCATCATGCGTCCCTCAGCCGAGTCGACCACGGACACCGCGGCGGCGGCCGCGGCCGCCTCTCCCACCGTGATCGGGTTGGAGTAGATGTACATCGGCGCCTTTTCCCTCAGGAAGTCGGCCAGCTCCTGGCTCCCGGCGACATACCCGCCGTTGACCCCGAATGCCTTGCCCAGGGTGCCGATCAGGATGTCGACAGCGCCGGCGCCCGTGATCTCCTCGGTCCCACGCCCCGTCTCGCCGAAGGCACCGACGCCGTGGGAGTCGTCGACGACAAGGACGACTCCTTCCTCGAAATCGGTGTCATGAGCGCGGGCGAGATCCATGAGCGTGGACACGTCGGCGTAGTCCCCCCGCATGGAGAACACACCGTCGGTGACGATGATGGCCCGTTGGACAGTGTCCGTGGCGTCGTCGAGGAGCGAGTCGAGCGCCTCAAAGTCGAGGTGGGCATACACCTCCCGGGCCGCGGGCCGGGCCATGCGGAGGGCGTTGATGATGCAGTTGTGGTTGAGCTCGTCGCTCAACACGAGGGTGTCGGGCGTGATGAGCGAATTGAGCGTCGAGACCACCGCGGCGTAGGCGGAGGAGAAGATGACCGCGGCGGGCCGTGCGTGGAAGTCGGCGAGCCTGGCCTCCAGGTCCAAGTGGGCCCGGTAGGTCCCGGAGATGAAGCGGACTGCCCCAGGTCCGGCTCCGAACTCCCTGGTCCCTGTCTCCTCCGCTTCAACGACGACAGGATGACCGGCCATACCCAGATACCCGTTCGAGTTCATCCTGATGTAGGACCGGTCCCTGCCCTCGAGCCGGTAACGAGGGCCCTTCCCATCGCGAGCCGGCTCGATGCCGACGATCACAGCCTCGGAGCCCTTGGCGGTGCCGGTCTGGCGCAATGACTCGACCTCGCCGGCGAGGATCGGGTCCAGGCGTTCGTTGGGCATGGGCCGGGGTCTAGCACACCCCTAGAGTCCCCTGCCATGACCCGTGTCGGTTTCGTCGGGCTCGGCACCATGGGCCACGCCATGGCAGCCAATCTGCTCATGGCCGGCAACAGCCTCACGGTGTGGAACCGAACCCCGGAGAAGGCTGTGGACCTCGTTTGCGAAGTGGCAGCCGATCCGGTCGCGCTCGGGAAGAAGAGTGACATCGTTTTCGTCTGTGTCTCCGACACACCAGACGTCGAAGAGGTCGTCTTCGGTGAGAAGGGGGTGATCCACGGGCTCGAGGATGGCGCCCTCGTCGTCGACCACTCCACGATCTCCCCCGTGGCGACGAAGCGGCTGGCGGCTCGCGCCGCCGAGTCCGGTGTCGCCTGGCTGGACGCCCCTGTGTCCGGAGGGGCCGAAGGAGCACAGAACGGGACTCTGGCCGTCATGGTCGGCGGTCCGGCCGAAGCCCTCGACCGGGCGCGGCCTTACATGGGGGCGTACTCGAAGACCATTACCCACATCGGCGAGGAGCCGGGGTCGGGGCAAATGGCAAAGGCGGTCAATCAGGTGCTCGTGGTACTCAACGAACTGGCGGCCTCGGAGGCGCTACTTCTCGCCCAGGCCGCTGGCCTCGATCTCCACAGCACGGTGGCTGCAGTCGAAGGTGGGGCGGCAGGCTCCTGGATGCTGTCAAACCGAGGCCCGCAGATGATCGCACGCGACTGGCGGCCGGGATTCACCATCGACCTCCAGCTGAAGGATCTTCGCATCGTGCTCGATGCCGCCGACGAGCTGGGTGTGCCTCTCCCCGGCGTCTCACTCACCTTCCAGCTCTACAGGGCTCTCCAGGCTCAGGGTCTCGGCTCCGAGGGGAACCACGCCCTGGTCAAGGCGCTGGAGCAATTGGCGGGGATCGAGCTGGGCGGCGAGCGAAAGTAGGGAACGCCGCTCAGCTCAGGAGGTCTGCTTTGACCCTCGCCACATGTCCGGTGGCCTTGACGTTGCGGTAGGCCTTCTCCAACTGGCCTTCGGGACCGACGACGAAGGTGGAGCGGATCAGCCCCTCCATCTTCTTCCCGTACAGGGTCTTTTCGCCCCAGGCCCCCAGAGACGTGGCCAGCTCCTTGTCCTGATCGGAGAGCAGGTCGAAGTTGAGCCCCTCCTTATCCTTGAACTTGGCGTTCTTGGCCGGTGCGTCGGGACTGACACCGATGACCTCGTATCCGGCCTCGGTGAACTCGTGGTAGCTGTCCCGGAAGTCACACGATTCCGTGGTGCATCCCGGCGTCATCGCCGCCGGGTAGAAGAACATGACCAGGCGCTTGCCGGCGAAATCCTGGGAGCTGACCATCTCCCCGTCCTGATTGGGGAGGTTGAAGGTGACCGTCTCGGGCATGGTCCGAGGCTACTTCACCTCTGGCCTCTGTAATCCACCTCGGAAGCTGCCTTCGCCTCGGACGACCTGAGGAAAGTCATGCCGCCGGCGAAGAAGCTGAGCGCCGCCGGCAGCCAGTAGGAGATGATCCGGTAGATCAGAACCGGGGCGACCGTGGTCGCCGCCGGAAAGCCGTACGCACTCAGGATGAAGACGAGCCCTGCCTCCGTCACACCCAACCCTCCCGGTGTTCCCGGGAGGCCCCCGGCGATCTGTGCCGCGCCGAACGCGGCCATGACCTGGAACACATTGACCTCCAGGCCGAAGGCAATCAGGACGAGTCCCAGGGCGGTGGCCTCGAGGATCAGCCGGCACCAGATGTAGGTCTGCGACTCCGGGCCGGGCAGATGGTCGATGACCGTGTTGTCGAGGCGCTTGCGTACCCCTTTGGGGAGGAATCGGGAGAGGGAGCCGAGCTTTCCCGACCCGAACATGAGCACTACTCCGGCCAGAAGCACGAAAGGGGCCAGGACCGCGAGGCTGATCGAGAAGATCTGGGCCGAGTCTCGTGGCCGCGCCAGCAGCAGACCGACCCCGGCCATCATGAGAAGGCCCGCGTAGTTGAGGAGAACCGCGCGTACCGCTGCCCCGGTTGTGCCCGGCTCCTCGTTGCGAACGGTCCAACCCATGGCCACAGGGGTGATGGCCCCACCCGCCGGGATGAGCCGGGCCACTCCTGCCCCCACCAGGGCGGCCTTGAACGCGGAGAACGCCCGCAACGAGCCTCCCGCCTCCTCGACCGATTCCTTGTAGAGGAGCCCGTAGAACCAGCTTGCGGTGATCTGGGCGACGGCAGCCAACACGACCAGTCCCCAGGCATACGGGCTCATCTCGGGTAGGTCGAAGTTGTTGAGGATGAAGCCGGCGAAACCTGCGTATAGGACGGCGGCAATGGCCGCGATCCATGCCACCCGCTTCGGGCTCATGGGGTCAGGGGGTCGTCCGCACCTTGCGGGAACTCATCACCGGTGAGATCGGTGTCGAAGATGGCCCTTCTCATCGCGGGTCGCATGCCACGCTCGCTTTCGGGATTTCCCTGCATGCGGCGGGCCATGAGGACCATCGACAGGACCAGGAGCAGTATGGATTCGGTTGCCGGCCGCCCCATGGCCGTGGACACGATGGGGAGAAGGCCCCAGCCGAGGAACCCTGCCACCCCGCCACCGATCTTCCACCCGGCCAGCGACCAACCGGTCGTCCAGACGAGGAGAACCGGGTCGAGGGCGAGTAGGAGGCCCACCGATGTGGCCAGGCCACGCCCGGAGCGGCCCTTCATGAAGATCGACCAGTTGTGGCCCACGACGGCCATCAGACCCACCATTCCCGCCGCGCCCTTCCCGAAGCCCATGGCTTGGCTGATGAGCACCGGGAAGAGACCCTTCAGCCCGTCGAGGATCGCGGCGGCGGCCCCCCATGGCCAGCCGGCGACCCTGGTCAGATTGCCAGCGCCGACGTTGCCGCTGCCGACCTGACGGAGATCCAGTCCACGGACGCGGCCCAGGACCTGGGCGAAGGGAATCGACCCCAGGAGATACGCCCCGACCAGCAGAAGGGGCCAGTAGAGGACCCACGGTGAATCTGGCATATGCCCCCGTGACGCTAGCGAGCCTCGGTTCGCTCCGGTAGCTGCCGAGGCTGGGTCCGCCGGTCAACGGTTGGTTATCGTCGGGTGGTCTACCAGCACTCAGCGAGGATGCGATGGCAATGAAGATCACCTACGCCACGATGTCGACCGACAACGAGGAGATGAACCAGGCCTACGAACAGGCTCTGGAGAAAATGAAGCCCCGCCTCGGCGAGCAGCACGGGGTCATCGTCGATGGTGAGCATCGCACCGAGCGCGAGATCTTCGAGGAAGTCTCACCAATCGACTCGGGGATGGTGATCGGTCGTTACGCCCAGGCGACGACGGGTGACGTGGACGACGCGGTAAGGGCGGCCAAGGCATTCTCCCCCGAATGGGAGGCGTGGGGGTGGGAGCGACGTCGAGATCTCATGCTCGCCGCAGCCGACCACATGGACACACAGCTCTTCGAGCTGGGAGCCCTGCTCTCCTACGAAGTCGGGAAGAACAGGCTCGAGGCGCTCGGGGACGTCGCCGAGACGGTGGAGTTCCTCCGCTACTACGCCCGCCAGATCACCGAGCACGACGGGTTCGTGACCCCGCTCAGCTCACACGGGGCGACCGACGCAAACATGTCCGTGCTTCGGCCGTTCGGGGTCTGGGCCGTGATCTCGCCGTTCAACTTCCCCATGGCCCTGGCCGGAGGCCCTTCGATCGGGGCTCTCCTCACCGGGAACACGGTGGTGATCAAGCCGTCGAACCAGGGAGCCCTCATGGCGCTCGAGTTCCATCGCGTGATGACCGAGGCAGGCCTCCCCACCGCCGCACTCCACGTCGTGACCGGGGGCGACGAGATCGGTGACTATCTGGCTCATCATCCCGACGTGGACGGCCTCACCTTCACCGGGTCCTACCCGGTCGGCATGCACCTGTATCGAACGGTCAACGAGAAGAGACCCAAGCCCGTCGTGTGTGAGATGGGCGGCAAGAACCCCGTCGTAGTGACCGCGTCCGCCGACCTCGACGTGGCTGCTCAGGGGATCGCCCGGGGCGCCTTCGGTCTCAGCGGGCAGAAGTGCAGTGCGACATCTCGTGTCTACGTCGAGGACGACGTATACGACCAGTTGGTGGAAAAGCTCGTCGATGTCACCGAGTCGATCCGCGTCGGCAACCCGCTCGATCAAGAGACCTACATGGGCCCCGTGGTCGACGAAGCGGCGGTCGACCGGTTCCAGAAGGCGGTCGACGAGGTCAAGAACAGCGGCGGGCAGGTGTACGCGGGTGGCCATGTCCTGACCGACGGCGACATGGCGAAGGGCACGTTCGTCGAACCCACCGTCGTCAGCGCCCCGCTCGACTCTTGGGTGTGGACCGAGGAGCTGTTCGTGCCCCTGGTGGCGGTCACCAAGGTGCGATCACTCGAGGAAGGGCTTGCCCTGTCGAATGACACCGAGTTCGGCCTGACCGCCGGTCTCTTCAGCGGTGACGAAGAGGAGATCGACCAATGGTTCCGGGAGATCCAGGCCGGGGTCACCTATGTCAACCGCGCCGCCGGGGCCACCACCGGCGCCTGGCCGGACATCAATCCCTTTGGCGGCTGGAAAGGGTCAGGGACCTCGGGGACCGGCGGCGGAGGCCCGTGGTACCTCCGCCAATACCTCCGCGAGCAGTCGCGCACAGTCATCAAGAGCTGAGGCTGCCCCTCGGCCGAACTCGTTCTGTGCGGATTCGCGCGGCAGGAAGCGCGGTAGACCCGCACAGAAAGTGCTCTAGCCCTGCTCGAATCGCAGCTTGAGCCCGTCGGGGTCGACGGTCTCGAGGAGATTGTCGCCGGCCGTCATCTCGACATCGAGGCTGGAGAGGTGCTGTCCCCATCGCTCCAGGTCGTCCACGACGAAGGTGAGGGCGGCCGGCCGGACCTCGCCTTCGATCAGCTCGATCCTCTGACCCTTGGCGGATTCGATCACCTCAGCCACCACCCCGCGTTTCGGGGTCCGTACGTGGTTGAAGCCGAGACGTCCGTAGAAGTCCAGTGACTCCCGCAGTGAGGTGACTCCAACACTGACAGTGGTGGCCACGACCCCACCGGGGGCACGAACAGGGCCCCCGCCCGCCAGGACCTGTTTCGCCTCTTCGATGCTGAACCGCCCGGCGGTCACCTCACGGCCGACGATCACGCCCTCGAGGATTCGCCCGGCCGCCTCCAGCCGGAGAAGGTCACGAAGGTCGTCCAGGTTCCTGACGCCACCTGCGGCGATGACCGGCTGCTCGACCGTGGCCAGGGCCTCGGCCATGATGTGATAGTTGGGTGGGTCTTCCAGGGCGTCGCGACCCGCCTCGGAGATGAGGAATGCGACCACCCCCGCCGAGGACATCTCGATGAGCACCTCCTCGAGATAGCGCCCGCTGTTCTGGGTCCAGCCCTTGGTCACGATCTCCTCGTCGGAGCGAACGTCGATGGAAACCGCGATCTTGTCCGGGCTCTCCCGGCACAGATCCCAGACCATGTTCTGGTTCTCGATGGCGGCCGTGCCCATGACGATGCGCCAGGCGCCCTGCTGGATCAGGCGCTGGGCCTCGCCCTCGGAGCGAACACCGCCCGCCACCTGCACCGGCACCGGGACCTCGGTGATGAGCCGGTCGATCAAGTCCCGATTTCGATAGTCACCGTAGGCGGCCGCATCGAGGTCGACGATGTGCATGTAGTCCACGCCCTGTTCCGCCCAGTGCCGGGCTCGTTGAATCGGGTCGTTGTCGAGGGCGATTGCGTCGTCGAGCCTTCCCCGGGGGAGTCGGACCGATAGACCTCCAAGGATGTTGACCCGTGCGTAGAGGTCCATCACAGGAACCTAGCAAGGCCACCGCCGGCATTCTCTATGTAGTACGTCACGAAAGCGTGACGCCATGGGTGAGGAATGCGTCATTCCCCGTTGATTCCCAGAGCCTCTTCGGCGGCATCGAGGGTCTGTCCCCCGGCGACCACGGGGGCGAAGAGGTCGCCATAGCGTTGGAGGCGATCCCAGAGGTCGACGACGGTCACGTCCCCGTTGGCCACCTCCCCGACTTCGGACCAGGTGAGCGGCGCCGAGACCGGGGCCCCGGGTCGAGGACGCACCGAATAGGCGGAGGCCACGGTCTGCCCCGACGCATTCCGGTTGTGGTCGACGAACACCTTGCCCTTCCGCTTCGGCTTGTCCCATTCCATGGTCAGGTCGGCCGGGTTGGCCGCAGCGAGGTAGTTGCCCACCTCCCCCACGAAACGTCGAACCCGGGCGTAGTCATGCACCGGGTCGAGGGGGACATAGACATGAAGCCCCCGTGAGCCGGACAATTTGGGGTACCCGGAGAGCCCTAGCTGCCTCAAGGCCACTTCGAGCAGATGTGCCCCTGCTACCACCTGATCCCAGGTCGAGCCCTCGGCCGGGTCGAAGTCGAAGATGGCGTAATCGGGGTATTCCAGCCTCCCCTCCCTGGAGTGGAAGGGATGGGTCTCGATGCACCCCATGTTGGCGAACCACATCAAGGCTTCGATGCTGTCGGCGACCAGGAAGTCGATGATCCCGCCCTGGCTGTCCGAGACGACGGGCGTCGTGCGCATCCATTCCGGCTGATGACCCGGGGCCCGCTTCTCGTAGAAGGAGGGGCCGTCTATCCCCTCCGGGTACCTGCTCATCGAGATGGGCCGTCCCTGGAGATGCGGCAGCAGGACGGGAGCAACGGACGCGTAGTACTGGATGACATCTCCCTTGGTCAACCCCTCGCCGGGGAAGTAGACCTTGTCCAGGTTGGTGAGGCGGAGAGGGCGATCCAGCCCGACCGGTCTGAAGCCGTCGCCTTCCTTGACGGCTGTCAGCGGAGTGGGGAACGGCGCGTCGACGCTGGCAAGGGGCCTACCCGCAGTGTCATTGCCGGATTCGGCTTCGATGCGTGCCCGCGCCTCCTCCCAGATCCGGTCGTGGCTCTCCAGGTCGCGGGCCTCCGATATGAGGATCATCGAGACTCCGGCCGCGCCGGCCGCCTCGATCAGGGGGCCGACCCGCAGGGTCCCTTCGCCATAGGCGATGTGCCTGATCTCACCACCCGCGCCAAACTCGTTGTCGGAGAACTGGGTCTGCAGTGGGGCGATCATCCAGCCGGGGAACTGGCCCTGGATGAACGAGAACACCGAAGCGAATGCCTCCTTCGTGGTCAGCCCACCTCCGGTCATGGCGTGGACATGAGCCCAGTCGACCACAGGTCGAACGAAGGAGTATTCCGAAGCCAGCTGTGCGATGTCGCCCAGGCTGCCAAACGACCTGTTGTTGCCCGCGGTCTCCAATCCCATCCCGACGCCGAGCGACTCGACCTTGGAGGTCACCGCGTCGAGCCGGGATCGGATCCGGTCCATCAGGACTTCGGGCTCCTCCGAGTAGTTGGAGCCGAAATGGGCCACGATCACCGGGGCGCCCAAGGCATCGCCTAGCTTCATGGTGTGCTCGAGGGCGGCCAGCGACTGTCGCCCCCGATCCTCCTCGGGGAGGGTCAGCCCAGCGAAGTACGGGGCGTGCACCGACAGGCGGAGGTCCCGCTCGGCGGCGAGCCGGCCAAACGCCTCACACCGCTTCTCCTTCCAGGGGAAGCCCTCTACGAAGGGCAGCTCCAGGGCGCGATGCCCCTTCGCCACCAGCCCGTCCAGGAACTCCTCGTCTGTCACCCCGTCGGGCGGGAGCCCGGATATCCCGAAGCGGATGCTGCTCACGTCATCGACGGTATCTGAACCCGGGGTTGACAGCACCGCTGAGCGAAGTATGGCTCCCTCGGTTCGGAGGCCCCACAGACGTATGCTGTCGTCATGACCCTGAGCCGCCGCAGGACGGCCGTGCTGTCCCTGGCCCTGGTCGCTGCCCTCGGCGCCTGTCGGTCTGACGCCGAGTCGACGACCACCACGTCCACGATCCCAGCCACGACAACCACCGTCGCCGCCACCACCACTAGCGAGTCGGAGACCGGCAGCACCACCTCGTCGCCGGGCACTACCGCCGCGCCGGCGCCGGAGGAGACCGTCCAGGTGCTCCTGGCCCCGTTCTCGGAGTTGGGGCCGGAATGGGCCGAGCAGATGTTCCCCTACGGCGATGGCGAGGAATCCCTGGGCACCTCACCGGGTGGAGAGGGGCTGATGTTGGGCCCGGAGTACGGGACCCAGACCCCCGACGGGACCTGGTGGTTTCTCGACGCCGCCAACCTCCGGATCGCCCACTTCGGCGAGGACGGCACATATCTGGACCAAGTGGTATTGCCAGAGGAGGTCCTCGTCGACGGTCAGTTCTTCCAATTCCAGATGCCACAGGGCCTCGACGATGGCTCGGTGGTGGCCTCGGGGTTGCGCAGCGAGGATGCGATGGCGCTGATGCAGGTGGTCGATGGCGTCGCGTCACAGACCCTGTTCGCCGGCGCCATCCCGCTGGTGACCACGGACGGAGAGCTCCTCTATGGCTTCAGCCTGGAGGACCAGGCGCCACGAGCCCTCGCCCCTGGAGACCAGGTACCGGAGGTGGTCGAGTTCTTCCGGGCCCGCGACGGCAGCAACTACATGGTGCGTATAGTGGAAGACCAGGTGATCGTGGCGCTACCCGACCCGGGGTTGGTCCGAATCCTCCAGATGAGGTTCTCGGAGGACCCCGAAGTCCCGGTGAGGGCGGGTATCGAGGTCGAGACCGGCACCGACGGCACCTTGTTCATCCTCTTCTACGGAGCCCCGGAATCGGATGAGACGCTCGGTGTGGGTGGCTTCGTGACGGTGAGCCCGGACGGCACCGTGAGCGAGGCCCACCCCATCGTCGACCCGTTCAGTCTCTCGGACCCGGGCAGCCCATCCCATCTGGGGGTCACGCCAGGCACTGCGACCCCATGGATCATGGTGGTGGGTGAGGACGGGGTGCACGTCTTCACCAGGAGCGGCTAGCCCTCTTCACGGGCGGACCGGCCGATCTCGTCGAGTGCGTCCGCCGTGGCGCCCGCTCTTTCCGGTCCAAGGGTCTCGAACACAGCCCTCCGCACCAATTCGAGGTGGCCCATCGAGGCATCCTCCACCACCCGAAGACCGAGATCGGTGAGCGATGCGTCTGTGCCGCGGCGATCGATGGTGCTCGGACGACGGTCGATCCACCCCGCTTCCTCCATCCGGCTCACGGCATGGGACAAACGGCTGGTGGAGAACCCGACCCCTCGGGCCAGCGCGGTCATGCGAAGGGTCCGTTTCGGGGCGCGATGGAGCTGGCTGAGGATCTGATAGTCGTCGTGTGACATCCCGGCCTGGTCGCGTAGTTGCCGGTCCAATTCGTTGAGCAGCGCCTTGATGCCCCAAATCATGCGGATCCAGGTTCTCAACTCGGCCCTGCCCAGTGGCGTCGTCATGGACCCGAATGTTAGTGGAATAATTGAATCTTCAACGACATTGACTGAAGGAAGTTCGACAAAGGAGCAGGAGTGCCAATCCACCGTCTCAATCACGCAGTTCTGTACGTCCGGGATGCAGAGCAGTCAGCTCGTTTCTACGAGGATGTCCTCGGCTTTCGCAGGATCCCGTTGCCATTCCCCGGAGCCGTGTTCATGCAGGCCGCGGGCTCGAGCAACGACCATGACCTCGGTCTCTTCTCGATCGGAGCCGGCGCCGCCGCGTCGCCCGCCGGCCGCCAGGCGGTTGGCCTCTATCACCTGGCCTGGGAGGTGGACACCCTGCCTGAGCTGGCAGCGATCCGCGATCGGCTTGCCGCCGAGGGCGCTCTGACAGGGGCCACCGACCATGGCACCACAAAGGCCCTGTATGGACGGGACCCCGACGGCCTCGAGTTCGAGGTCTCCTGGTTGGTGCCGGCCGACCTGATCACCGAAGACACAGTGATGACGTCCAAGAGGCTCGACCTCGATGCAGAGATCGAGCGCTTCGGAGCCAACACCCTCAGCGGCATCGGAGTGAGCCGGGTTCGCCCGGTGAACGCCTAGGAGTCAGCGACTACCCGCTGTAGTGGGGCTCGTCGAGCTCCGCTGGTGTGTCCGGGATCCGAACCCGGGGAGCCGGGTCACCAATCCCGCTCCGGAAGGCCGAGGCCACTACCGCGAGCAGGACGGCAGTGATGAGGCCGGCCACCGGACCGCCTGTGACCGTCGTCGCCACGGCCAGAACGGCGATCTGGCCGACGACGGCCACCACCCGGCTCGCCGGGCGGAACCGCTCGATGCGACGATGGAGCTCACCTAGGTCGGCCGGGGACCGAACCCACGCTGCAGGCAACACCGCCAACCCACGTAACAGGCCGAACATGGTGACGATGGCCAGAGCCAGCAGCGGCTCGCCGGTGGCCGCGGCTACCACCACCATGAGATAGACACTCGCCGACATGACGTAGGTGGCCACGCCGACGCCGAGCTGCCAGCCGAACCCCATCCCGTAGACCCAGGACCGATAACGATCCAGCCAGCTTCTCTCCACCTGACGAGGGTTGGCAGGGAGATGGAATCCGCCCACCTTCAGGTCGGAGGCCAAGGTGATGACCCCGGCCAGCAGGACCAGGCCAGCCGATGCCGTAGCCGAGAGCCCAAGGCTCCCGACCGCCACAGCCCCGAGCGCGGCGACCGAGCCCAGCGTCAGGCCGCCGAGCAGCGAACCGGCCACGAACCAACTCACCGTCGCCCAGTAGCGATGCCCTCGGCCCGCCTCGGACAGGGGGGTGATCGAGGAGAGCATCGATACGCCACAGGGAGACCAGGTGGAGCGAAACGCCGCCACCAAGGCGATCCCGACTGCGGTCCAGGCCATCAGGTCCATCGCTGACCACCCTAGTGCCGTATCCGTTGGGCCAGCGAAGGGGAGTGGCACGACGTGGCCGGTACCCTTTCATCATTCGGGTCTCTAGCTCAATTGGTAGAGCAGCGGGCTTTTAACCCGTTGGTTGTGGGTTCGAGTCCCACGGGACCCACGGTGGAATTCCCATCTGTCGCAATGAGCGGTTCACTTCTCATTTGGTTGGTCGGCGACACGGCTGCAAAGAACAGTCATCCGTTTCGATGGCTGGAATCGAAGTAGTGGGTGTCGGCACAGAGCGTGCCGGAAAAGGAGAAACACTCACATGAGAAACCGATCGAAAATGGTTCTCGCATCGGCCCTGCTCGCCGTGGCGGCCGTGGCCTGCGGAGACGGGGCCGAGGATGCGACCACCACGACCCAAGCCGAGGCGACCGAGACAACCGAAGCACAGGAGGCCACCACCACGACCTCAGCCGAGGTCACCTCGACCACCGAGGCGGAGATGACGACGACCACCCCGGCGAACGAAGACACCGTTCTCGACGTGGCCGCGGGGAACGAGGACTTCTCCACGCTCGCCGCCGCAGTCGAGGCCGCCGGTCTCCAGGAGGCGCTGAGTGATCCTGAGGCCACGCTGACCGTCTTCGCCCCGACCAATGAGGCGTTCGATGCCGCCCTGCAATCCCTGGGTCTGACCGCCGAGGAGCTGCTGGCAGACACCGAGACGCTCACCGCCATCCTCACCTACCACGTGCTGGGCAACACTGTCACCTCCACCGACATCATCAGTGCCGGCTCGGAGGAGATCCCCGTGGACACACTGTCCGGGGAGGAGCTGGTGGTGGTCGTCGGGGACGACGGCGCGGTCGGGTTCGCCGACCAGGCCGCATCCGTCGCCGCCGCGGACATCGAAGCGTCCAATGGCATCATCCACGCCATCGACGCCGTGCTGCTCCCGCCATCACTGTCCAGCTGATCTCGCCGGCTACGACAACGGACCGCGTTCGACGCGGTCCGTTGTCGTGTGGATGCCCGGCGCGAAACGACAGCAAGATCCTGATGGGAACATTGACCGCGAGCGAACGACGCCTCGGCTCAAGGACTGAGGTCGGCCAGGGACCGAGCCAATCGTCTCATGCCGCTCCGGATCCGGCTCTTCACCGTGCCCTCGGGCACACCGAGTCGCTCCGCCACCGCCACATAGCTCAAGCCGCTGAGATAGGCGAGGGAGATCGCCTCACGTTCCCCTTCGGGGAGGCCTTGGATCTCCTCCCGGACCGTCCTCGACAGTTCACGCGTCCACACCTCGCCCTCCACGTCGATTGGAGGAGTTGGTTCCGGTGGTCGCTGTTCTCGATTCGAGCGGGCCACCTCGGAGCGCACGACGTCGATAGCCCTGCGATGAGCGATGGTGGTGAGGAAGCCACTCAAGGAGCCTCGGGCCGGGTCGTACTTCCCGGGTTCGCTCCAAAGCGTGAGGAAAGTGTCCTGAACCACATCCTCGGCAAGGGTGTGGTCCCTGACCACCCGGCGGGCTGTGCTGCGAACCAGTGGCGTGAACTCCTCGACGACGCTGCGAATCGCTCGCTCGTCCCCCCGGGCGAGAGCCTCGGCGAGGTGCGATCCCCCCCGACCCGTCTGACTCACCGAGAGGGTCCCTCCGGCATCCCCTGCGATTATATGAGCCGCTCGGTTGCTGGAGAGCCACCTCAGACACGGCTATATGCTCTCTCGAGATTGGCGAGGCGTCGGTGGGACAAGGAATAACAGAGACACATCTCGCCGTGGCGTCGATCGCAACGGCGGGAGACTCCGGGGGCCTCTACCGGCTGGTTGCTCGCCTCATGGACGAGGGGACACCGCTGGAGGCTGTGCTCTTCGACGTGCTACTCCGGGTCGAGCAAGAAGTAGGCCATCGCTGGCAGCGCGGGGAGTACCTGGTTGCCGAGGAGCACGCGGTCACGGCCACGATCGAAACCGTGGTCTCACTACTCGCGGGATCGTTGGATCAACCTCTGGAGGGCAGTCACGTCGTGGTTGCCACAGCGGAAGGCGATTCCCATTCGCTGCCGGCGCGGGCAGCAGCCGCCAACCTGTTGTTCAATGGGTTTCGCACCAACTTCCTGGGGGCGAACGTGCTCTCCTCGGACCTCGAAGAATTCCTCGTCGACGAGAAACCCGACGCACTGGTGCTGTCCTCGGCCATGGCGTCCCATCTGCTCGGAGCACGAGCCGGTATCGAAGCCGCACACACGGCCGGCGTCCCGGTGCTGGTCGGCGGGCGCGGCTTCGGTGAGCACGGCCGGTGGGCGTCGGTCCTCGGTGCGGACGCCTGGGCATCGACACCGAGAGATGTAGTTGCGGTGCTGCGCAGTTGGGAGCCCGACCCGATCGCGGCGGAGGCAAATGCTGCGCGACGAACTCCGGAGCTGATGGAATTGATCGAGCGTCGGTCTGAGGTGATGGCGAGAGCCGAAGCGGAGTGGACCGCCAGGGCGCCGGACCTGGACCGGCGAGTGGTCAGAGCGGAGCTCGATATCTCGATCCGCTCTCTGGAAGCTTCCCTCTTGGTCGGTGAGCCGGCGCCGCTTGCGGAAGTCCTTCACTGGCAGGCTCAGGCACTCCCGTCGCACGGGATCGACCAGCCATCCACCATTCCCGACGCGATCGCCGCCGCCCTCGGATCGGATCTCCAAGGGGCGGCGACGATGCTGGGGTTTGCCCGCGGGGTAGCGGGCGAATGAGGGCTCAGCCCACTCGGGCGGGCACCGGTTGCCGGTCTGCAGACCGGACGAAGAGCCGGCTGATCAGCCAGAGCCCGGCCAGACCGACCAAGCCGTACACGATGCGGGTAGCGGCGTTGGTCTCACCGAACTCGAGTCCGAAGATCGCTGCGACCAGATCGAACTCGGCCAAAGCGACCAGACCCCAGTTGATCGCTCCGATGCCGGCGAGGAGCCGGGCAGCGACGTCCATTCCGTTCATTTTCTGCACCTTTCACTCATGAGAAGGCCATTTCCTTACTCATCACCTGTCATTCGGAGCAGGAAGCGACGACGGATCACAGCTTTCCGGAGGGATGAGGTCAGGGACCACGGTCACCGCATGGTCACAGCTGGGAACAGCACCCCACACGACAGCAAGTCAGACGCCGACTGGCGAGGAGTTCCGATCAGGCGACCGCGGCCTCGACAAGTGCGACCACCTTCCTCTCGACCGCGGGGGTCCACTCGACGATGGCGAACACGACCGGCCACATCGGGCCCTCGTCGAGGTTGGCGGCATCTTCGAATCCCAGCATCGCGTAACGACCATCGAACTTGGACGCGGCCTTGAAGAAACAGATGAGCTTGCCATCGGCCCTCCCGTATGCGGGCATCCCGTACCACGTCCTGGGCAACAGGTCGGGCGCGTTCGACGCGACGAGGGCATGGATACGTTCGGCGATGGCACGGTCGGCGTCAGGCATCTCGGCGATCGTGTCGAGCACGGCTTGCTCGTTGTCTGCCTTCTTCTGGCCGCTTCGGCCCTGCGCTTTCAACTCCTGGGCTCGTGCCCTCATCGCCGACCGCTCTGCCTCCGAGAAGCCGTCTGACCCGGATTTCTTCGTGGTAGTCATCCATGACCTCCTAGGTGTCTCGCTACCGACACTACGGGCCATCCGGGAGGAGAGCTTCTCGATTCCTGCTCGATCGCGATGTGGCTGACACACGGGAGCGACTCCGTAGGATCCGCAGAGCCGTCGTCGAGCGTCTGGAGAGTGAGGCATCCAGTGAATTGGGGGTCTCATCCCAGCTGACAGAGCCCCCCGAGATTGGCCCCGGGGGCCCTTCAGTATCGTCGACGTCGCCAATCCACGATCCCGACTCGTTGAGCGCGGGAAAAAGTTCCTCCAGCACCCCGGCCGCTTGGCGATGCAAGCGGACCCGGCCGACCGAGTGGCAACATACCAGGCAAGGCGTTGCAACCACCCAGGAAGCCTCGGTCCATTTCGAGAGCAGCACCACCTCCGGCCTAGCCTGGATCGGTGAGGTCCACCACCGAAGCCGAGACCGTCGATTACTCGCGCAAGTGGTACGTCCTCGTCGCCGTGGGGACGAGCATCCTCCTCGCCACGATCGACGGATCGATCGTCAATGTCGCCCTTCCCACGATGCGGGCCGACTTCGGCACCTCGTTCAACGTGATCCAGTGGGTCGCACTCGCCTATCTGCTCACCATGGCCACTCTCACCCTGGGGGTGGGACGTCTTGGCGACGTCCTCGGCAAGAAGCGCATCTTCCTGTTGGGCTTCGCGGTGTTCACTGCAGCCTCGGTTCTCTGCGGTCTCGCACCGAGCATCGAGCTGCTCATCGTCTTCAGGGTGATCCAGGCGGTAGGGGGCACCATGATGCTCGCCCTCGGAGCTTCGATCCTCGTCGACGCCTTCCCGCCCCGCGAACGTGGCAAGGCACTGGGATGGATGGGTACCGCGGTGTCGGTGGGGGTCATCACCGGGCCTGTTGTCGGCGGCCTCCTGATCTCCGCCTTCGACTGGCAGGCCATCTTCTTCGTCAACGTCCCGATTGGCATCATCGGGCTCTGGTTGGCGGCCCGAACGATCCCAGACCTCCTTCCCATCCCCGGGCAACGCATGGATTACATCGGCGCCGGTCTCCTCTCGCTCACACTGCTGGGAGTCTCCCTCGCCCTCACCTTGGGTCAGAGCCGGGGCTTCACCTCTCCTGAGATCCTCGGTCTCTTCGCCCTGGCCCTGGTGGCCCTCGTCGCCTTTGTGATGCTCGAGCTCCGGCTGGCCAGCCCCATGATCGATCTCAGAACCTTCCGGGAGCCGCTGTTGTCGGTGAGCGTCATCACCGGCTATGCCACGTTCGTCTCCGCCTCGGCAACCTTCTTCCTGCTTCCCTTCTACCTCGAGGGGGTGCTTGGCTTCGGCGTGCGGGAGGTCGGCCTACTCCTCGGTGTCACTCCCCTGGCCCTGGGTATCACCTCACCGCTCTCCGGAGCATTGTCCGACCGGATCGGGGTGCGCCGGCTCACCCTGGCCGGACTGGTCATCCTGACGTTGGCGTTCGCAGGGTTCCGTCTCATCGACGTCGACACCTCGGTGCCGATGTTCCTGGCCCTGGTGATCCCGGTGGGCATCGGGATGGGTGTTTTCCAGTCGCCCAACAACAGCGCCATCATGAGCTCCGTCCCCCGCGAGTACTCGGGTGTGGCCAGCGGGATCCTCTCCCTGACCCGTCTCCTCGGGCAGATCAGCGGGATCGCGGTGCTGGGCTCGGTCTGGGCTGCGCGGGTCGCCGCCCAGGTCGGCGGTCTCGAAGGTGGGGATGCGGCCACGGCGCCTGATCACGTTCAGGTGGCGGCCCTACGCGACACGTTCACCATCGCCGCATTGATCCTCGCCGTCGCCACGCTGCTCGGGTTCTGGGGGTTGAGGGAGGAGTCGCGGAGGAAGCAACCCGCCCTGGGGGCTGCGGAGCCTCAGATCAGCGCGGAGTAGTCGGCTTCGAGACGGCTCCAGTCGAGCATGGAGCTGAACCCGCCCAGACTCAATGTCGAAGCGAGTGACGGGATGTCGTCGAACGGGGGTGGGATGAATCGGGGCTGTTCCACCAGGCCCTCCTCCTCCAACTGGTGCAACGTCACCATGTCGAGCAGGTCGACTTTCCCACAGAAGAGGAGCGGGATGCGGTGTGCCCGGCCCAGATAGATCGCGAGCCGGACGTAGAGGAAGGTCAGAATGAGGCCCTTGCCGTAACCCAGGTCTTTGGTGAATGGGCCGGCATCCGGGAGGCTCCCCCGGAAGATGCGCACCGTGGTCGCCCAAGCCTCATCCTCGGTGAGCCCATCGGTTCGAAACAGCTCGAACACCTCGACGAACGATGCCCCCTCTGAGGCCGCCCTGATCCCTTCGATCCGGTGCATCAGCTTGGCCAACCGGCGGGGATGGCTGCGCAGGTTCAGCATCTCGGTCAACACCGCCAACCCCTCCTGGGTCACGGTGGTGCGAGGCGCGGCCTTCCCGAGGAAGGTGCATACCGGTTGGGAGAGCCCGTTCTGGGTGGTCCCGATGTGCACCCACGCCTCGTGGGTCTCGAGGAGGTGAAGATCGCGCTGGGAGAACATCCGGTCTTCCCGGACCTTGATGTAGTCGCTTCCTGCCGCGGCGTCGGCAGCGATCCCGTCATCGGGCCTCACCTCCACCATGCCTTTGCCCATCGAGCCGTCACAGGCCGCTTGCAGGATGCCGACTGCTTCGGTCCCGGGGATGTTGCGGTCGTCCATGTTCGACTCCTCGACGGTGTCGAGGCCTTCCAACACCTTCCTCATCTGCTGCCCCAGGTCGGCGATGGTGGGCCCACCGGCGTGGAACACGTCCTGCGGCGTCCCGTAGAGGAGAGCCGCGATCTGGGAGAACTCCGGAGTGCCCCGCGCCTCGAGGAGATCCACGGTGAGGCGGAATTGCTCGCACATGAACTTCATCAGGGTGCCCGCCGGCGACACCGGCCCGAGCTTTCCCTGGATGTCCGATTCGACCTTTCGCAGCTGCTCCCGCATGGCGTCGGCGTCGAAGCCCCGCTCCCGGGCCTCGTAATAAGCCCGATCCACGGACGGCAGCTCCTTGAACTTGGAGGCGTAGAACTTCTCTTTGATCGAGTCGTCCCAGTTGATCGAATTGAGCACCTTGATCGGCCGCTGTGCCTCGACGATGCGGTCACTCAGGTCCTTGATGGTCTGCCGGTATTGCTCGCTCACGGGGGCGGGCAATCTATCTCGGCGACCCCACCTCCTGCGCAGCGCCTCTCGATGGTTGGCCGGCGCCGGGCCAGTCGGCCCGTTGCCACCTGTGGAAAACCGGATAGCCTCGGATGTGGTCATGGGACGCCAGCTCTTCCCCCAGAACGTCATCGCCATGATCTGGGACTTCGACAAGACCCTGATCCCGGGCAACATGCAGGGCCCACTCTTCCGTCATTTCGAGGTCGACGAGGGGGCTTTCTGGGACGAGGTCGACGGGCTCGAGTCGTGGTATCGGGCCCGTGGGTCTGACCTGATCGCCGCTGAGCGCCTCTACCTCGATCACATCCTCACTTACGTGCGTGATGGGCGAATGGCCGGTCTGAGTAACCACCTTCTGCGATCTCTGGGAGCCGAGATCGGGTTCTACCTGGGGATGCCCGACTTCCTCGAGCTGGTCCGCAAGGAAGTCACGTCGGAGCCACGTTTCGCCGAGCACCAGATCCAGGTCGAGCATTACATCGTCTCCACCGGGCTGAGGCAGATGATCCTCGGCTCGGCGGTTGCGCCCTATGTCGACGACGTGTGGGCCTGTGAGTTCACGGAGCTGATCGCCCCGCCCGGCTACCCGGAGCAGCAGAGCCGGCTCTTCTCGCCCGACGGGGAGGTCCGCCAGCTCATCTACACCATCGACAACACGACCAAGACGCGGGCGCTCTTCGAGATCAACAAGGGGACCAACAAGAACCCCAGCATCGACGTCAACGCCAAGATGGCGAGAGAGGACCGCCGGGTCCCCTTCCAGAACATGATCTACATCGCCGACGGTCCCTCGGACGTGCCTGTCTTCTCGGTGGTCGAGGCAAACGGCGGGAGGACCTATGCGGTGTACCGGCCCGGCTCCCAGGCCGAGTTCGAGCAGGCGGCGCGGCTCCTCGAGCAGGATCGGGTGGACGCCTTCGGTGAAGCCGACTACTCGGAGGGGTCCCATACCGCCATGTGGCTGACCCACGCCGTGGAGGGCATCGCCCGTCGCATCGTCCGCGATCGTCAGGAAACTCTCAGCGAGCGAGTCGGCCAGCCACCCCGACATGTCGCCGACGACTGAGGGCGGCATCCCTCGACAGGAGCCCGGAAATGGTGCGAGGGCGGCCCTGAGGACCGCCCTCGCTGGCTCCGTTGGGTAGGAGCACCCGCTACTTCTGACCGCTGATCGCGGCAGAAGAAGGCTGAAATGGCTGGCGAGGCAATTGGCGCGGTTGGGAGACGATCAAAGCTGACCCCCGAGAACGAGTGGCCCGTGACTCATACCTCTCCCTGCTCACGTCTCCCAAGCGCGTCCGGTGCTGATTATTCCCGTCGACCGGGCTCTGGTGAATGGGCTGTTCGACCCATCTGTGACCGAACGAGGGGCCTCAGACTCGGGCGAGGGCCTGGTCGAGGTCGGCGATGATGTCCTCGGGCGTCTCGACCCCAACCGAGAGCCGGATCATCGAATCGGTGATGCCGATGCTGCGCCGGGTCTCCACGTCGACGTTCGAGTGTGTTGTCGTCCAAGGGTGACATGCGATCGACCTCGTCCCGCCCAGCGAGGTGGCATTGGCCACCAGCCGCAGCGCATCGAGGAAGGCGAAGGCGCCGGCCTTCCCCCCGCTCACGTCGAAACAGATCATGGAACCGGCCGAGGACCACTGCCTCTTGGCCAACTCCGCAACGCGATCGTCGTCGTCGATGGCGCCCAGATAGCGCACCCGTTCCACCTTGGGGTGGCCCTCCAGGAAGTCGGAGACGACACGCGCATTGGCCGTCTGCCGCTCCACCCGCAATGGGTACGTCTCCAGGCTGCGGCCGAGGAGCCACGCAGTGTGCGGGTCTCCTGTGGTGCCGATGCGATAGCGCATCGTCTTCATTGGGTCGATCAACTGCAGTGGGCCGGTAACCACCCCGGCCACCAGGTCGTCGTGGCCGCCGAAGAACTTGGTGGCGGAATAGACCGCGAGATCCGCCCCGTGATCGAGAGGGCGCTGGGCGTAAGGGCCGAGAAATGTGTTGTCGACGATGGTGAGCGGGCGATGTTCCGGCGTCGAGGCGGCGCGGGCCACCCTCGAGGCCAAGTCGATGTCGAACACATCGTTGCTCGGGTTCGCCGGGGTCTCCAGATAGACCGCTCCGAGCCGGCGGCCGTCGATCATGTCCTCGATCTCTTCCTGTGAGGCCTCCGGACCGAACGACCCGATCTCGAAGCCCAGCGGGCCCAGGACCTTCTGCAGCATGGTGTTGGTCCCTCCGTAGAGCGGGGCTCCATGCAGGATCAGATCACCCGGTCTCAGATGGGTGAGGAAGGTGGTGAAGATGGCAGCTGTCCCGCTCGAGAAGAGCAAGGCGGACTCGGCCCCATCCCAGGCGGCGAGCCTTCTCTCGGTGATCACCAGGTTGGGGTGATCCATCCTCGTGTAGATGAAGCCCACTTCCTCCCCCGAGCCGGGCTTCTCGCCCCCGTAGACGATCGAGAAGAGCCGCTCGGCTGCCTCGGACGACTCGAACACGAACGTCGATGTCTGGAAAAGTGGGACCTTGAGCGCATCGAGTCCGTCTTCGGGGTCCCATCCCAGTTGCACCGCATCCGATTGCGGATCGGGCATCAGGCTTCGCTTCCTCCCGGCTCGAGCATCCAGTATTCGGTGAACTCGGCACAGCGCCCGTCTTCGAACCGAAGGAGGAAGCAGTTGTGATACAGCTCGTCGCCTTGCTCCCCGGCGTCGAAATATCTGCTGGTGCCTACCGCCACAGCCCGATCGTCATCGACTGCGTAGGGCCGGAACGACGCCTCCCACTTCGAAGGGTCCTCGTCGAAATCGATCCAGCTCCTGACGATCTCCTCGACCCCAAGTGCCTTCCGGTCGTCTCCGCCATAGGGCCGGAAGCGGTAGACGGCAGATTCGGTGAACAGCGCTGCGATCAGCTCGGGGTCGTTCTTCGCCCATGCCTCGAGATAGCGATCGAGCCAATCCTGCACCTCGGAGTGGTTCATGTTGGGCATCGTAAGCCGGGGATCCAGATCCCGCCCCCGGGTTCTCAGATTGAGGAACGCGACCCGGCATCGGATAATCCCCACGTGCCCGAGCCGAATCCCGATCTCGACACTGCCATCGCCTTCCTGCGCCCGGCCCGGCACATCCTCGTATTCACCGGCGCCGGGATCTCTACCGAGTCGGGGATACCAGACTTCCGCGGCCCGGACGGTCTGTGGAACAAGGTCGACCCCGACGACTTCCACATCGACCGTTACCTCGCCAATCCGGAGCTCCGCGAGCGTGGCTGGAAGATGCATCTCGACGGTGAGCTGTGGGGCGCCCGGTCGTCGGTGCGACCCAATTCCGGTCACGAGGCGATCAAGCGGCTTTCCGACGCAGGCCGCCTCGCCGGGGTGGTGACACAGAACGTCGACGGGCTCCACCAGGCCTCCGGGCTCAGAGACGACGAGGTGGCTGAGCTGCACGGGAACGTGAGGAAGACCCTGTGCCTGGGATGCGGGCAGACCTGGGACACCGAGACCGTCCTTGAATGGGTGGAGGCCGGACAAGCCGATCCGAGGTGCCCGGAGTGCAACGGCACGATGAAGACGGCGACGGTGATGTTCGGTGAGATGCTCCCGGAAGTGGAGATGCGGAAGGCCTTCATGTTCCTCGCCGATGCAGACGCAGTGCTCGTCGTCGGCTCGACGGTGGCGGTGTGGCCGGCCGCCGACGTCGTGATGCGGGCCGCCAACAGAGCGTTACCGATCGTCATCGTCAACAGGGGTGCGACCGATGCGGACTCGATCGCGGTGGCCAAACTCGACAACGGCATCGGGGAGGTCCTGCCCGCCATCGTCGATCGGGTCCTCACCTAATCCACAGACATCGCTGTCGACTAGCCGGTACCTTCCCGGCGTGGAGTTCAGACCTCTCACGCTCGCCGACGCTCCCGAGGTCGCCGACCTGATCAACCGTTATGAACGGTTCTGGGGGCTGCCCACCATGACTGCCGTGCGGGAGATCGAGGACGACTTCGGTGAGCCCTTCATCACCCTGGAACTCGACACCAGGGGTTACTGGCTGGAAGGGAAGCTGATCGGTTACGGCATGGTCCACCACCGCCCGAGCGGCGAACGTGAGGAGCGTGTCCATCTCGACGGCACGGTCGATCCCGACTTTCGGGGTCAGGGGATAGGGAGACACATGCTCGCCTGGGAGATGGAGCGGGGGACCGAGAGTGTCGCCGGCTCCGACCCCAGCATTCCCTGGTACCTGCGCACAGCCACCTTGGACTGGATCGAGGACAACTTCCGGCTGTACCGGCGCTTCGGGATCGAACCGGTGCGGTACATAAAGGAGATGATCCGCCCACTCGATGACCCGGTCGAGCCTCGCCGGCCCCAAGGGGTCGACATCATCCCTTGGGACCGGACTCGGGACGAGGCGACACGGCTCGCCTTGAACGAGGCCTTCGTCGACCACTGGGGATCGATCCCCATGGCCGGCGACGCCTTCAAGCACCGAATCGAACGGTCTGCGACCCGGCTCGACCTCTCCTTCCAGGCGATCGACGGTGATGAGGTGGTCGGGTACTCCTTGAACGAGTTCTATCCCGAGGACGAAAAGGTCACCGGGCGACGCGAAGGCTGGGTGGCGAGCCTCGGGGTGAGGAGACCCTGGCGAGGGCGTGGTGTCGCCTCGGCCCTGCTCGAGCATTCTTTCAACGCATTCCTCGACGCCGGGATGACCCACTCGATGTTGGGGGTGGACACAGAGAACCCAACTGGAGCGTTCAGTGTCTACGAGAACGTCGGCTACGAGCCTCTCCACACCATCGTCCTCTCCCAGCTCGAGGTGACGCCGCGCTAACCACCTCGTAATTGGGACGAGGAGATGCGGAATGCGAGGCTGTGGCTCCCAATTTCGGACGGCGGTACCCTGTCGTCATGGCCGGGTACGAGCCGCGGCTCGACGAGATCGTCTTCACCCTCACCCAGGTCGCCGATCTGGACTCGGTGGCCAAGCTGGACGGGTTCCAGGACATCGACGCCGACACAGCCCGCCAGATCCTCGGCGAGGCCGGCCGCTTCTTCTCTGAGGTGATGGCTCCGCTCAACCGTGTCGGCGACCGACAAGGCTCGGTGCTCACCCCCGAGGGGACGGTCCGAACACCCGACGGCTTCAAAGAGGCATACAAGAAGTACGTCGATGCGGGGTGGTCCGCGGCGCACCTCTCCGAGCGCTGGGGCGGGGGAGGGCTCCCATACATCATCGGTGTGGTCATCGAGGAGATGTTCAAGACAGCCAACATGGCTTTCTCCCTGGCCCCGATGCTGACTCATGGCGCGGTCGAGGCGTTGGAGCGCCACGGCACGGATGAGATGAGGGCCGCCTACATCGAGAAGCTGGTCAGCGGGGAATGGACCGGCACCATGAACCTCACCGAGCCGGAGGCAGGGTCCGACCTGGGGGCGGTGCGGACCCGGGCGGAGCGTCAGGAAGACGGGACCTATCGCCTGTTCGGCACCAAGATCTTCATCACGTGGGGTGACCAGGACCTGACGGACAACATCATCCACCTGGTCCTGGCCCGGACCCCGGGCTCACCCCCGGGGACCAAAGGGATCTCGATGTTCCTCGTACCTAAGTTCATCCTGGACGAGAAGGGCGATCCCGGGGAGCGAAACGACATCAAGGTGGTCTCCCTCGAGCACAAGCTCGGGATCCACGCCTCCCCCACATGTGTGATGTCTTACGGCGAGGAGGGGCGCGGGGCCGTCGGCTACCTGGTGGGTGAGGAGCACCAGGGGATGCGCAACATGTTCACCATGATGAACCTGGCCCGGGTCGGGGTGGGCATGGAGGGTGTCGCCATCGGTGAGCGCGCCTACCAACAGGCCCTCGGCTTCGCCAGGAGTCGGGTGCAGGGGCGGGAGATCGGGGGTGACTCCAAGGACAGCGTCGTCATCATCGAGCATCCCGACGTCCGTCGGATGCTGCTGACGATCAGGGCAAACGTCGAGGCGATGCGCTCACTTCTCTACGTCGTCGCAGCCGAAGGTGACCACCAGATCCATGCCGACTCGGAGGAGCGTCGGAAGCTCGCCGGCGATCGCCTCGCTCTGATGACCCCGATCGTCAAGGCCTGGTGCACCGACCTGGGCGTGGAGATGGCGTCGCTGGGCATCCAGGTGCACGGGGGAATGGGCTACATCGAGGAGACCGGCGCCGCCCAGCTGCTCCGCGACTCACGGATCGCCCCGATCTACGAGGGGACCAATGGGATCCAAGCCATCGACCTGGTGCTGCGAAAGGTCCCCGTCGAGGGCGGTGCGGTGGTGTCCGGCCTGATCGCGGAGATGGCGGCGGAGCTCGACACCATGTCTCCCCATGAGGACCTGGCCCAGTTCCGGGAGGAGCTGGCGGTCGCCATCCAGGGCCTCGGCGAGACCTCGACATGGCTCGGCGAGCGGCTGATCGCCGGCGATCTGCGTTCGGCGCTGGCCGGGGCCACCCCGTATTTAAGGCAGTTCGGCACCGTCCTCGGAGGCTGGTTGATGGCCCGGGCTGCGGTTGCCGCGCTCAGTGCCCCGAGCGGATTCGAACCCGACTTCCTCGAGGAAAAGGTGACCATCGCCCGCTTCTACGGAGAACAACTCCTGCCGGTGGCCAACGCCCTGGCCCCTGCGGTGAAGGGCGGCGCGGCCCTGCTCGACGGCGCGGGCCTCTGAGGCCTCCCTAGTCTCGGCGTGTCTTGAACCTGCGTGATCGCGTCGTCATCGTCACCGGAGGTGGAAGCGGGATCGGTGCGGCCCTGGCTCGACGTTTCGCCGGCGAGAAGCCCCGCGCCCTCATCCTCGGAGACCTCGACCTCGGCTCCGCCCGAGATGTCGCCGGCGAGATCGGCGCAGAGGCGATTCAGGTCGACGTCGCAGATCCTGCCTCCAACGACGCCCTGATCGACACCGTCGAGGACCGGTTCGGCCCCGTCGACCTCTTCTGTGCCAACGCCGGCATCGGCTTCGCAGGCGACGAGCAGACCCCACCCGAGCGCTGGGACTTCATGTGGCAGGTGAATCTGATGTCCCACGTGCACGCCGCACGGCGGCTCATCCCGGGATGGCTGGCCCGCGGTGAGGGCTACTTCCTCTCCACCGCGTCGGCAGCAGGGCTCCTCACCAACCTCAAGGCCGCCCAGTACTCCGTGACGAAGCATGCCGCCGTCTCTTTCGCCGAGTGGCTGGCCATCACATATGGCGATCAGGGGATCAAGGTGAGCTGTCTGTGTCCCATGGGCGTGAAGACCCGGCTTCTCGACGCGGCTGACGAGTTCCATGCCCTACTCGACCCGCTCGCCATCGAGCCCGAGCAGGTCGCCGAGACAGTCGTGCAAGGTTTGGCCGAGGAGCATTTCCTGATCCTCCCCCACCCGGACGTGGCCCGGTACTTCCAGAACAAGGCAAACGACTACGACCACTGGATCGGTGGGATGAGAAAACTGCAGCGGACTGTTTTCCCAACCGGCTGAATGGGGCAGAATCACATTCGATGAGCACGCGAAAGGTGGTCGTCACCGGGATCGGCGTGGTCGCTGCACCGGGGGTCGGTATCGACGATCTGTGGAAGGGCCTGCAGGAGCAGCCCACGGCTCTCGGCCCCCGCCGGGTTGCCAACTGGGACCCTGAGCCCTGGCTGCCCAAACGTGAGCATCGCCGCCTCGACCGCTTCGCACAGTTCGCCCTGGTGGCCACCCACGAGGCGCTCGAGCAGTCGGGCTCGCTCGACGTCGACCCGACCAGGGTGGCGGTCTCGGTCGCCTCCGGGATCGGGGGGCTCCAATCACTGGAGGAGTTGGTCCATGTCGCCGATCAGGACGAGCCCCGCGCCTCGCCGTTCCTGATCCCGATGATGATGGCCAACGCCGCAGCCGCGGGGATATCGATCAAGTACGGGTTCGGTGGCCAGGTGTCCACCCAAGCGGTGGCATGCGCGGCCGGGACGCAGGCAGTCCTGGACGGGCTGCGCCAGATCCAGTGGGGATATGCCGACGCGGCCGTGGTCGGCGGCACCGAGGCCGCTGTCACAGCCGCGGCCCACGAAGGCTTCAGGGCAGCCCGCGCCCTGTCGCCCAGCGGGGTCGCCCGCCCATTCGACGTCGACCGGGATGGCTTCGTGATGGGGGAGGGGGCCGGCATCCTCATCCTCGAGGCCGAGGAGGTGGCCATCGAGCGGGGCGTCGCGATCCTCGCCGAGCTCAAGGGCGGCGCTTCCACTGCTGACGCTCATCACATCACTGCTCCTCACCCCAGGGGGGAGGGGGCCGAGCGCGCCGTCCGTCTCGCCTTGGCCGACGCAGGGATCACGCCCGGAGAAGTGACCTATGTGAATGCCCACGGGACCGGGACGGAACTCAACGATGCAACCGAAGGCGGGATCATCGCCCGCGTCTTCGAACCACAGCCGGCGGTGTCGTCGATCAAAGGGACCACGGGTCACGCCCTCGGGGCATCCGGGTCGATCGAAGCCGCGGTCGTCGTGGAATCGATGCGACGGCACGAGCTGCCCCCGAACATCGGCCTGTTGAACCAGGACCCGGCTATCCCGCTCGAGGACGTAGTGCTCGAGCCCAGGGAGTGGCAGCCCGGCCCGGCGGTCAGCAACTCTTTTGGCTTCGGCGGGCACAACTCCGTGTTGGTGTTCAGCCCACCGGGCTGAGTAGCGCACGGGACCGTTAACCTGGACAGACCACGGGAGCTCGGTGAGACCGGGCTGAGAGGGGGTCTGTCAGACCCCGACCGACGAACCTGACCCGGATAATGCCGGCGTAGGGATTCCGCCTCATCGCTCCCGGTGACCAAGGAGTTGATGGTCGTGCGACGGATTTTGCCTTTGTTGGTGCTGCTCGGCGTGGTTACAGCGTGTGGCGGCGATGCCGGGGAGCGCCCCGAGACACTGCGTCTCATGGCCCACGACTCATTCGCCGGATCGGTCAGCGAAGAGACCTTCGCCCCGTTCACCGAGTCCACCGGGATCTCGGTCGAGATGATCGCGGCCGGAGATGCCGGATCGATGGTCAACCAGGCCGCTCTCTCCAAGGACAATCCGCTGGCCGATGTCCTCTTCGGCGTGGACGACACTTTTCTCTCCCGCGCCCTCGACGAGGAGATCTTCGCCCCACACCGGAGCCGGCTGCTCGACTCGCTGGAGCCCGGGCTGGTCCCTGACACCGACCTCGTGACGCCGATCGACTATGGCGATGTCTGTCTCAACTACGACAAGGCGTTCGTCGACGCACCCCCCACCGAGCTCGACCAATTGCGGGAGCCGGACCTGGCCCGGGTTCTGACGGTGGAGCACCCGGCCACTTCCTCGCCGGGTCTGGCCTTCCTCCTCGCCACGATCGACCAGTACGGAGAGGACGGATGGACCGAGTTCTGGTCCGACCTCAGAGCAGGAGGGGTGAACGTCGCCCCCGACTGGGACACCGCCTATTACAACGACTTCACCAGGTACGGAGGTGATAGCTCGCTCGTCGTCTCATACGCCTCGTCACCGCCGGCCGAGGTGATCTTCGCCACCGAGCCGCTCGATGAGGCTCCCACCGGGGTGATCGAGGCCGGTTGCTATCGACAAGTCGAATACGCCGGTGTGCTCGCCGGGACCGAGTACCCCGAGGCCGCCGGTGAGCTGATCGACTACATGCTGTCGGTCAGGTTCCAGGAGACCATCCCACTCACCTGGTTCGTCTTCCCCGCCAACACCGATGCCGACCTGCCCCCAGAGTTCACCGATCACACCATCATCCCGGACGACCCGGCCCGTCTCGACGCGGCGACAATCGCCGAGAACCGGGACCGGTGGATCGACGAGTGGGTCGCGGTGATGGAGGGCTGATGAAGAATGTTCGCTGGGGCCATGTGCTGGTCGCCGCGGTCCCAGCGTTGTTCATCGGGTACTTCTTCCTCTATCCGCTTGCCCGGATCCTCGTCCTCGGCCTGTCCGAGCTGGAAGTCGGGTCGGATGGCGTCGAGGCGAGGCTGCTCCAGATCGGGTGGTTCACGTTGTGGCAGGCCGTGGTGTCCACCGCCCTGACACTGCTGGTCTCGGCGCCGATGACATGGGCGGTCTCACAGTTCGAGTTCCGGGGTCGAAAGCTGGCCACGGCCGCGGTGACCGTTCCATTCGTTCTCCCCACCGTGGTGGTCGGCACGGCCTTCGTTGCCCTGGGCTGGCGTGATTCTGTCGGCGCGATCATCGTCGCCCACGTCTTCTTCAACGTCGCTGTCGTCGTCCGAACGGTGGGCGCGCTGTGGGCGAGACTCGATCCGACTCTGCACGACGCCGGCCGGGTGCTCGGTGCGAGTGAATGGAAGGTGTTCCGCACCATCACCCTCCCCCTGCTCCGGCCTGCCATCGCCGCGGCGGCTTCGATCGTCTTCCTCTTCACCTTCACCTCGTTCGGCGTGGTCCTGATCCTGGGTGGCTTCAGGTTCGCCACTCTCGAGGTCGAGATCTATCGGCAGGCAGTGACCCTCTTCGATCTACCCCTGGCCGCCGCCCTCGCTGTCGTGCAGCTCCTGGGTGTGACAGCCGCCCTATACGCGTATGCCCGCTATCAGGAGCGACACACCGCTACCTGGGCGCTCCGCGCCGAGTCCGACAGACCTGAGCCGAAGGGAAGGGCACGGCTCTGGGTGGGGGCCAGCGTCATCGGCACCTTGCTCGCGTTGGCCGTGCCAATCGTCGTCCTGGTGGCGAGATCGCTTCAACCGGGGGCCTACGCCGGGCTGTTCCAGGACGACCGGGTGGTGGGGAGGCCGATCGCATCGGCAGGCAACAGCCTCATGTTCGCCGTCATCGCCTCTCTGATCGCGGTGGCCATCGGTGTGATGGCGTCGACCGTGATCACGGGGCGTCGGGGCAGTCTTTCCCGTTGGTTCGACCTGACCCTGATGCTCCCCCTGGGCACCTCTGCCGTCACCATCGGATTCGGATTCATCGTCGCACTCGGCGAGCCCGTCGACCTGAGGGCCTCGTTCTGGCTCATACCGATCGCCCACGCCCTGGTCGCCATACCCTTCGTGGTGCGGACGACCGTGCCCACCATCCAATCCATCCCGGCTGAGACCCGGGAGGCGGCGCGTGTCCTCGGGGCGTCCCCGGGCCGGGTCTGGCGCGAGATCGACCTGCCCATCGTCAGCCGGGCGGCACTCGTCGGAGCCGCCTTCGCCTTCGTGGTGTCACTGGGTGAGTTCGGCGCGACATCTTTCATCGCCCGGCCCAACACGGCCACCATGCCTGTGATGATCGTGAGGCTGCTCTCCCGCCCCGGCACCGGCTCGTTCGCCATGGCATTGGCCCTGGCAGTGATCCTGGCAGCGATGACGGCCGCCATCGTGCTCTGGATCGATCGTCTCCAATTCGGCGAGATCGGCACCTTCTGATGCTGGAGGTGCGTTCGGTCGCCGTGACGCTGGATGGGAACGAGGTGCTTCGGGACGTGACCCTGTCTGTGTCGAACGGCGAGTCGGTCGCGGTGCTGGGTCCGTCCGGATCGGGGAAGTCGACCCTCCTCCGAGCCATCGCCGGGCTGGTGCCGATCGAATCGGGATCCATCATGTGGGATGGGCGCGAGGTCACCAATGTTCCGACCCACCTGCGCGAATTCGGCCTCATGTTCCAGGGTTACGCCCTGTTCCCCCACCTCGACGTGGCCGGCAATGTCGGGTTTGGGCTGAGGATGATGAATCTCCCCCCCTCCGAGATCGAGGGACGGGTCACCGAGGCGCTCGACTTGGTCGGTCTTGCCGGGTTCAGGAGTCGGACTATCGCCGACCTGTCGGGTGGGGAGAGACAACGGGTCGCCCTCGCTCGAACCCTCGCCCCCGAACCGAGGCTGCTCATGCTCGACGAGCCGTTGGGTGCCCTCGACCGGGCGCTCCGGGAACGGCTCATGGTGGAGACCCGAGAGATCCTCGATGAACGTGGCGTGACGGCCTTGATCGTCACTCACGATCGTGAGGAGGCGGAGGCTCTGTCTGACCGACTGGCCTTGATGCGGGCCGGCACCATCGTCCAGTCCGGCACCCTCGCCGACCTGATCGCCCACCCTGCCGATGCGTGGGTGAGCGAGTTCCTGGGCTAGCCGGCCGCCCCCCGCTCGCGAACCGCCACCTCGGTGATGCGCCGGCCGGTGACACGGGTGACCTCGAAGAGCCAGCGACCGACTTCTACGGTGTCCCCAGGCGCCTTGGGTAGCCGGGCCAACTGGCTGAGGACCAGTCCGGCCACGGTCGTCTGCTTGTCATCGGCCACTTCGATGCCGAGATCGACGAGGTCGTGGAGCGGAAACCGGCCCGGCACGAGGATCGATCCGTCGCCTCTGCGACGCACCGATCGCAGGTCGGTGTCCGACTCGTCGTAGATCTCACCTACCAATTCCTCGACCATGTCCTCGATCGTGACGATTCCCTCCACGCCTCCGTGCTCGTCGATCACCAGCGCCATCTGCTGATGCTCCTCTTGGAGCTTCCTGAGCCCCGCCAACACCCGGGCGGATTCAGGGAGAGCGACCGCCTCGGCCGCTACCGAAGACACCGAGCGAGAAGGATCCCCGCTGATCAGGTCCCTGAGGTGGACTATCCCAATCGCCTCATCGAGATCACCGCTCGGCGCCACCGGCGCCCGCGAGTGTCCTTCGTCGAGAAGCAACGCGAGAGCTCGCGCGATATCTTGTTCAGCAGGTATCACCACCACCTCCGCCCTGGGAACGAGCACCTGTCTCAAAGTGCGCTCAGCCACCTCGAAGGCGCCGGAGATGACTTCCTGATGGTCTTGGGAGATCCCACCGTGGGCCATGACGAGCTCACGCAACTCTTCGACAGCGACTTCCTCGCGGGTCCGCTCGGGCTCACCCCCGAGCAGGCGCACGATGAAGTCGGTCGATTGGCTCAACAGCCAAACCACCGGTTTTGCCAACACCGCGGCCCAGTGCAGCGGCATCGCTGCGACGAGCGACCAGGACTCCGCCCGCTGCAGAGCGAGCCGCTTCGGTGCGAGCTCTCCGATCACGAGGGTGACAAACGAGAGGAGAAGAGTCACCACGATGATGGCGAGGGGCTCCGCCGCTTCACCGGCAAAGGCGAACAGCGCAATCAACGGCTCGGCCAGTGACACCGCTGCTGTCGCCGAGGCGAGAAACCCCGCAAGCGTGATGCCGATCTGAATCGTGGCGAGGAAGCGGTTGGGCTCCCGGGCCAGCGCCGCCAGACGCTTCCCGGCCAGCGACCCCTTCTCGAGACGTGCGATCTGCGCCTCACGCAATGAGATCAGGGCGATCTCACTTCCTGCCAGCGCTCCGTTCACCAGGAGCAGGACGAGCACGATGATCAACTCTGTGCCTATCCCGCCCACGGGAGGCCCCCTCCGATCAACGGATCAGTCACGACGACGGGTCGGTCGGCGCCGCCGACCTCGGTACTTCGCCCTTCCGGATCGTCCACAGCGGGGACCAGCCTAACCCTGGCCCCCCAATGGGTTCAGCCTGCCCGCAACCGCGGCCGGACGTACCGACGCCAGACGTACCAGGCGACGGCGATGGCGATGGCGAGCAGGACGGCGTTCTTGAACAGCTCGAGCGGCTCCTCGACCTGGCTCCAGCGCTCGCCGAGCAGATACCCGGCCCCGATCAGGATCACATTCCAGACCAGGCTCCCCAGCAGGGTGTAGAGGGTGAAGGGGACGATCGCCATTCGTCGGAAACCGGCCGGGATCGAGATGAGGGACCGCATGAGGGGGACGCACCTGCAAAGGAGGACCGCCGTGTTGGCTCGACGATCGAACCAGTCCTCGGTGCGGTCGAGGTCGGTCTCGTCGAGCCGGAACCACTTGCCGTATCGAACCACCAGTGCACGGAGCCTGACCGGTCCGATGGCTGCCGAGATCCCGTAGAGGAGGAAGGCGCCCACCATCGACCCGATCGTGGCTGCTGCGACCATGCCGGTGAAGGACGCATCGCCGTTGGCCGCGACGAACCCGGCCAATGGGAGCACCACCTCGGACGGGATCGGCGGGAACAAATTCTCGAGGGCGACGAGGAAGGCAACACCTCCATATCCGAGTGTCTCCACCACCGAAGTCACCCATTCGACGAGACCCTCGAGCACCTTTCCTGATCCCTTCTTTCCTGCGCGACCACGGTAGGCAGGGCCGGCGCCCTGATTGTCGACACGAATAGCCCGCCACTACAGTCGCGCCCCGCAAAACCCCCTAGGAGGACCTTCGTTGAACATGTCGACTTTGGCTGCTGAGGGCGGCTACCAGGAGTTCACGCTCGGCTCGGCCGAGTGGGCCTGGCTGTGGGTGGCGGCTGCCACCGCCGTGCTCGCCCTTCTCGTCGGTGTGGCCCTCTCCCGCGGCGTGCTCAAAGCCGATCAGGGCACCCAATCGATGAAGGACATTGCGAGATCGATCCAGGAAGGAGCGATGGCCTACCTGCGACGTCAGTTCAAGACGATCGCCGTCATCCTCGTGCCGTTGGCCCTGATCGTCTTCTTCACCTCGACCGCGGTGCTCGCCCCCGACGGCTCGGAGGCCCTGACCTTCGTCCAGTCCGGGGCCTTTCGGACGATCGCTTTCGTGGCCGGATGTTTTCTCTCCGGGCTGACCGGATTCATCGGGATGTCGCTGGCGGTCCGGGGCAACGTGCGAACCGCGGCAGCAGCGCGCTCGGGCTCACTTCCCGACGCACTCAAGGTCGCCTTTCGCACCGGGGGTGTGGCCGGGATGTTCACGGTCGGCCTCGGTCTCCTCGGGGCCACGATCATCATCATGATCTTCCAGAACACCTCGTCTGCGATCCTGGTGGGGTTCGGTTTCGGAGGGTCTCTCCTCGCCCTCTTCCTCCGGGTAGGTGGTGGCATCTTCACCAAGGCGGCCGACGTGGGCGCTGACCTGGTGGGCAAGGTCGAGCAGGGAATCCCCGAGGATGATCCCCGCAACCCGGCGACTATCGCCGACAACGTCGGCGACAACGTCGGTGACTGCGCCGGTATGGCTTCCGACCTCTTCGAGAGCTACGAGGTGACCTTGGTCGCCTCGATCATCCTCGGTGTCGCCGCCTTCAACTCGATCGGCGCCAACCCTGCGCTAGGTCTGATCTTCCCTGTCATCGTGCGGGCCATCGGGGTGCTCGCCTCGATCGTCGGCGTGTTCCAGGTACGTGCCACGGCCAAGGACAAGTCGGCGATGGCCCCGATCAACCGAGGATTCCTCACCGCCGGACTGCTCACGGTCGCCGGGACACTCGCCGTGGCCCTGCTCTACATCGGCAATGAGAACGGCAACGAGGGGTGGAAGGTGTTGGGAGCGGTGGTCACCGGGCTGATCCTCGCCCAGGTGGTGAGCCGTCTCACCGAGTACTTCACCTCGACCGAGGAGAAGCCGGTGCAGGAGATCGCCGAAGCCACCCAGACCGGTCCGGCCACCACGGTCCTGTCGGGCATCTCCTCCGGCCTCGAGTCTTCGGTGTGGGCCATCGTGGCCATCGCCGGCGCCCTCGGGGTGGCGATCATCCTCGGCGGAGGCAACATCCAATTCTCGCTCTACCTGGTGGCACTCACCGGCATGGGCATGCTGGCCACAACAGGGGTGGTGGTCTCTGAGGACACGTTCGGGCCGGTCGCCGACAACGCGGCGGGGATCGCCGAGATGTCCGGGGAGTTCCACGGTGAGGCCCGCAGCGTCATGGTTGGCCTCGACGCGGTCGGCAACACCACCAAGGCCGTCACCAAGGGCTTTGCCATCGGCTCGGCGGTGATCGCCGCCGTCGCCTTGTTCGCCTCGTTCATCGAGACCATCGCCGGCGAGCTCGGGCTCGTCGCCGAGGGATCGGACCTGTTCTCCCTGCCCGAGACGTCGATCAACGTCGCCGATCCGACCACTTTCATCGGTCTCCTCATCGGCGGGTCCGTCGCCTTCATGTTCTCCGGGCTGGCCATACGCGCCGTGGGCCGGTCGGCGGCTGTGGTGGTTCAGGAGGTCCGGCGCCAGTTCGCCGACGGGGCGATCATGCGTGGTGAGCGCCGACCCGACTACGGGCCCGTCATCGACATCTGCACCGCCGCATCGTTGCGTGAGCTGCTCACTCCGGCCCTGCTGGCGGTGCTGACGCCGGTGATCGTCGGCTTCGGGTTGAACTACTTCGCCCTGGGCGCCTTCCTGGCCGCATCCATCCTCACCGGCCAGCTGATGGCCAACTTCCTCTCCAACTCCGGTGGGGCCTGGGACAACGCCAAGAAGTACATCGAGGACGGCCACTACGGCGGCAAGGGCTCGGAAGCCCACAAGGCGGCCGTCATCGGCGACACGGTCGGCGACCCATTCAAGGACACGGCGGGCCCGGCCCTCAACCCGCTGATCAAGGTGATGAACCTGATCTCACTGCTCGTCCTGCCGGCAGTTATCGCCCTGAGTGACTCGTCCGCGCGTTATTGGATCGCCGGCATCAGCCTGATCATCCTCGTCGGCGCCATCACCTGGTCCAAGCGTCAGCCCAGCATTGGCGCCATCTCCGGTGAGGCGGTGGAGCCGGCAAAGGTGTGAGGCCCGTCGGTCTCAGTCTGGGGGGATCAGCCCCCTGATGTGATCGGCGAACTCCGGGGGGATTCGTCGGGGCTTTCCGGCCAGGTCGGTGAAGGCGGCGGACAAGGTGAGACGCGTCACCTCCTCATCGCCGCGAAGCATGATCTGACGCCAGGTCGATTTGACCCGGCCCACCTCTTCGATCCAGGTGTGGATCGTCAGTTCCTCGCCGAATCGAGCCGCCGCCGAGAAACGTGCGTTGAGCTCCACCACCACCAGCTGCCAGCCCTGTTCCTTGAGACGGTGGAGCCCCCAGCCCATATCGGTCAGGTAGTCGATTCGGGCCGTCTCGAAGTAGGAGAAGTAGTTGGTGTGGTTGACGTGGTCGTAGGGATCCAGCTCGTAGAACCGGACCTTCACCGACGACTCATGCACCTCGCGATCCGCCGGCAGAGCGACGGGCAAATCCCCTCCTCGGCTCGGAATCGGCCGAGGCTACCCTCGCCACGATGAGGGCCTGGCAGCTCACGGACACCAAGGGCATCGGGTCCTACGCACTGAATGAGGTCGATGAGCCGGAGCCCGGCCCTGGTGAGGTGAGGGTCAAGATCAGCCACTCGGCGCTGAACCACCTCGACCTGTGGGTGGCCCAGGGACTGCCCGCCCCCAAACACCTCCCCCACATCGGCGGTGCCGACGGTGCCGGCGTGATTGATGCGGTCGGGGAGGGCGTCAGTGGTTTCGACATCGGCGACGAGGTGATCATCGATCCCTCTCTCTCATGTGGGTCGTGCGCCTTTTGCCGGAACGACGAGATCGTCTACTGCGACTCGTTCCAGATCCTCGGAGAGCACCGGCCGGGGACGTTCACCGAGAAGATCGTGATCCCGACGATCAATGCAGTCCGCAAACCGGGGTCGATGCCGTGGGAGGTCGCCGGATCGTTCGGATTGGTGACGGCCACCGCTCTCCGGATGATGGAACGGGCCGGGTTGAAGCCAGAACAGACACTGCTGGTGGTGGGTGTAGGGGGCGGCGTCTCCGCGGCAGCGGCGCTGTTGGGCATCGCGATGCGAACCAGGGTCTACGTCACCTCCCGGTCACAGGGCAAGATCGACTGGGCGATCGACCAGGGGGCGGCCGGCGGGTTCGATTCGGAGGGTGACTTCGGGGCGGAGATGGCTGCCCTCGGCGGGGCAGACGTCGTCATCGACAATGTGGGGCCTGCCACGATCCGCCAGTCGATGCGGGCAGTGAAGAAAGGGGGCCGGATCGCTATCTGCGGTTCGACCAGCGGGCCCAAGATGGAGCTGACCCTCCCGACGCTGTTCTTCCGCCAGCTGGAGCTGATCGGATCCTCGATGGCCAACCACGGCCAGTTCGCCCGGGCTACCACGTGGATCGGAACCGTCGGCGCCAGGGCGCCGGTGAGCAAGGTTTTCGACTTCGATGCCCTGCCCCAGGCTCTGGAGTACCTGGAGAATGAGGAGCAGGTGGGCAAGGTCGCGCTTCGCCACCCGGAGTGAGCCATGCGGGCATCGAACATCCTCATCTTCGTCGGAGCGACCCTCCTGGTCATCGGAGTGGCTCTGCGTTACTTTCCGGGGCTCTTCTCCTGGTTCGGCAATCTGCCCGGTGACATCCATAGGGAGTCCGAGAACACGACCGTGTTCATCCCGATCACATCGATGCTCGTTGTGAGCGTCGTCGCCAGTGTCCTGCTCAGCCTTCTGGGGCGCCTTTTTCGAGGTGACTAGAGGTCAGGCCTCGGGCACATCCGGGATGCGCCCCTTCATGACGATCTGGTCCGAAGCCTCGGGGCCGTCGGCCTCGCTCTCGAGGGTTACCCAGATCGATGGATAATCGGCGAGCGGCACACCCGACCAGAGAACGATCGGCATCTCATCGCCACGGAGATGGAAGGTGCCGATACTCACCCCTTCCCCGTCGTCGCTCCAGACCCAGCCCTGGTAGTAGCTACCTTCGGGGGCAGGAGGGAGACCGGTGACCTCGAGACGGACCCACCATCCGGCATCCGTTGGCCCGAACTCGGCCTCACCGCTTGCTGCGGTCTCGAGCTCGGTGCCACTCATCGCCACGATGTTGTCCTGGTCGGTCTTCACCACACTGATCGTTCCCAAAACCAGTCCCGCGAGCGCCACCAGCCCGCCCACAGCGGCCAGGGCCACGGCCCAGCGGCCCGTCCTTGCCTCGTCCGCCGGCGGTTGACTGATTGCCTCGCCGGCCAGCGAGGCGAGGATTCCGTCTCCGACCTGGGGCGGCGGCTCGGCCCACGTTGCCTCCGAGCCCAGGACTCCACGGATCAGGTCGAGCCTCTCATTGCTCTCCCCAACATCTGACGACCCTGTTGCCAGGTATTGCGCGCGCGAATCCTCAGTGGTCATAGCCCTCTCTCAGTACGTCCCCTGATGGCCCCCGGTTCACACTTCCTCCACGTGCTTGAGCATCGCCAGCAGCCTCTGGTGGGCCCGGTGTGACCTCGATTTGACCGTGCCCACCGGGATATCGAGCCGTTCGGCGATCTCGACATGAGTCAGCCCGTCGAAGTGGCTCATCTTGACCACCTCCCGCTCTTCGTCGGGCAGTCGGTCGAGGGCCGACCTGACCTCGAACACCTCCCAGACGGTCTCCAGCCCGATGGGGAGGTACACCACGTCCACCTCGTCGCTGACCACCACCCGGGCCCGCTTTCGATACAGGTCGATTGCGGTGCGCCGGGCGATGGCGTAGATCCAAGGCCCGAAGCTGCGATCGGCGTCGTAGGTCGAGGCGGCCCGCCAGGCCTTGATGAAAGTCTGCTGGGTGGCGTCGGCGGCCAGCCCGTGCTCGCCCAGAATGCTCATCGACAAGGCGAAGATCGGTCCACCGAACCGGTCGTAGACCGCCTTGACGGCAGCCTCGTCACCGAGTCGGAAGCGCTCCAGAACCTCTCGGTCCATGAGTGGATTCTGCCAGGTCGTGAACCATGAGCAGATCTGATGCGTACTGGGGGCGAGAAACCTGGAGGAAACATGAAGCGAACCAGCCTTGCCCTGCTCGTTGCCGGTCTCCTGTTGATCGCCGCGTGCGGGACCGATGGTGAGGAGGGAACCAGTGACACCACATTGGCCGGGACCGACGCCCCCACCACATCGGCTGCCGCGGCCACCACAACGGCCGCAGCCGAGGAAACCACCACGTCCGCAGCTGCAGAAGCCACCACTTCCGCCGCCATGGCCGAGGGAATCCACACCGCGGACACAGATCTAGGAGCGATCCTGGTGGACGGGGAGGGCTTCACTCTCTACCTCTTCACCAACGACACCGAGGGCACCAGCAACTGCAACGAGGGTTGCATCGAGAATTGGCCGGCGGTGCCCGGTGACACCACGGTGGGAGCCGATCTCGACGCCTCCCTCTTCTCGACTATTACCCGCGCTGACGGAAGTGAGCAGCTGGCGGTCAACGGCATGCCGCTCTACCGGTACACACCTGACGAAGCGCCGGGTGACATCAATGGCCAGGGCGTGGGTGGGGTTTGGTTCGTCGTCGGCGCCGACGGAAACATGATCGAGGGCCCCGAAGCGACCAACGACTTCGATCGCGGCGACTACTAGGCCGGCGTCGACGACGCCCTTCCAGGGGCGTCTCCCAGGTGCGACAACTGGGAGACGTCCCTGTCGCGCCTAGGGTGAACCGGCTTGGCCCGGAACTTCGACACAGTCGATGGCTACATCGCCTCATTCCCGCCCGAGGTGAGGGCGGTGCTCGAGGAGTTGCGTCGACTCGTCCGCGGAGTGCTTCCCGACGCCGTCGAAGAGATCAGCTATGAGATGCCCACCTACAAGGTGGACGGGAAGGCGCTCGTCTACTTCGCGGGGTGGAAGAGCCATGTCAGCCTCTACCCCGTCCCCCTGTTGGATGAGCCCCTGGAGACAGAGGTCGCTCCCTTTCGGTCGGGCAAGGACACGGTCCGTTTCCCCTTGAGCGAGACCATTCCCGACGAGTTGGTGTCCCGGATCGTCACCGCCTTGCGAGACGCGAGAACGGGCGCCGGGGGCTGAAGAGCACCCGACGCCCGTTTCGGTCCGGGAATCACCAGTCAGCAGACCTGACCTCTGATCTCGCCGGCGGAGAGGCACTCGGTGCGGACCCCGGGGCGTTCTTCAATACGAACCTCGACTACGGGCGGTTCGAGGCGATCCCGGCCGTTCTAGAGATTGCGCCCCCAGCCTCGACCGCGGGTGCTGTCGGAAGAGGCTGAGGACGCAGATGCGGATCGACTGGCCCCAGATCAGCCCTGGTCGTTGGACCGTGATCTGAGCGACCTCAGACCGATCAGGATCAACCCACCAAGGGCGACCAGGCTCATCGCCAGCTGGCCGAGCATGGTGGCGTCGACGCCGGTGAAGGGCAGCTCTCCAGCCACGATGGTCGTCCCGAGGACCTCGTCGGGGATAGTCCCTGGATCGGCGATGGTTGTAGTCGTCGACGTGATCGTGGTGCCCAGGACCTCGTCACCGATCGTGGTGGTGGTCGAGCCCGGATCAGTGGTGGTCGTCGTCGGCTGAGTGGTAGTCGTAGTCGGCTGAGTCGTGGTC
>JAICNB010000133.1 GCA_025928935.1 Acidimicrobiia bacterium
GGTTTGCCAAAGGATCATGCCCAGCGCCGTTCTGGCCACCACCCCGGTGTTCGGTCCCAAACGAAAGCGACCGTGGTCATGCCGGCTTGGATCGTGCAGCTCGATGGCCTTCTCTAGATGAGGGAGACCCTCATCTAGGTCTCCGGTGAACGCCCTGCCCACCCCATAGACATAGTGCCCCTCCACCAGCATCGACTCGTCCCCGGCTTCCTCGCCGAGCTCGAGCAGCTGTCTCCCATGTTCGGCCCCGATGTCGAAACGCCCGGTGCCCATGTAGTAGGTGGCCATGGCCCGGAGCACCGAGAACTGCCGGGCTCCAGTCGCCTCCGAGAGCTCGAGGGCCTTCTTGTAGGCCTCCTCTGCCTCCACCCCGTAGCCACGTAGCGCCATGGTGGCCCGGGCCAGGCTCATCTGGACTGCCAGCCGCTCGGCCGCGAGCTCGGGTGTGGGCGCGGCGCGGTCGAGGACCCCGACGGCATCGTCCGCCAGGTCGATGGCCCCTCGATACCAGCCCTTCGCCTCGTGGAGGGCCCATATCCCTTCGATCATCCTGAGCATCTGCGTCGCATCATCCCGCTCGATCCAGAAGTCCCAAGCCGTCCTGAGGTTGCCCAGCTCAACCTCCAGCTCTTTCAAAGCAGCGGGCCGTTCGGCGCTGCGCAACCGATCGCCGATGCGATCGACCAACCCGCAGTAGTGGGTGGCGTGAGCCGTGCGCACCGCCTCCTCTCGATCCGGCGACTCCGCCAATTTTGCGGCGGCGAATTCCTTGATCATGAGCAGCATCGAGAAGCGCTGCGACGGTCCGGTGTCGAGACTTCGCACCAGGCTCTTGTCGACCAGCGAGCTGAGGGCGTCGACAGCGATGACGGACATGTGGGTTTCGGCGGCCACCGCTTCCATGGAGCGGAGATCGGTGGTGGCGAACACCGAGAGCAGCTCGAATACGTCACGCTCGGTCGGATCGAGGAGCTCGTAGCTCCACCCGATCGCGCCCCAGAGCGTGCGCTGACGGTCAGGCAGATCCCTGCCCCCACCGCCAAGGACGTCCAGCCTCTCCCTGAGCCGCTCCAGTAGGTCCAAAGGGGTGAACACGTTGAGGCGGGCTGCGGCCAGTTCGATGGCGAGAGGGAGCCCGTCGAGCCGGAGGCAGATCGCGGCGATCGTCGCTGCATTGTCATCGGTGATGGCGAAATCGTGCCGAACTGCCCGGGCCCGATCGGTGAACAGACGCACCGACTCCGACTCGGCGATCTCCGACGGCAGCCCCTGAGGATGAGGAAGAGCCAGAGGTGGCACGGGGAACACCTGTTCCGCTCTTATCCGCAGGGTCTCCCTGCTGGTGACCAGGACTTTGAGCCCGGGCGCTCGTTGCAGCAGTTGGGACAAACCCACCGCGGCGGCGGTGACCTGCTCGAAGTTGTCGAGGACCAGGAGCATTCGGGCGTCGCGCAGCCTCGTCTCCAAAGCATGAAGCGCATCGGTGGTCCCCGACAACGGGATGGCGAGCGCTCCGGCGATGGCATCGAACACGGCATCCGGGTCGCGTTCGGTGGAGAGGTCGACGAAGAACACGCCATCGGGAAACCCGTCGAGCTCGTCGGCGGCGACCTGGAGCCCCAGACGTGTCTTCCCGGCCCCACCGGGCCCGGTGATGGTCAGCAGCCTGGTGGTAGGGGAGTCCAGCATCAGGTGGATGGCTGCCAACTCGTTCTCACGCCCCAGGAACTCGGTTGCCTGCTGGGGGAGATTGTGCGGCCGCCCATCCAGTGTGTTCAGGGCGGGGAAGTCGGATCCGAGCCGTTCGTGGACCACCTGATAGAGGTGCTCCGGCTCTGTCAGGTCCTTGAGCCGGTGCATCCCTAGATCACGGAGGGCGACGTCAGGCGGAAGCTGTGCGTCGAGGGCGGCGGCCCCCGAGATGAGGACCTGACCGCCGTGACCCGCTGCCATGATCCGGGCGGCGCGGTTCATGGTGGTCCCGAAGAAATCGCCGTGTCGTGCTTCGGTATGGCCGCTGTGGATCCCCATTCGCACCCGGAGTGGCCCGGTGGCGCCCCACCGCTCACGGTCGAGGGCCTGCTGACCTTCGATGGCCGCGGTGAGGCCTCCGGCAAACGTGTCGAACACGGCGATCAGCCCGTCACCGGTGGTCTTCAGCACCGAGCCCCCAGCCTGAACGACGGCCGCGTCGAGGATGTCGTCGTGTCGGGCCAGGGCCGCAGCCATGTCGTCGCCGTGCTCCTCCCACAGGCGCGTGCTCCCCTCGATGTCCGTGAAGA
>JAICNB010000103.1 GCA_025928935.1 Acidimicrobiia bacterium
GAGGCGGCCCAGTTCACCTGGAAAGCCTCTACCGAATGGAAGGGTGGGACCCACAGCTACTCCGAGGTGACCGAGTTCTTCGGCCTCGGTGGCGACCAGGCCCATCGCACCACGTTCGGCTTTGACGCCGACCATCCCGAGGTGTTCGCCTCGGAGGACCACGGGGCCACCCCTGTGGAGTACGTGCTCGTAGGTCTGGCCAGCTGTCTCACCGCCGGGGTCGCTGCTGTGGCCCAGAACCGCGGCATCCAGCTCAACTCGGTGAAGGCGACCATCGAGGGCGACATGGACGTCCTCGGCATCCTCGGCGGTGACCCGGAGGTGAGGAACGGGTTCAACGACATCAAGGTCCACTATGACATCGACGCCGATGCATCCCAGGAGGAGATCGAGGCTCTGGTGGCCCAGTCCCAGAAGCGGTCCGCCGTCTTCGACGTCATCACCAACCCGACCAATGTGACTGTCGAAGTCAACTGAGCAAGACCCACACCAACACGACGACGGTCGTGATCGGCGCTGGTCACGCCGGTCTCGCCGTCAGCCACTTCCTCGGCCGGCGCTCGATCGACCATGTGGTCATCGAGCGCGGCGAGGTGGCGAACACCTGGCGTTACGAACGCTGGGATTCCCTGCGCCTACTCACTCCCAACTGGCAGAGCCGGCTCCCCGGAGTCGAGTACGACGGGGACGACCCCGATGGATTCATGACCATGCCCGAGGTGATCGCGTTCATCGACGGCTATGCCAAGCACATCGAGGCCCCGGTCAGGACCCACACCACTGTGACCTCGGTCAGACCACATGGCTCCGGATATGAGGTCGTGACCGACGAAGGGACGTGGGCGGCACCTGCGGTGGTGCTGGCCACAGGAGGTTTCAACCTGGCCAACGTGCCGTCGGTGTCGAACCTGATGCCTCCCATGATCGAATCGTTGACGCCGCTGCAATACAGACGCCCGGACCTCCTGCCCGACGGGGAGGCCCTGGTGGTCGGGGCGTCGGCCACGGGGATCCAGATCGCGGAGGAAGTCCATCTCTCGGGACGTCAGGTGACGCTGGCGGTGGGGGAGCACGTTCGGTTGCCCCGTGTGTACCGGGGCCGGGACATCATGTGGTGGCTGGAGCGCACCGGAGTGTTAAACGAGAGATGGGACCAGATCGACGACCTGGTCCGGGCCCGCAACATCCCCTCACCACAGCTGGTGGGCACACCGGAGCGGCGAACCCTCGACCTGAACGCACTGAGCGGCCAGGGTGTCCATCTGGTGGGCAGGATGGTCGGCATCGTCGACCGCAAGGCCCAGCTGTCCGGATCCCTGCGGAATCTGTGCAACCTGGCCGACCTCAAGATGACCCGATTGCTGGACACCATCGACGAATTCGCAGACGAGAACGGCCTCGACGCCGAAGTTGGCAGCCCGGAGCGCTTCGCTCCCACGAAGGTGGACGATTCGCCGGTCCTCAACCTCGATCTGAGCCGATTCTCCACGGTGATCTGGGCGACCGGATTCCGTCCCGACTATTCCTGGCTCCATGCCCGCGTGCTGGACCGAAAGGGGCGGCTCAAGCACGACGCCGGCATGGTCACCGGCGCTCCCGGGCTGTACCGGGTCGGGCTCAACATGTTGCGTCGTCGCAAGTCGAGCTTCATCCACGGAGCCGAGGACGACGCCAGGGACATCACCGACCATCTTGCCGCCTACTTAGGGGTGGGTGCGCCGGCCTGATCCTTGCCGCTGATAGGTTGGGAAGGGCCAGATGCGTGGTTCAGTGGGCCGATCGAGCACGTTCGCCGACTCCCGACCGACCGACCCTCGTGTGACGATCGGAGCTCTGGTCGGGGTGGTGCTCCTGTTCATCGCGGGACTGGTTGTCTTGGCCAGCAACGCCCCCGACGACGCAAGGTATTGGCGTGTGTTCGTGATCGACTGGTTGCTTGCGGCTGCAGCTTCGATTCCGGCCGTGGCCCTACTCGTCTATCTCGACCGACGTGACCCGGAGCCCTGGTGGGCTGGCAGTCTTGCCTACTTCTGGGACGCCCTGGTCGCGACGGGGCTCGGCCTGATGATTCGGATCGCGGCGTTGGGATCGATAACCGAAGCCTTCGACCAGACGGCAGGCCTGTTCGACACCGCTGCCCTGGGGGTCCAGATCGCCGGCCCTTCGGTAGTGCTCGTCTGGTTGGACACTGCGCTCCTCGCGCCGGTAGTCGAGGAGGTGATCAAGGCACTCGCCTTGATCATCCTGATGGCCTTCTTGCCGTCGCTGATCAACGGAGTGCGTGACGGGGTGGTCTACGGCGCCTTGGTGGGCCTTGGCTTCGCCGTCGCTGAGACCGCGCGGGAGCTGGTATCTGAACGCCGGCTTCGCCCCGTTCATGGGCCAGCTCGTCCCCAGATTCGTGTTCGGAGGGGTGAACGGGCATGCCATCTACTCGGCTCTGTTCGGGGCGGGGCTCGGATTGGCGATCGAGGTGGAGAAGGGGCGTTGGGTCCGCAAGACCCTGCTCGTCGTTGGCGGGGCCCTGCTCGCTGTCTCGGCCCACGGCATGTCAAATGGCTTCGGGCCGACTGCTCTGGTCATGTTGACGTCGATCTTCTCCATCGATCCCGGTTTGCTCAGCGTCGGAGAGGTGTGGTGGCTCAGCGCGGCGAAGGTGGCGATGACAACGGGGTGGGCCTACTTGATCCTTGCCTATCTCCTGGTGCGGAGCGGCAATGCCGAGCTGGAGGTGATCAAGACCGAGTTCAGGGAGGAGACCGAGCCGACAGTCCTGGTTGGGGAGCTACCCCTGATCGAGGCAGAGGGCATGTGGCGTATGAGACGCATGCCGGGGGTGTCCCGAAGGCTATCGGTCCGGTTGGTCAGACGGCAGAACCGGGTCGCCTTCCGCAGAGGGCATCTGAGACACGACGGTCGCTCGGTCGATGGTGATGGGGCGTCGGAGCGTCTGCGTCGGGAAGTTGCCTTCATCCGGGGCCGGGGCTTCGACCCGAAACCGGGGTCTGACCACGGAGAGTAGGTTCGAGCGCCGTTCGTGGTCTACGTGGGCGAAGGTGGTTGGACTAGGAGCGGAAATGGCGAAACGACTGGTGCTGGTGGTAGTCGTGCTGCTCATGGCGGCGGTGACGGCTTGTGACACCCAGACGTCTCTCGAGCCGACTCCGGAGGCGGCACCGAACAACTGTCCTCGACCCTATTTCAACGCGCCTGATCCACCGGTGTCGGAAAATTGGGGGAGCGCAGGACCAAACGTCGCCAGGAATGGTGTCGACTACCAGGTGAACGCCGGATTCACCGTGAGCATCTGTGCCGGAGCCGCAAACGAGAGCAACACCGTAGAAGTTGTCGGGCCGGCCTCCGGGACGGTCGAGGCGCCGGGAAACAGTCTCAACCATTGGGCAGTGCCGAGCGTCTCCGGGGGCGGGACGACGATAACGATCGAACCCACGACGTCGACCTTGGCCGAGACCACAACCACGGCTGATCTTGGCGGCACAACCACCCTCGCTGCGACCACCCTCACGGAGGCTGAAAACACCACGACTACCGAGAGTGGCGGCGCGACCACGACCACCGAGGCCGGTGAGGTGACCACATCCGCGGGCAGTGTGGCAACCACCACTTCGGAGGTGGCGGCTTCGACCATCACCACGGGCGAGACCACCACCACAGTAGAAGGTGGTGGAACGCTGGATCCTGAAGAGGAGAGCACGACGACGGTCGAGGTCGGTAGCGGGACGTTGGAGCCTGGTCAGGAGACGAGCACGACAGGAGACCCCGGGACCGCAGGTGATCCGGGTGAGGAGACCACCACCACCGTCGACGAGGTGGCCGGCGAATCGGAGGACACTCTTCCCTACACCGGTGCCGGCGACATGACCACGGGTGGCCTGGCCGGGATGTTGCTAGCGGCGGGGATCGTCCTGCTGCTCCTCACCAGGAAGCGGTCCGGCGCCGAGTAGCAGGGAAACCGACAGTCTCAGCCAAAGGACCCGGACACCGGGAGCATCACCGTATCGCCGAGCGGGAATGAGTTGTCGGCGACGCCCTGGGTGTTCGTGTGCCGGAAGAAGAAGGTGGCATTGCCCGGCCTGAACAGTGCCGGGGTGGAGAAGCCGACCCCGGTCCAGTCGCCGGCGACCAGCCTGTCCCCAGGGTCGCCGAACAGGTACTCGCTGTCGGCGATCCCCTGTGTGTGGGTATTCCGGAAGTAGACCAGGCCGGTGGTCTCACGATGCAGGCCCACGGTGTCGATCCCGTTTCCATCGAAATCGCCGGCGAATGGCTTGTCCCCGGGATTCCCGAAGAAGTACGACGTGTCGGCGGCGCCAACCCCTTGATCACCCGACCCGAGCTCGTTGATGACGTAGACGCGTCCCTCCGACGGGCGATAGATCGAAACGGTGTCGCACCCGTCGCCATCGAAGTCGCCGGCAATCGGCAGGTCGCCGGGGTTGCCGAAGAAGTAGCGAACGTCGGCCACACCCTGGGTGTTCGAATTGCGCAGGTAGACGAAGCCATCCGATCGCCGGTAGAGACCGGGGGTATCGATCCCGTCGCAGTCCCAATCACCCATGAAGGGGCTGTCACCCGGGTTGCCGTAGAAGAACGAGCTGATGACGCCGCCGCGTCGCAGATGCCACACGCCGCTGGTGGGATCGACGAGCCCGATGTCCTCGCGGGCCGGCCCGAACATGAAGTCGTTGCCGGTGGCGAATTTGAGCAGCACCGCATCTCCGGCCGGCAGGACGATGTTGGCCCGGCGCAGGTTGCCGCCGATGTCCTGCAGCGGCAGATCCCCACGCACCCCGTCCTCGGAGCGAAGGATCCTGATGTGGTCCCGGGGCAACCCGGCCGGCGCCGCCGAGAAGTCGAAGTTGAGGTGGATGGTGCCCACCGAGCTCGAGCCGGGTATGGCCGGATCGCCCAACCGATGGGAGTGGGTGTGCCGGGCATTCTGCACCAGGACGTAACGCTCGCCCCTCTCATCGACGAAGAAGCCGAGCAGGATCTCTAGTGGTTGCTGGTTCGGCGCCGGCCCGACCGAGAACAGGTACGGGAAGCCGCCCGCACCTGCGGTGTAGGTCTGGACATCGATGGGTTGCAGCGGGTGCCCTCCCTTGATGAAGCGGACATCGGTCGAGGTGAGACGGGTGATCGCCTTGCCCAGGTTGGCCAGGCGCCTGTTGACATCGGAGACGACCTGATGTCGCGACGTCGGCGACGAGTTCCAGGACCCGGTCGGCTGGTTGAGGATCGACCCTCCCCATTGGGTTGCGGTGGGGTGTCCCACCGCCGCGGCCTGGTAGAGGAACCAGTGATGACCGCTGTATCCGAACGCCAGCCCGGCCATCGCCTGCCAAAGCAGGTCGGAGGGGGTGTGGGTCGGCTGACAGGCGGTCTCCGGGCCGACATAGGCGTTGAGGTACTGCCAGTAGGGGACACCCTTGGCGATACCTGCTCTCCGGAAGGTCTGCAGCACGGTGTAGTGGGCGATATCGAAGTTGTAATCGGCGGTGACCACCAGGTCGCCCTCGGCAGCGGCGACGTATGCGTCGAGGATCGCGTCGCGGGTGGAACCCGGTGGGTCGCCGGCCCAATAGCTGAGGTTGGTGAAGAGCAGTGCCTCCGGGTCGCGACCCCTGACCCGGCTGATGCCGCTGATGATCTCCTGCATGTCGGAAACCGTGGTCGGCTCGTCACCAACCTGATATCCGATTCGTCCCGGGTTGTTGGGGGGCAGGCCACCCATCAGTTGACCGCTATTGACGAACTCCGAGCCGTTCCAGGCGGCGGCGTTGCCATTGTTCTCCAACCAGGTGATGTAACCGGTGCCGCGGCGATGACGAAGCCATGCCTCGACCTGGGCGGGCCCGTCCTTCCAGAGATGGACTGCGTTCGCACCAAAGGGCTCGAGGTAACGGTCGGCAACTGCCTTGGGCGGGTTGGGGACCGTGGCAACCAACGATGTGATCGGCATCGGGTGCTTGCGCAGCCAGTCCTTGGCCCGGGTGCTGGCTACCGCAGCCGGGGCGAACTCGGCCACCGGCTCCACGACTTGAGCTTGCAGGCTGGGACAGGGAGGAGCCTGTGCTGATGCCGGCTCGCGGGAGACCAGCACGCTCGTGGCGACAATTACGAGGGCGAGGCTCGCCCTGAGAAGTCGGATGCCGGCCGACACCGGCGTCACCATAGGTAGGGGTCGGTCTTATGCAGACGCGGGCCGAGGCCAGATCACTAGACGCGGAGCAGATCCCGATACAGGACCAGGTTCTCCCGGTCGAAGCAAACGAAGGTGACCGACTCCAATGTTACGGGGTCATCATCCACCCAGGCACTCACCGCCTTGATCGCAGTGGCGGCTGCGAGAGGCTTGGGGAAGTGGTAGATGCCGGTGGAGATGTTGGGGAAGGCGATGCTCGCCGCGGAGGCGTCCCGGGCCAGGTCGAGGCTGGATC
>JAICNB010000038.1 GCA_025928935.1 Acidimicrobiia bacterium
CCTGGCCACTCTTGCCTGAAGACGCCCCTCGTCGATCGACATCGGGCCCGGGGGGGCCAGGTCCACCAGGGTCAGCTCGCCGACGTCGTCCGAATGGGCGATGGCCACCGGGACGAGCGACGAGCCCTCGACCACATGAACCGCGCACCACGCCCCCATCCGGGGCACCAACGCCCGGGCCAGCGCGTTCAGGTTCTCCTCGCGATCGAGGGAGGACCCGAGCGCTTCGTAGACGCTGTACAGCAGCCCGCGGATCTCGTCACGGCGGAACTGGCCGGTGATGTCGTAGAAGAAGTTGAGCGCCCAGACCACCTCGCCGGAGTCGTTCCTGATCGGGCTGGCCCGAACCCGGGACCAGCGGGCCCGGGGGGAGCCTTGTCTTCGATACCCGACCACGGCCTCTGCCACCGGCGCCCCGGCCATGACCCTGCGACCGGGGAGATCCTCAGGTCGAAGAGGTGCCCCGCTGCGATCGACCACCTCGAAGCGAGCCATGACCTCTGCCGGTGGCATCTTCACCAGCTCCGCACCACTCCCGACTCCGACCAGTCGTGCGGCCTCATCGTTGGCATAGACGAGCTGACCAGACCGATCCTGGAGGGTCACCCCTTCGGCGGCGTGGTCGAAGAGAATGGCGAGGACCCTTCGATCCTCGGCAGTCGCCAGTTCGATGAAACGATCCCCGGGCACCGCTCCTCCAGGGCCGGGCCGATCGGGCACACGCCCGGCGATGGTGAACATAGCCGCGTTTCACCCGACATACGCAGGGGGTATGTGTGCCCATTATGGATAGCGCTCCTCGGGAACGACCTCCCGCGATCGGTGACATGCGCAACCCCTCGCTCTGGATGGCGACTTCGGAGTGGCTCGAGCAGCCCGTACTGCATGGCGACGTCACCGTGGAGGCAGTCGTAATAGGCGCCGGCATAACCGGTTTGACCACGGCCCGACTGCTTCTCGAGCACGGTCTCACCGTTGCGGTGGTGGAGTCGGGCCGGGTCTGCTCCGGCGTGACCGGGCTGACCACGGCCAAGATCACTGCTCTTCAGTCGACCATCTACAGCGCCCTCACCAACACCTGGGGCCGGGACGTCGCCTCGGCGTACGCAGCCGCAAACCTCGAAGGCCTCGAGATGATCCGGCGCAGAGTGGTCGACGAGAGCATCTCGTGTGACTTCGCCGCCGCCCCGGCGCTCACCTACGCCACATCGGCGCGGGGAGCCCGACGCATAGAAGTCGAGGCTCGAGCCGCGAAGGACGCCGGGCTGCCGGTCACCCTGACGACCGAGTCCGACCTTCCTTTCGAGATCCAGCTGGCCGTCAGACTCGATGATCAGGCTCGTTTCCATCCCAGGAGATACTGCGTCGGGCTCTTGGCCGGCATCCTCCACGACGGTGGCGTGGTCTTCGAGCACACCAGGGCCCTCGACATCGATCGCGGCGCGGGCACGGTCATCACCGATCGTGGCACGATCCGAGCCGGCATCATCGTCGTTGCCGCTCATGCTCCGTTCGTGCACACCGGCTTCTACACGTCGAGGATGTCCTCTTCCAGGTCCTACGCGGTCGCTTTTCGCTCGGCCGAGATGGCAGTCGAGGGCATGCACATCTCTGTCGAGGAGCCGATCCGGTCGGTGCGTGCCACCGGCGACGGCTATGTCATCGTCGGCGGGGAGAGTCATCCCGTCGGTGACCCGCGCGACACCGGGGCCCGCTATCGGGCCCTCGAGTCTTGGGCCCGTGACCATTTTGGAGCAGATCAGATCGACTACCGGTGGTCGGCGCAGGACTACAGGAGCGCCGACGGTCTTCCATTCGTCGGGCCCCTCGGGACCTCGGGGAGGGTCTTCTTCGCCAGTGGCTTCGCCAAATGGGGGATGGCCAATGGGACGATCGCGGCGGCGATCATGACCGACCTCGCACTGGGGCGCGAGAACCCGTGGGCCGAACTGTTCGACAGCCGACGGCTCGGCCTTCGACATGGCGCGTCGAGACTGATCCGGATCAGTGCACGCACGTTGAAGAACTACGTGACCAAACGCTGGCGTAGCTCCGGTCTGTTGAGGCCTGACGACGTTGGCCCGGGCCAGGGCGCGGTCGTCGAGACCGGAGGGCGCAAGGCGGCCGTGTTCCGGGACGAGGATGGTGAGATCCATGCAGTGTCCGCGGTGTGCACGCATCTCGGCTGCCAGGTCGGGTTCAACACCGCCGAGAGGACATGGGACTGTCCCTGCCACGGTTCCCGATACGGTGTCGACGGTAGGGTGGTGCATGGCCCGGCCGTAGAAGACCTGTCGCCCGTGAACATCCGCATGTCCGACAGATCTCCAGCCGGCAACTGACGTATCCCCTCCCGCGCCCATATCATCCAATCGCCGATGAAGCGCTCTCTCCCGGTCTTTCTCTTGCTCGTGCTCGCCTGCGCCGACGCGGGCTCCACGACCACGACGACAACAACCCCGGCGACGACCACGACCACCACCGCACCTGTCAGCACGACCGGCCCTCCCGAGGAGTGCCCTCCTCCCCCCTATGAGCTGGCCTTCCTTCCGGTCGGAGTCGGCTCGGCGACCCTCGACCCGGCTGAGATCCAGCCCGACGTATGGACGTCGGTCCCCGGCATCAGCGCCACGCTTTGGGGACGTGAGGACGAAGTGGCCATCGCCCTGATCCGGGGAGCGCTGCCCGCCGTCGAATGGCCTGGCGACAGGGGCGAGGTCCTCGTCGACGGCACGCGAGGCGTAGTGGGCCCCCATCCCGACGGGACCTGGGTGGCCGGCTGGTTCGAGGAGCCGCGGGAGCGATGCGACCTCTACACCATGGTCTTCTACACCCCCGTGGCGAATTCCGATGTCCGGGACACGCTCGCCGGGATGAATCGGGTCGGGGGATGAGACGCATTCTGCGAGGGACCTAGCGCGGTTGACCCGCCCGAATCCGCCGGGAGGGTTCTGCTCTTGACTGATCGGGACGTGAGGCGTAGCGTTCCGGCCGGAATGAGCCGACTGACCACTCCGCGGACCGGTCACACCTGGTGGTGGGCTTGGCGCGTGCCGGAGGTGGCTTCGGTCGGATAGTCCCCACTCTCTGATCCAGACGAACCCATCTCCGGTTTCCGGCGGTGGGTTTTCTGTATGAAGACTCCCCACCGGGACCGGGTGAGGAGCTTCCTTGAACACGATTTTCGACATTCCGGCCGACTTGGACACACCGACCTCGGTGTATCTCAAGCTGGGCCCGCTCGGCCCGCGCTTTCTCCTGGAGAGCGTCGAGCAGGGAGACCAGGTCGGGCGGTATTCCTTCATCGGATTCGGAGCCGGTCTCGAAGTCAGCAGCGACGGCCGTACCATCCGGGCGGGCAGCAGCCTCATCGAGACCGATGGGACCATGGCCGGTCTGATGGATGGACTTCGCAAGATCCTGGCCTCTGCCCCGTCTCCCCAGCCGGTGTCGACCGCCATCCCGTTTCACGGAGGCCTGGTGGGGGCGATCGGCTTCGACGTGGCCCATCGGTTGGTTGGCATGCCGCCGCCGCCGAGTGCCCGGCCCGAGATCCAGCTCTATGGCCCGCCCAGCATCATCGTCTTCGACCATCTCAGCCGGCGGGCAGCGCTACTCCACGACGGGCCCGAATCGGATCGGCTCTCGCTTCGTGGTGAGGTGATGAGCCTGCTCGCCGGCGGGCTACCCGCTCCGAACCGCGCCGGCGGCTTCAGCCCTCCTGCCGGCTCTATGGCTCAGGGCGAGTACGAAGCCGCCGTCGAGAAGGCCCGCCATCACATCACCGAGGGAGACGTCTATCAGATCGTCCCTTCGGTCCGTTTCGCCGGCGAGACCGACCTAGACCCTTTCACCGTCTACCGCGGCCTGCGTCTCCTCAACCCCTCTCCCTACATGTACTTCTGCGACCTGGGCGAAACTCGGGTCATTGGGTCCTCGCCCGAGGCCCTGGTTCGCCTACGGGGCTCGACCGCGGAGTTGAGGCCGATCGCCGGGACCCGTCCCCGGCACAACGACGACCAGCGCGACCGCATAGCGGAGGACGAGCTACTGGCCGATGCGAAGGAGGCAGCCGAGCACGTGATGCTCGTCGACCTCGCCAGGAACGACCTGGGCCGGGTTGCGGTCCCGGGCTCGATCACGGTCGATCCCTACCGGGCCATCGAGCGATACAGCCACGTGATCCATCTCGTCAGCGGCGTCAGCGGGATCCTGGAGCCGGGCACGGACGCCTTCGATCTGTTCGCCGCCGCATTTCCTGCCGGCACCGTCGTCGGGGCGCCCAAAGTCCGCGCCCTGGAGCTGCTCCAGGAGCTGGAGCCGGTGCCCCGGGGCTCGTACGCGGGCACGGTGGGCTACTTCGGGCATGCCGGGACGATGGATCAGGCGATCGCCATCCGCACCATCGTCATGCACGACGGCACCTACACCTACCAGGCCGGGGCCGGGATCGTGGCGGACAGCGTCCCGACTGCGGAGTGGGAAGAGGTGCTTTCCAAGTCGGGGGCGATGCGAGGCGCTCTCGAGACTGCGGCAGGTGGGCTGTGAGCCGGGTGCTGTTGATCGACAACTACGACTCGTTCACCTACAACCTGGTGCAGGCTCTCCGCATCCTGGGTGCCGAGGTCCAGGTACGGGCCAACGACATGATCGGCCTCGATGAGGCTCGGGAGCTCGAGCCGTCCCATCTCGTCGTCTCTCCCGGCCCGGGCCGCCCCGAGGCGGCGGGGGAGTCGGTGAAGATGATCAGCGGGCTGCTCGAGGAAGTGCCCATCCTGGGGGTTTGCCTCGGGCACCAGGCGATAGCGACCGCCCTCGGCGGCACCGTCGATCATGCCAGCGAGCTGAGACACGGGAAGTCCTCGCCCGTATATCACGACTCGGCTTCGATCTATGCCGGTCTGCCCAACCCTTTCGATGCCGGGCGATATCACTCGCTGGCCGTGATGGAGGAGGACCTGCCCGAAGACCTCGTCGTGACGGCCTTCACCTCGGATGGGGTGATAATGGGGCTCCGGCACCGGTCGCTCCCTGTCGAAGGGGTCCAGTTCCACCCCGAGAGCCTGCTGACTCCGCATGGTGAGCTCCTCCTCCGCAACTTCCTCGATCTGGGGGCTGCGACATGAGCCAAATGCTCGAAGAGCTCCTGCGGGGCACCGGCTTGACCGAGGATCAGGCCGTCGGGTTCGTCCACGCCCTGATCGAGGGTGAAGTCGAACCGGCTCTGTCCGGTGCGATCTTGACCGCACTCCGGGCCAAGGGGGAGACCCCCGATGAGGTGCGTGGCTTCGCCAGAGCCATGCGGGGTCTCGCCACCGATCCGATGGTCGATGTCTCAGGTGCCGTCGATGTCGTGGGCACCGGAGGTGACCGGTCGGGAAGCCTCAACCTGTCGACGGGCTCGGCGCTCGTCACGGCTTCTGCCGGCGTGCCAGTGATCAAGCACGGCAATCGCTCGATGACCAGTGAGAGCGGGAGCGCAGACGTGCTCGAGGCCCTCGGCCTGCCCATGCCCCTGACCGAAGATCAGGTGCGTCGCCTGTTCCAGGCCACTGGGTTCACGTTCTTGTTCGCCCCCTATTTCCACCCGGCAATGGCAGCCATCATGCCGGTTCGCCGCGCCCTGGCTGTGCGGACCGTGTTCAACATCCTCGGCCCGCTCACGAATCCTGCGGCTCCACCCAACCTGGTGATCGGCGCGTTCGACGCCGCCGCCGCCAGGCTCATGGCCGGGGCGCTCTCCGGCCTGGACATCGAGCGAGCCTTCGTGCTGCACGGGGCGGAGGGCTGGGACGAGCCATCCCCCCTGGGTGAGTTCCTACTATTCGACGTGAGGCCCGGCGCCGTGGTGGAGACCACACGCGACCCGGCCGACCTGGGCATGCCCCCCTGTCTTCCGGACGATCTCGCCGGTGGCAGTCCTGATCACAACGCAAGACAACTCCTCGACGTCCTGGAAGGAGAGCGGGGCCCCCACCGCGATGCCATCGTGCTCGGCGCCGCGCTGGCCCTCGAGGTCACCGGGAAGGCATCCGGCCCGGCCGAGGCCGTGGAGATGGCATCGTCGGCGATCGAAGAGGGCAAGACCCTGGCCCTGGCCAAGGCGCTCGAGGAGTTCGGCTCCGGTGAGGCTGCCCGATGAGCCGATTCCTGGCCATCATGGCGGAGCGGTCCGCCGCCCGTGCCGCCGATCTGGCCCGGCTCCGGCCGCTGGGGGAGATGCGGGAGGCCGCCCTGTCGGCACCACCGCCGAGGCCATTGGGAGGATTCGGCGAGCTGTTCGACGTCATCGCCGAGATCAAGCCACGCTCACCGGCCGAGGGAGTCTTCGTCGAGCGAGCCAGCACCGAGCAAGGTGAGTCGTATCAGATGGGCGGGGCCAGGATGATCTCGGTCCTGACCGAGCCGTCCGAGTTCGGCGGATCGGTCGAGATGGTGCGGGCCGTGTCGAGCGTGGTCACGGTGCCGGTCCTGGCCAAGGACTTCCTCACCGACCCGATCCAGGTCTACCAAGCGCGTGAGGCCGGGGCGGACGGAGTTCTCGTCATCTCCCGGATCCTCGACGATCCGGCCATGGCAGCCATCCTCGACGCCGCTGCGGATTGCGAGTGCTTCGCCCTCTTGGAGGCCTTCGACCGGGCCGATCTCGCCCGAGTGTCCCAGGTCGTGTCGGCACGGCCGAACACGCTGGTGGGGGTCAACTGTCGTGATCTCGACACACTCCAGGTCGTACCGGAGCGTCACGTCGATCTGGCCGACGGGCTTCCCGAGGAGCCGGTTGCCGTGGCCGAGAGCGCCATCGGTGGCCCTTCCGATGTCGAGCGGGTTGCTGCTCTCGGCTACCGGGCCGTGTTGGTCGGATCGGCCCTGATGCGGACCGAGCGGCCAGACGTCCTGGTGGCCGACCTGATCGAGGCGGGGCGCAGATTCGCCGCGATGGCGTCGTGAGCCTGTTCGTCAAGCTGTGTGGGATCGCCGACGAGCATCACGTCGAGGTCGCGGTGGAGGCGGGGGCCGATGCGATCGGATTCGTCCTGACCCCTTCGCCCCGTCAGGTTTCGCTGGAGAGGGCCGCACGTCTGAGGGCGTTGCTGCCTGCTTCGGTCCTCGGAGTGGCCGTCTTCCACGATCCGTCACCGGCCCTCTTGCGCCAGGCCCTGGAAGTGGTCGGGCCCGACCTGCTGCAATCCGAGCGCTCCACCCTGGTCGGGATGCCCGCCGACAGGGTGTTGCCCGTGGTCGTCGACGGAGCCAGGTTGGAGACAGACCTCGCCGGAGCCGCCGGCGGCACGACGCGGGAGATGGTCCTGGTCGACAGCGCGGCAAGAGGCGGCACCGGCCGTCCTGCCGGATGGTCGAGGCTCGCCGCGCTGGACTTCACCGGTCTGCTGATCCTGGCGGGTGGGCTGAACCCGGAGAACGTCGCCGATGCGGTCGACCTGGTTCGGCCATTCGGGGTCGATGTCAGCTCGGGGGTCGAGTCGTCGCCAGGGGTCAAGGATCCCGAGAAGATGCGTGCTTTTGTGGCTGCGGCGCGCGAGGCAGGGAGGAAACATGACCATCACCACTGAGACGGGCCGATACGGGCGGTTCGGCGGCCGTTACGTCCCCGAAGTGCTCGTTCCGGCCCTGACGAGGCTCGAGGAGACGGCGCGTCTCCTTCTCGGAGACCCCGGGTTCCTCACCGATTACGAGGCCGAGCTGGCCACATGGGTGGGCCGGCCGACCGCGCTGACACGTGCGGCCCGTCTCGGGGAGGCCTGGGGGGGTGACCTGTGGCTGAAGAGGGAGGACCTGGCGCACACCGGCGCTCACAAGATCAACAACGCAATCGGCCAGGCACTACTGGCCAGAGAGATGGGTGCGCAGCGGGTCATCGCCGAGACCGGGGCCGGTCAGCACGGGGTCGCCACCGCCGCCGCCTGCGCTCGTCTCGGCCTCGACTGCACCGTCTACATGGGCTCGGTCGACATCGAGCGGCAGGCTCCGAACGTGGAGCGCATGCACATCCTCGGGGCCAAGGTGGAACCCGTGACGAGCGGTGATGCCACGTTGCGAGCCGCCATCAACGAGGCGTTGCGCGATTGGGTCACCCGTCCCGAGACGACATACTACTTGCTCGGGTCGGCCGTCGGCCCTCATCCCTACCCGTGGTTGGTCCGCGAGCTCCAGTCGGTCATCGGCCGGGAAGCCCGGCAGCAGATGCTGGATCGGTCGGGGCGACTCCCCGACGCCGCCGTCGCCTGTGTCGGCGGTGGATCGAACGCCATCGGGCTCTTCCATCCTCTGCTCGATGACCCGATCGAGTTGATCGGGGTCGAGGCCGGGGGCACGTCACCGGAGCTCGGGCGAAATGCCGCCACCATCGGCAGAGGGAGCCCCGGGGTCCTCCATGGCAGCTTCTCCTTTCTCCTCCAGGACGAGCACGGCCAGATCCAGGAGACACATTCCGTCTCCGCGGGCCTCGACTACCCGGGGGTGGGGCCGGAGCATGCCTGGCTGGCCGAGACGGGCCGGGTCAGCTACGAGAGCGCTACCGACGACGAGGCCCTGACCGCCCTCTACGAGCTGGGCAGGCACGAAGGCATCCTCCCGGCCCTGGAGTCGAGTCATGCCCTGGTCGGGGCTCGGAGATGGCTGGCCGAGCACCCCGGATCGTCCGTCCTGGTCGGTCTCTCGGGACGGGGTGACAAGGACATCGACATCTTGCGAGGGCTGGCGCGATGAGCTCGCGTCTGGCAGGCGCCGACGCCCTGGAGTCCAGGCTCAGGGCACCGGGGACGGCCATCGTTCCCTATCTGACTGGGGGCTACCCGAGCTTGGCGGTCTTCGGCGAAGCCCTGAGCGCGTTGTCGGGCTCGGAGGCGGTGGAGATCGGGATCCCGTTCTCCGATCCGATGGCCGACGGGGCGACGATCCAGGAATCGAGCCGGGTGGCCCTGGAGGCCGGTGCCTCCCTCGACTCCATCCTCACGACGGTTCAGGCCCTGGGCCGGGTCGGCACAGAGCTGATCATCATGAGCTATCTCAACCCGCTCATGGCCTTCGGCTACGCGGACCTGCTCTCACGACTGGCTGAGACCGGGGTGTCTGCCCTGGTGGTCCCGGATCTCCCGCTGGAGGAGTCCGGGGAGCTGGGCGCCGTCTCCCGTGAGCACGGGATCGGGCTGGTGCAACTGGTGAGCCCGGTGACGAGCCAGGAGCGCTTGGAGGTGCTGGGAAAGGCATCCGAGGGCTTCACCTACGCCGTGACCATGACGGGGACCACGGGAGGCACAATCGGCGGAGGCGAGGAGGTCACGGGGTATCTGGACCGGGTCCGTGCAGCATCCCGCCCGCCTGTGTTGGCCGGTTTCGGGGTCCGCACCGTCGAGCAGGTGAGGGCCCTCGGCCCCCACTGCGACGGGGTGATCGTGGGAAGCGCGCTGGTGGAGGTGATCGCCGCAGGAGAGGACCCCGTGGAGTTCGTGGCAGGATTGAAGCCATGATCGCCACACTCTCCGCCGCCTGCACCCTGGGAGAGAAGGCGGCCATTTTGCGCTTCATCGAGGGCCACGGTCTGAGGGTGCATGTCGGTGAGGCCGGCTCCACGACGATCGTCAGCATCATTGGTGATCCGGAGCCAGGCCTGGCCGAGGCCATCGAAGGTCTGCCCGGCGTCGCCTCGCTCAGCCTCGACCCGCCGAGATACCCGTTCGTAGCCCGTGAGGCACGGGCCGAGCCGAGCACCGTCAAGGTCGGTGACGTCGTCGTCGGCGGCAGAGGAGTGGCCGTGATCGCCGGGCCCTGCTCGGTGGAGTCGGAGGACCAGTTGCTGACCATCGCCAGATCGGTGGCCAAGGAGGGGGCAGTGCTCCTGCGCGGCGGTGCATTCAAGCCGCGCACGTCGCCATACAGCTTCCAGGGGCTGGGCCAGGAGGGCCTCACGATGCTGGCCCGCGCCCGGGAGGAGACCGGGCTCGGCGTCGTCTCCGAGGTGGTGGCGCCGGAAGACATCCCCCTGATGAATGGCTTTGTGGACATGCTCCAGGTGGGGAGCAGGAACATGCAGAACTTCCGGCTCCTCTCGGCAGTGGGGGAACAGCCCACCCCGGTGCTGCTCAAGCGGGGTCTCATGTCGACGATCGAGGAGATGCTCCTCGCCGCCGAGTACATCGTCGGCGCGGGCAACCCCAGGGTCGTGCTCTGTGAGCGGGGGATCCGCTCCTTCGAGACCGCCACCCGGGGCACCCTCGACATCAGCGCGGTGCCCGTGCTCAAGGAGCGCACCCACTTGCCGGTCGTGGTCGATCCGAGCCATGCCGCCGGGAAGCGCTCGCTGGTGCCCAGCCTTTCCGCCGCCGGGGTGGCCGCGGGGGCCGACGGGCTGCTCATCGAGGTGCATGATCGACCGGACGAGGCGTTGAGCGATGGCCCGCAGAGCCTCACCCTGGAGGGCTTCGCCGAGACGATGGAGAGCGTCGGACGGATCGCCAACGCCCTCGACCGTCCACTGCTGCATCTCTAGGCGGGCTGCTCCGGTCTTCTCTCCCAACCTTCCTTGAACATCTCGCCGATCGCGGCCACGCTGCCGAGGACCCCGCTGGTGTCGATGGGAAGGAAGATCTTGGTCGCCTGCCCGTTGGCCACGGCCTCGAGTGTCTGCAGATAGCGGATCGCGATCAGGTCCGGTGTCGGGTCTCCCTCGTGGATGGCCTGGTAGACACGCTCGATGGCCTGCCCCTCACCTTCGGCCACGGTGAGCAGCTGATACTGCTCGGCATCGGCTACCCGCTTGATCGCCTCGGCCTGTCCGGTGGCTTCGAGGATCTGACTCTGCTGAATGCCCTCGGCGCGAAGCACCGCGGCCGCCTTGGCGCCTTCTGCCTCGGTGACCTGGGCGCGCCGATCACGCTCTGCCTTCATCTGGCGGTGCATGGCATCGGTGACGTCGGCGGGGGGCTCGATTCGCTGCAACTCGACCCGGACCACGCGAACGCCCCACTTGTCGGTGGCGTCGTCGAGGATCTGGCGCAGCTTGGCGTTGATCACCTCACGGGAGGTCAGGGCCGCGTCGAGATCCAGGTCTCCGACCACGTTCCTCAGGTTGGTCTGGGCCAGCTTGGTGGCGGCGAGGATGAAGTTGCCGACGTTGTACTGGAGCTTCACCGGGTCGGTGGCCTCGTAGTAGATGACGGCGTCGACGGTCACCACGACGTTGTCCTTCGTGATCACCTCCTGGGGTGGCACGTCCACCACCTGCTCCCGCATGTCCACCTTGGTCAGCCTCTTGACGAAGGGCATGACCCATCTCAGGCCTGAGTCCACCGTCCTCTGGTACCGGCCGAGGAACTCGATCAGACCCTTCTCGAATGGCCGCACCACCCTGAAGCCGGCTGCGGCGACCAGGATCAGCACCAGCGCCAGTACGGCGAACAGGATGATCACAGGCTGCATGTCTCTCCTTTCGAATAGCTTCGACCTGGCTCTGTCACGCTTCGCTCTCCAACGGCTCGACTACCAGACGCGCCCCGCGCACGCCGGTCACGATGATCTTCTGGCCTGTCGGGACGGCCTGGGGGGCGATTGCTCTCCACTCCTCCGACTCGACCTTGACCATCCCGCTGCCACTGATCGGGTCGATATCGACGATGACGACTCCTTCCAGACCGACCCATCGGTTGGCCCCGATACGTGGCTGGTCACCTTCGTCCTGACGTGAGATGAAGCGTCGCAGGTAGGCGAGCGAGAAGATCGACACTCCGAAGAAGACGAGCCATTGCGCAATCACGGCCGCGTTGGCCCAGGCCAGGATGGCAGCGGCCCCTGCGCCTATGGCGAAGGGCAGGAGGAAGAACCCGGCTGTGAAGATCTCGCCGATCCCCATGACGACGGCGAAGATCGTCCATAGCCAGCGCCAGACCTCGTTTTCCACGTCGTTACCTCCTTGTCCGGCCACCGCCACCGCGGCGACCACTGCCGCCATCCCCACTCCATAGAAGATCAGGTCGCGTCTGGTCTTTCGGGTCGCCTCCGCCTGACCGCTCTGGACCTCGGTCCAGCTGGCGGTGGTCTGTCTCCGCACCCGGTAGGCGGCAGCCCAGCTCTCGGCAAAGGTGGCCGGGTCGCTCCCGACCACGTCCCGCGTGCTTCGCCCGTCCGCCCTGGCGAGGGAGAGGTGCTGTTCCAGCTCGGCCCGCATCTCGGAGACCGCCGCCCTGGGCACACCGGTCTCCAACCAGTAGCGCTCGATGCTGTCCACGACATCGACCCGGTCAGCCACGATCGTCTCCATTCAGGACCGCGTCCACCGATTCACGGAACTCCGACCAATCGTGACGCCACTGCTGGAGGGCGGCTTGTCCCGGTTTCGACATCCGGTAGTACTTGCGAGCCGGACCTTCGTTGCTCTGCACGAGATAGCTCTCGATCATCCCCTGTTTCTGGAGACGGGAGAGGAGCGGGTAGATGGAGCCCTCGCTGGCGAGATTCAGCCCCCGAGCCCGAAGCTTGCTGACCATCTCATAGCCGTAGGAGGCCTCTTCGTCGATTATCGACATCAGGCACATGTCGAGGACCCCATGGAGGAGCTGTGTCCCACGATCCTGTCCGGTACTCCCAGGTACCATGTTTCACACACTACCAGGCACAGCCCGGAAGCGCAACGACGTTTTGGGGCGCGAGGTACGTCAGGTCCGTGGTCGGGCCCCGAGGCTGTCCCTGATCTCCGTGAGGAGCACTACCTCCTCGCTTGGCTCCTCCACGACCTCGGCCTCGGTCTTCATCCTGTTGTAGGCCCTGATCACCAGGAACATCACGAAGGCGACGATCAGGAAATTGATGATCGCCACCAGGAAGGCACCGATTCGGATGTCTTCCACGACCCAGCCGTTCAAGTCGTCGACGTTGAAGATCTTGGCAATGATCGGGTTGATGATGTCGTTGGTGAGGCTGGTGATGACCGCGGCGAAGGCGAGGCCCATCACAAATGCCACCGCGATGTCGACCAGATTCCCCCTGTTGATGAAGTCCTTGAACTCCCGGATCATCACGTTCTCCTCGCTGGCTCTGGCCCGACCCTACCCGAGGGTGTGGTCGGCGCACCGACGGCCCACCAGGTCACGGCAACAGCGGCTCCGAGGTGCCAGACACCGTGAGGCTGGAACAGCGATTCCGGGTCGCACAAGGGGCCACCCGTGGCGCCGAGACGCCCATAGATGGCCACCACGGCCAGCAGGAGCAGCGGGAGTAGGGCGTGACGGTCTCGACCCAGGAGGATCGAGCCGATGGCGACGATGGTGAGTGCCACTGCGATCGGGTCCCCCCATGAGGGAGCCAGGGCGAAACCGAGCCCGAGGACGGCCAGGGCGGGTAGGCGTGAGTATCTCTCGGCGCGAGTTCCGGTGGCGGCCACCACGACCAGCAGCCAGGCGATGGTGACATCGTGGGCCCACTCGTTGCCGGCGGGCATCGGACCATGGAACAGGAAGGAGCCGACACCGGTGGCGACGAGGGCGATTCCCACCCAACGCCGATCCCGTCGCCGGCTCGCCACGAACACCCCGGCGATGATGAATCCGAGCGTGGTCAGCCCATTTACCGGCTGTCCGAGGAACCCAGTACCGATGGCTTCACAATCGGCGGCGGCACCCATTCCCAACGATTCTGGCGCAAACCGAAACGGGCTAGAAGAAGGCGGGCCCCAGACTGACCACCTCGGAGATCGCCTTGTCCCCGTTGGTGCCTGCGGGGGTGAGCTGGGCCCGTCCTCTTCCGTTGCCCGGGACCTCCAGGTCGACCACCAGGGCCTTGCCCGCGACCCCGGTCCCCTTGAGGGTCTCCAGGGTGCCTTTCCAGCCGCCCATGTCGGGGTCGGTCTCGAGTTTGACCAGACCGGTGGTGAGAAGTATCCCGTCTGAGCCGAGCACCCGAACCGCCCCCTGGAAGGTGTCAGCCATCAGCGGTCTTTCCCGATGACCGGGCGGAGGTCGGAGCGAAGGACGATGTCGTGCCGGTATGACCGATGCGTCTCCTCCACCCGACGTTCCATCTCTTCTTCGAGGTCCTCGATCTTGTCCCGGAGCTTGTCTACCTTGCGCTTGAGACTGCGGTTCTCCTCCTGCAACGCGAGCACACGGCGCACTCCTTCCAGGTTGAGCCCCTGACTGGTCAGCTCCTGGATGAGTTGGAGGCGCTCGATGTCCTCCTGGGAGTAGCGACGGGTGCCGCCGGGTGTTCGAAACGGCTCGAGAAGCCCCTTGCGCTCGTAGATGCGCAGTGTCTGGGGGTGCATCCCGGCCAGCTCGGCGGCCACCGAGATCACGAACACCGCTCTTCTCGTCTCGCTCATGTCCGTCTCATGTTCTCAGATGGGAGCGCACGTCGTCGGCTTCGATCGCGGCCAGGTCCTCGAGGAGCTTCTTCTCCTCCTTGGACACCTTGGAGGGGACCGCGACCTGGACCGTCACCAGCAGGTCCCCGGTCCGGCCTCGATCGGGGGTGACACCCTTTCCCCGCACCCGGAACGTCTTGCCCGAAGGTGTGCCGGCCGGGATCTTCAGCTTGACGCCCCCGTTCAAGGTGGGCACTTCGATCTTGGTGCCGAGCACGGCTTCGGGATAGGTGATCGGGACACTCAGGGTCAGGTCGTTGCCCTTACGCCCGAAGGTCCGGCTGGCGGCGACGTGGACCTTCACGAGAAGATCTCCATTGGGCCCACCGTTCCGGCCCGGGCCACCCTTGCCCGGTATGCGGAGTGTGTTCCCGTCCTGGACCCCGGGCGGGATGCGGACCTTGATCTGACGTGTCCTGGTCTCCGAACCGGTGCCCCGGCAGACACGACAGGGCGTTTCTACGAGACGCCCCGTCCCCCCGCATTGTGGGCACGGCTGGGAGAAGGAGAAGAAGCCCTGGTTCTGGGCGACGACACCTTGCCCGCCGCACGTCGGGCAGACGGTGACCGGCGTTCCCGGCTCGGCGCCGTTGCCGCCGCAGTTGGAGCAGGTTGCGGCTCCGCGCACGTTGAGCGTGGTGGTGATGCCGGTGACCGCGTCGTCGAACGGGACGGTGAGGTCGGCCTGGACATCGGCGCCCTTGGCCGGCCCTGCTCGTCCCCTTGAGCCGAAACCGAAGAGGTCCCCCAACCCGCCGAGGCCGCCAAAGAGGTCCGACAGATCCTCGACCCTGACCTGCTGGCCACCGAAGCCACCAAATCCACCACCGGGCCCGCCGTATCCGGCGAACCCGCCGCTGCTGACCATGCGTCGCACCTGGTCGTATTCCTTGCGCTGCTCGGCGTTGGACAGGGTGGCGTAGGCCTCCGAGATCTCCTTGAACCTCTCCTCCGCCGCCGAGTCGTCGGGGTTGGCGTCGGGGTGATAGGTCTGGGCCAGCTTGCGATATGCCTTCTTGATCTCGTCGGCACCGGCCTCGGGCGCTACCCCCAGGATCTCGTAGAAGTCCTTGTCGACCCAGTCCCGGTTCACTCTCGTGCTTCCAGCATCACCATGGCGGGACGGAGGACCCGGCCCCGCAGCCGATACCCGCGACGCAGCTCTGCCGAGACCACGAGCTCGTTGGCGCCTCCAGGCGCCCCTGCCGGCTCGTGGATCTCCGGATCGAAGGGCTCACCGACCGTGGGCACCACCTCGAGGCCCTCGCCATGCAGGGCGGTCAGCAGCTGCTCGCGGGTGTTGATCATCCCGGAGAGGAGTTGCCGCTCGGGGTCGGTCTCGGCGGGAGTGGTCAATGCGGCATCGAATGTGTCGAGCACCGGCAACAGCTCGCTCACCACCCGCTCGGCGGCCCGATCGATGGTGGCCGCTTGCTCGCGGGTCGTCCTCTTCCGGTAGTTGTCGAAATCGGCCGCCACCCGCTTCAGATCCTCCAGATAGGCGGTGGCCTCGTCCCGTGACTCCTCGAGACGGGCGAGGAGGAGGGCAATCGCCTCATCTCGGTCTTCGGGCAGGTCGATACCGAGGGCGGCGGCGTCGACCGGGCCCTTGGCTTCCACGATCTCGTGCTTCGAATCACTCATCACGTAGAACGTCAGACGTAGAACCTAGAAGGATGATGAGAGCGCCCTCAGGCGTCCTCATCATCCTCGATGATCTCCGCTTCGACGACATCGTCGTCGCTCTCCCCGGCATCGCCGGAATCGGCCGGATCGCCCTGTTGGGCGGCTGCCGCCTGCTGCTGATAGAGCCGGGTGGCCATCGCCTGGCTGGCAGTCACCAGCTCGTCCATGCTGGACCGGATCTGGCTCGCCTCGGCGTCCTGGTTCTCCAGTGTGAGCCGGAGCGCGCCGAGGGCTGTGTCCACACTGGACTTCTCCTCGTCGGTCATGTTCTCGCCCTGTTCCTCGAGCAGCTTCTCGGTCTGATGGACCAGCTGATCGGCCTGGTTGCGGGTCTCGACCGCCTCGCGTCGCTTGGCATCCTCCTCGGCATAGGCCTCGGCGTCCTTGATCATCCGGTCGATATCGTCCTGGGCCAGGGCGGTGCCACCGGTGATTGTCATCTTCTGCTCCTTGGCGGTGGCGAGGTCCTTGGCGTGGACGTTGACGATCCCGTTGGCGTCGATGTCGAAGGTGACCTCGATCTGAGGGATCCCCATCGGAGCGGGCGGGATGCCGGTGAGCCGGAATTTCCCGAGGCTCTTGTTGTCGTTGACCATGGCCCGCTCGCCCTGGAGGACGTTGATCTCGACCTCGGGCTGGTTGTCCTCTGCGGTGGAGAAGATCTCCGAGCGCTTGGTCGGGATGGTGGTGTTGCGCTCGATCATCCTCGTCATCACCCCGCCCTTGGTCTCGATGCCAAGGGTCAGCGGGGTCACGTCGAGGAGGAGGATGTCCTTCACGTCACCTTTGAGCACGCCCGCCTGGATCGCGGCGCCGGCCGCGACGACTTCGTCGGGGTTGACCCCCCGGTGCGGATCCTTACCGGTGAGACCCTTGACCAGCTCCTGGACGGCAGGCATGCGGGTCGAGCCCCCGACCAGGACGACGTGATCGATGTCCTCGACGGTGATCCCCGAGTCCTTGATGGCCTGTTCGAAGGGGCGCTTGGTGCGCTCCAGCAGGTCTTCGGTCAGCTTCTGGAACTCGGACCGAGTCAGCTTCCGCTGGAGATGGAGCGGCCCTTCGGAGGTGGCGGTGATGAAGGGAAGGTTTACTTCGGTCTCCGAGACCGTCGACAGCTCGATCTTGGCCTTCTCGGCGGCCTCCTTGAGACGTTGCAGGGCCATCCGGTCCTTGCCGAGGTCGACCCCGTGGTCGTTCTTGAAACCCTCGACCAGCCAGTCCATCACCTTCTGGTCCCAGTCGTCCCCACCCAGCTGGGTGTCACCCGAGGTCGCCTTCACCTCGAACACGCCCTCGCCGATCTCGAGAACCGAGACGTCGAAGGTCCCACCACCCAGGTCGAAGACGAGGATGGAGTGATCTGACGCCTCCTTGTCCAGCCCGTAGGCGAGGGCGGCAGCGGTCGGCTCGTTGATGATGCGGAGCACGTTGAGGCCGGCGATCTGACCAGCTTCCTTGGTGGCCTGACGCTGAGCGTCGTTGAAATACGCAGGGACCGTGACCACCGCGTCGGTGACCTTGTCACCGAGATAGGCCTCGGCGTCCCGCTTTAGCTTCATCAGGATGCGGGCCGACACCTCTTGCGCCGTGAGCTTCTTGCCATCTACCTCGATGTTCCAATCTGTGCCCATGTGACGCTTGACCGAGCGAACCGTCTGGTCGGGGTTGGTGATGGCCTGACGCTTGGCGACCTCGCCGACGAGTACTTCGCCGTCCTTGAAGGAGACGACGGACGGTGTGGTCCGGCCCCCTTCTGCGTTGGGGACGATGGTCGGGTCGCCACCCTCCAGCACCGCGATGACGCTGTTGGTGGTGCCCAGGTCGATGCCTACTGCACGTGCCATGTCTGAAGATCCTCCAAGTCAAGTTGAGTGTCTTGCAATGGTACAACCTGAGTCCGGCATTGTCATATTCCAGGCGAACACAGAACCTGCGAGGTCAAACCAGAGTGGCTGGGCTCAGGCCAGCGACTTGATGTACTCGACCAGGTCCTGGATCTCGGTCTCGCTGAGACTGTCGGAGTAGGTGGTGGGCATCACCGCGTCGAATCCGGAGACGACCTGGGATTGGGGGTCGACTATCGAGTTGAACAGGTAGGCGTCATCGGCCAGCACGGTCTCACCGTTGTCGAGGGTCACGGTCGATCCGGCCAGACCCTGCCAGCCCGGCCCGGTGCCGGCGCTCCCGTCGATGGCGTGGCAGGCGAGACAGCCGGTCGCCGCCGCCAGCGCCTCGCCCCGTGCCGCGGCCGCCGTGTCGTAGGACACCCGCGAGCCACCGTCCTCGTCGGCCGCCCCTCCGATGGGCCGGCCGCTGAACAGCCACATACCCAGCCCGATGACGACGGTGACCCCCAACGCCACCAGACCTTCCGCCCAATTCTTCATGGATCGGCAACCGTACCCATAGAGCAGGCAATCCTATGGTTACGCCAGGTGTCTGGCGTCGGCAATGGCGCCGGCATGACGCGAGAAGCACATGATGGTGCCTGGAGGAGAAGAGATGACGGCTATCGACGTCGCCCTGCTGCTGTTGCGGTTGTGGGCCGCAATCGTGATCATCGCCCACGGTGTGAACCACGGGAGGACCCAGGAGGGGACGGCGAAATGGTTCGCCTCCAAAGGTTTCCGCTCCCCCGAGCTCAACGCCCGCATCTCTGCGCTGAATGAGATCGCCATCGGGCTCGCTCTCATCGCCGGCTTCCTGACCTCCGTGGCGGCGGCCGCCCTGGTGGCGACGATGTTCGTGGCCTTCTGGACCATCCATCGCTTTGCCGGTTTCTTCAACTTCCATCGCCCCGACGAGGGCTGGGAGTACGTGGCGACCTTGTCGGTGATCGGAGTGGCTCTGGCCATCGCCGGGCCGGGGCGGTATTCGGTCGACGAGGCGCTCGGCATCGCCGGGAACCTGGACGAGTGGGTCGGCCTCGCAATCATCGGTGGCGGGCTCCTCGTGGCGGCCGGGCAACTGGCCACCTTCTGGCGCAAGCCGTCGACCATCGGGAGCTCATCTTGAGGGTCGGGCCCCTACCTGACGACTTCCAGTTCGCCCGCGATCAACTGCATCAACTCGCCTTCTTCGCCCTGGCCCCGGCCCGGTATGCGAGCGAGGAGCGGATGGGTCTGCGTTCGACGCCTGGCGGGTTCGGGACTCCCGAGTACGACGGCAAGGTGTCGCGGGTCGAGGGCAGTCTCCTGGTGCAGGAGACCGGGGGGGAGGTGGCCACTCAGGCCATCACCACGATCCGAGCCGCGGCGGAGTTCTTTGGAGTGGCGTACGACGTTGATTGGTTCACCGGGTTCAAGGACCCGCTTCCGGCCATGGAGCCCGACCGCCCCCTGTGCGTCGAGGATGAGCCTGCCCGAGCCCTCGCCGATTGGTTCGCTTTCGGTTCCCGGCTCCTGGAGCGGTTGCGAGGTGAGGGAAACGCCGCTGACGAGGTGTCGGAGGTCCAACTGTGGCCCGAGCATTTCGACCCGGCGATCGAGATGGGCAGCGAGGCCGAGGGGCGGCGAGCCAGCTACGGGGCTTCACCTGGAGATCGTGGCCACCTCGAGCCCTACCTCTATGTGTCGGCTTGGGGCGAGATCGACCGGGATGACCCCTTTTGGAACGACAGGCACTTCAACGGCGCCAGTCTTCCCTACGTCACGCTGTTGGAGGCCGAGGACCAGGAGCGGGTAGCCCTCGAGTTCTTCACCGAGGGTTACCGGATCCTCAACGGCTGACCCTACTGCCGGCTGTGCAGGGGAGGTTCGGCGGCGTATCCGCGTAGCTCGGCGACCAGACCCTGGGCGGCGGCCCTGACGATGCTGACCGTCTCGTCGTAGCCCGCCTCGGGCCCACCCCACGGGTCGGGCACCTCGTCGCTTTCGGCGGAGTGGTCGTAGGTGCGGAAGAGACGAGCCCTGGCGCTCGCTTCCCGGGTAGGGGCGAGCTCTTGAAGGTCACGCAGGTTGGCCCGATCCATGGCCAGGATGATGTCGAATCGGTCGAAATCGGCGGGGGTCACCTTGCGCGCCCGGCCGTCGATGTGCAGCCCCGCCCGTGCCCCGGCGGCGACACTTTCCGGATGTGGTGGCTGTCCGATGTGCCAGGAGCCCGTCCCGGCCGAGTCAGTCGTGATCTCGATGTCGGCCTGGGCTGCCGCCTCCCTGATGGCGGCTTCCGCCGCCGGGGACCGGCAGATGTTGCCGGCGCACACCGCGAGGATCCTCATTTCATCATCTCTTCGGCCAGCCGGGCCCTGGCCAGCTCCACGTAGCCGGGGTCGGTCTCGATGCCCACGTAGCGCCGCCCGGTCCGCACTGCCGCGACGGCGGTGGTTCCAGAGCCGATGAATGGGTCGAGCACCAGGTCCCCCTCGTAGGTGTAGAGCTCGATCAGACGGCGGGGCAGGGCGACCGGGAATGGAGCCGGATGGCCGATACGGCGAGCGCTCTCCGAGGGGATCTCCCAGACGTCGAGGGTCGCCTCGAGGAACTCGTCGGTCGGGATCGTCGGCTGATGGGGGTGGCCGTCCGCCTCACGACGGGCACGGCTCAGGGCCCGATCGAACCTTCCCTTCGAGGCGATGACGACCCGCTCCGTGATATCACGGAGCACCGGGTTCTGCGGCGATCGAAACGAGCCCCACGCGCAACTCCCCCCAGCTCCTTTTGCCTTCTGCCAGATGACCTCACCCCGCATGAGCATGCCGAGGTCGTCTTGCAGGATCGAGATGATGTCGGCCGAGAGCGACCGGTAGGGCTTGCGGCCGAGGTTGGCCACGTTGATCGCCATCCGGCCCCCGGGCTCAAGCTTTCGCAGACACACCGCGAAGGACTCGGTCAGCATCTCGAGGTACTCGACATACGACGAAGGCACGTGCCCGGCCGCCAGATCGGTCTCATACTCCTTCCCGGCGAAATACGGGGGGGAGGTGACTACCAGTGCGACCGAGCGGTCGGCCACCATCTCGTCGCTGATCTCACGTGCATCGGCTTGCCAGATCACGTCGGTGGCGACCGGTTTCTCCACCCTCTCGTCACGGGAGAGGACCGGCGGGGTGAAACGGTCGTAGAACGACGTCGAGTCGTGTGACTCCCGCTTCCCGGATCCGAAATGGGATGTGGCCGTGGCCGTCCGCTGCCTCGCCATGAGCTGGGAAGTTACCCGTCGACACCGGGGAGTCACCGGCATACCTCCGTCACCCACTATGCTTGCAATTGCAAGCACATCTGATGACCTACGAGAACCAAGACGACCAAGTGATCCAGGTGCCCCTCCGTGATGGGTCGGTGGCCGAAATGAGACCGATCAATCCCGAAGACAAGGGGCGGCTCGTCGAAGGTCTGAGCCACATGTCACCCCAGAGCAGGATGGCCCGTTTCGGTTCCGGGATCTCCGCTCTCAGTGCCTCCGAGCTCCGCTACCTGACGGACGTCAACCAGGTGAGTCATGTCGCGTGGGGAGCGACCATCGATGACGACCCGGCCGGCATCGGTCGCTACATCGTCGACGGTGCTGCCGATGCAGAAATCGCGATCACCGTGGTCGATCGATTCCAGCGACGTGGTCTGGGGCGGGCAATCTTCGAGGCGCTCGCCGCCTCGGCACGAGCCTCCGGGATCGAGACGTTCCATTTCGTCATCGAGCCGTGGAACCGGCCGGTCCTTCACATGCTGCCTGGGATCGACTTCGTCGACGACGACGGCAACGGGATGCTCACCGGGCGAATCGCCATGGCCGACATACCCAGGGGCACCATGGAGGCCGAGTTCGTCGAGCTGCTCGACCGGAGCCGGCAGCGCATGTCCGGTCCGGTCTGAGCTATTCGGCCCGGTCGAGGTCGAGGGCGGCCGAGTTGATGCAGTAGCGGAGCCCGGTGGGGTTCGGCCCGTCGTCGAACAGGTGGCCCAGGTGCCCACCGCACCGGGCGCATTTCACCTCGGTCCTCACCATCCCGTGCGAGATGTCACGGGACTCCTCGACCCGGTCCGGGGCCAACGCCTGGTAGAAGCTGGGCCAGCCCGAGTGTGACTCGTACTTGGTGTCGCTGGAGAACAATTCCTCGCCACACCCGGCGCAGCGGTAGGTGCCGTCGGTCTTGTTGTCCCAGTATTTCCCGGTGAAGGCCCGCTCCGTCCCCGCCTGACGCAGGACCTCATACTGCTCAGGGGAGAGCTTCTCCCGCCATTCGGCATCGGTGCCGGGGATCTCGACTGCCCTGTCTCTCTTCTCGCTCATGTCTTTGTAAATCCATTTCTAGGGGACATTGTTCCCGTCCCCGGCGACGTGGTCGACGAGACGATCGACGAAGACGCCGAGCGCGGGGTTGAGCTTTGCCTTCGCCTCCTCCGCTCCCACCCAGCGAACCTGGTCGATCTCGGGGTGGCTGACGCCGTTGATCATGCACATACCCGGCACCATGGTGGCGGGGTCGAACTCGGCCTCCACTCCGTAGGCCACCACGACCTTGCGCGACTTGAGGGTGGCCTCGCCCAGCTCGATCCACGGCTTCGCCGGAGCGGGCCACCCGGTCTCTTCCTCGAACTCCCGGAGCGCTGCCTCCAGATCCGACTCCTCAGGCTCCACTATGCCCTTGACGATCGACCACCATCCATTGTCCCTGCGGGCGAAATAGGGCCCGCCGGGATGGGCGATCATGACCTGGATCTCACCGTCTGATCGATAGGGGAGAAGACCCGCGGATCTCAACAGGGCGAAGGTTACGCTGGCGCGGGTGACTGTGATTCAGGGCAGGGATCGCCTCGCGGATGGGGTGATGATGGCGCTGCCCTCGTTCCGCCTGCATCGAGATGAGCCGCTGGGGGCCGGGCTCAAGAGGCTCAGCCTGGAGTCGATCGATGATGCGATCTCGGTCTTCTACGACGGTGAGGACGTGTTCAGGGAGGCGGTCCACACCTCGCGCAAGGCGACGAAGCGGGTCAGGGCCCTGCTCCGTCTGGTCCGCTCCGAGCTGGGGGACCAGGTTTACCGATTCGAGAACGTCTCGATGCGTGACACATCGAGACTCCTGTCCGAGGTCCGCACATCGGCGATCCTGGTCAATGGGGCACAAGACATCCGCGACATCTATGCCCCGATCCTTGCCCCGGGCACCTTCGAGGAGGTCGTCGAGAGGCTGAGCGGTCACCGGGACCGCATCGAACAGAGGGCGATGGAGGATCCCGAGGTGGTGCCGCGCGTCGTGTCCAATCTGGAGAGGGCCCGCCAGCGCTACGAATCGTGGCCATCAGACGCGGACGCCCGCCGCGTGTACGGCGTCGGCATCCGCCACGATTATCGCGCCATCGGCCCGGGATTGAGGAGGACCCATACCAGGGGCCGGGCCGAGATGGTGGCCGCCTACCAGAAGCGGACCCCCGAGGCATTCCACCTGTGGAGGAAGCGAGCCAAGTACCTCAAGCACCAGATGGAGATACTCACCCCGCTCTGGCCCGAGGTGATTATCGGTATGACCCTCACCCTCGACCGGATCTCGGAGATCCTCGGGCAGGATCGCGATCTCGCCGAGCTGCTCGAGACCCTGGCCAACCGTCCCGACATCTGTCCCAACCCGCTGGAACGATCGCTGATGAGTGCCCTGGCCGAGCAACGGCGCTCCGACCTGCAGACTGCTGCACGAATCCTCGGCCGGCGCATCTACGCCGAGAAGCCGGATGGCCTCTCAACCCGGCTCGGGTCCTATTGGGAGTCGATGGAGCTGGCCCGCGTCACCACCCTGGCCTCGATCCCGGCCTGAGATCGCCGACTTCCCCAACCTGTATTCTCCGCCCATGTCCGAATCGGACCGTGTTCGAGTCGAACCGTGCGCCAAGCGGGTCCGGGCGGTGTTGGGCGACGAGGTGGTGGCCGATTCCTCTGCCGCCCTGCTGGTGTGGGAGGTGCCCTACTACCCCACCTACTACTTCCCATCATCGGACGTGCGCACCGAGTTGCTGACGCCGACGACCGGGTCGGGGGGGTCCCCGAGCCCGGGTGAGGCATCCCGGTACACCGTGAAGGCGGGGGCTGCGCAGGGGGCGGCCTACCGCGTCCAGGACCCGAACCTGCCAGAGCTGCAGGACCGTTACGTCCTGGTGTGGAACACGATGGATCACTGGTATGAGGAGGACGACGAGGTGTTCGTCCATGCCCGGGACCCTCACACCCGGGTCGACATACTCGCCTCGAGCCGGCGGGTTCGGATAGAGGTCGACGGGGTCACGATCGCCGACAGCCACAACGGGCGGTTTCTCTTCGAGACAGGTCTCCCTGCCCGCTACTACCTCCCCAAGGACGACGTCCGCATGGACCTGCTCACCCCGACTGAGAAGGTGACCGCCTGTCCTTACAAGGGCAAGGCCCGGTATTGGTCGGTGACCACGAACGGTGTCACCTACCCGGACCTGGTCTGGGGCTATGAGGACCCGCTCCCCGAGTCGGAGCGGATCGCCGGGATGGTCTGCTTCTTCAACGAGAAAGCCGACATCTACCTGGACGAGGTCCTTCAGGAACGACCCAAGACCAAGTTCGGTTGACCGGCTGACCAAATTGGGAGCGACAGCTGCGCATCGCGCATCCCTCTGTCCCAACTTGGGCTCAATCGGCGAGAATCAGATGGCTGTCCCCGAACTCATGCCACAGATAGCCGCGATCGAGGGCAGCCCCGTAGCTGTTGGCCAAGGCCGACCTCCCGGCGAAGGCCTCGAGAAGATCGAGATGGGTCGACGCCGGCTCGTGCCAGCCGGTCACCAGCCCGTCGATGACCATTGGGTGGTGGTTCGGGCCGATCACCAGATCGGTCCAGGATCGGCCGGGGTGGGACACACCCCTCGAATCGGCGGTCGTCTCGAGGGCGCGGACCACGGTGGTTCCCACCGCGATCACCCGACCCCCGTTGGACCTGGTGTGGTTGACCAAGGCTGCCGTCAGTTCCGGGACCTCGAACCACTCCGGGTATGGGTCTTCGCCCGCCTCCAATGACGACACGCCCGTGTGAAGGGTGAGGGTGACCAGGGTCACCCCGGACAGGGTCAGCTCGGTGACCAGGCGCTCGGTGAATGGGCGACCGGCGCTGGGCATCTCCGCTGACCCGGGTCTGCGGGCGAAGATGGTCTGGTAGGCCTCGATCTTGTACGGCCCGTCGATGTGTCGGTATCGGATCGGCCGGCCCCAATTCGCCAGGTACTCCGTGGTCGAACAGGGCAACTCGGTGCGTGCCACCCAGAGGCGACGTGGTCCCGCGGCTGCGTCGGGGTAGGGAGCCAGCAGCTCGATGGTGGCGCCGCCGGGAAGCCTCAGACTCCCGGGCCCGATCCCGTCGTGGGGGAGTGAGGCGGGGCCGGACGGGCGGCGGGGCTCGACGACATGGAGCCCACCGGGTAGCCGGGTCGAGAAATGGATCACCAGGCTCCGGTCGACCATCACCGCGGCGGGCAAGGTCGCGGAGTCGTTGACGACGACGAGGTCTCCGGCCGTCAACAGACCGGGCAGGTCGGAGAATAGGTGATGGCCGATGCCCTCCGGGCCGGTCGTCATCAGACGCACCCGGTCACGGCGGATTCCTCGCGTCTCAGGTGGCCTTGTCGCCTCCGATTCGGAGGGGACGGTGAATCCGTCGAGCAGGTTGGCCCGCCGCAGTGTGGCTGGGGCACTCACGCCTCGACCTCCTCCGCCAGCAGGTCCGCGGCCTGATAACGGCCGGTCGGATAATGCCCATCCAGGAGCCGCATCACCGCTGGCACCCTGGTGGCGGGAAGGGGACGATCCGAGATGTCCTCGCCCGGGAATGCCTCCTGATGCATCCTCGTGTTCATATCCCCAGGGTCGAGCCAGTAGACGGTGATGTCGGGCTCTTCGGCGGCAAGCACGTTGGAGAGCTGGTCCAGGGCAGCCTTGGACGCGCCATACCCACCCCAGCCCTCGTATCCCTCGACGGCCGCGTCGGATGTCACGTTGATCACCGTGCCCCCGGTCTCCCGGAGGTAGGGCAGCGAGACCTGGATCAGCCGGAGTGGCGCGATCAGGTTCGTGGCGAAAACCAGTTCCATGACGTCCATGGGGTATTCGGCGAGCGGTGGCTGTGGGCTGGGGCCCAGCATGCTGGCGTTGTTGACCAGCAGGGAGAAGTCACCGATCGACGCTGCGGCTTCGACCAGGCTGCGAAGATGGCCGGGGTCGGTCACGTCCCCGTCGACGGGCATCACTCTCCCGCCCCCGGCGGCGTCGATTTGGGTTGCCGCCTGGCCCAGGTCTCCTTTATCGCGGGCATCTACCACGAGGTCCCAGCCCGCACCGGCCAGTTCCAGTGCCAGAGCGAGCCCGAAGCCGCGTGACGCTCCGGTGATTATCGCTGTGCTCACGGTTCCAAATTAGGACACGACCCGCCCGGGATCATCGGTCCACGGCCCGATTCGGGCTACGTCTGCGGTCGGAGACCCCTTCACAACGATGGGTCAGACCAGACCGCTCTTGACGGCGAACAGGGCGGCCTGGGTTCGGTCGTCGAGGCCCAGCTTGCGCAACACCGCCGACACGTGGGTCTTGACCGTCTTCTCCGACACGAAGAGCTCCTCGGCGAGACGGGCATTCGACCAGCCCTGGCCCAGCCCGGCCAGGACCTCACGCTCCCGGGCGGTGAGATCGGCCAGAGCCTCGTGAGGGTCGCCCCCCGAGACATAGGCGGACAATGCAGCGGCGGCCTCCTGGGCGTACACGGTTCGCCCGTCGGCCAGCTCTCTGATGGCCTCGGCGAGCTGGTCGGGGTCGGTGTCCTTGAGCAGATAACCGTCGGCTCCTGCCCTGATCGCCGGCACCACCTCTCGTCGATCGGCGAAGCCGGTGAGGACGAGGACCTTGACCGAGGGGCTCCATTTCCGCATCTTCGGGATGAGGTCGGAGCCGGCGGCGTCGGGGAGATGGAGGTCGAGCAGGACCAGGTCCGGCTCGCCCGTGGCCAGCTCCCGCATCGCCTCGCGTCCGTCGCCGGCTTCCCCGACCACCTCCATGCCGGGCTGGGTCTCGAGGAAGGCGCGCAGGCCCTTGCGGACAACCGGGTGGTCGTCGACGATCATCACCTTGATGTCACGGCTCACGCCGGCACCTCGAGACGAACCGTCGCACCCTGGCCTGGGGCGGAGTCGATGGTCAGCCGGCCACCCAGGCCAGAGGCGCGGTCCCGCATCGAGGTGAGGCCGAGCCGTTTCCCCCGGACATTCCGCTCCTGGGGCTCGAACCCCTGTCCATCGTCCCTGATGGTGACCGCCAGACCCTCGCCGTTGGCCACGGAGACGGTCACATTGTCCGCCTGGGAGTGCCGAACGGCGTTGGTGAGGGCCTCCTGCACGATGCGGAACACTTCGTGCTCCGCCCGGCTCTCCAGACCCGGCTCTCCATCGGCGACAACCTCGATCTCGATGTGATGGACCCGGCTGAGGAGTTCGGCGAGGCTTCGGATCGCCGGGACCAGGCCGTCCCGCTCCACGTCGGGTGTCCTCAGCCCATCCACCACCGCTCTCAACTCGGCCATCGCCTGACGTGATAAGACTGCTATCTCGCTCAGCTCCTCGGCGGCCCGGCCCGGGTCGGTCGCGATGTGACGCGCCGCGGCCCGTGCCGTCAGGCTGAGGCTGAAGAGGGACTGGTTGAGGGCGTCATGCAATTCCCGGGCCAGCCGTTCTCGCTCCTCCGACATGGCCAGCGATCGAGAGTCCTCGAACATCCCCGCCGCATCGATGGCGGCGGCCGCATGTGAGGCGAGGAGGGCGATGCCGGACTGGTCGTCGTCGGTGAACTCGGCCGCTCCCACCTTGTCGGTCAGGTAGAAGGCGCCGACCACTTCTCCGTCGCTGACGATGGGCACGCCGAGGAACGAACTCATCGGGGGATGGGCCTGGGGCCACCAACCTCGGAATCGCCGGTCCTTCTTGACGTCTGGGAGACGCACCGGCTCGGGGTCGTGCAGCATGGCATCGAGCATTCCGTGCGTTCGTGGAAGGGGTCCCATCTCCGCCACCAGCTCGTCGCTCATGCCCACATGGATGAAGGCGGCAAAGGCGTCCCCCTCCGGCTCGGGGATCCCGATGGCGGCATAGGAGGCCCCCGAGATCTCTTTGGCGGCCTCGGCCAGCCTGGTCAACACGTCTTTGAGGGATCTCCCCGAAGCCACCGCCTCCGTGATCGCGGCCAGGATCACCTCTGAAGTGCTCTGTGACGCGTCCACTTTCGAAGGCTACCGCCGCCCCATCACGGGCCTACCTGCCGCTCTTCCCCGAATGTGCCTTCTCGGCCTCCTCGAGGGAGTGTGACTCGGTGAGGTCGCGATCCCGCCGAGAAAGCTGCACCAGTTGGCGGTAGTAGCCATGGAGGACGTCGAGGTCGTCTTCGGTCAGCGCCTCGACGTCGATGAGCCGGTTGCTCGCACCCTTGGTCGCTGCGACCAGCTCGTTGAGCTTCAGCTCCATGGCTTTGCTGTCCTTGTTCTGGGTCTGCTGGATGAGGAAGACCATCAGGAACGTCACGATCGTCGTACTTGTGTTGATCACCAGCTGCCAGGTGTCACCGAACCCGAAGACGGGGCCGCTCACCGCCCATAGGACGATCACCAACAGTGCGATGAGAAAGGCCCAGGGTCGGCCCACCGCATGGGTCACCTTCTGTGAGAACCCCTCGAATCGTGCGGTGAGCCCTTCACCTCCTGCCATGGCGCCTCCTCAATCGTTTTCGCGCGCGAAAACGCTAGGCGCCGCCTTCAGCGCCTAGCGGCTCGCTTGTACTGGCGAATCGAGAGTGGGGCGAAGATGGCGATGAAGATCACCACCCAGATCAGGGTGTACAGGATCGGGTTCTGTAACGACCACACCGTCGGCTCGGGCGTCCCCGCCGGGATGTTCCCGAACAGCTCCCTCGTCGCCTGGGTCACCGCCGACACCGGGTTCCATTCGGCGAAGGTCTGCAGTGCAGATGGCATCGTCTCGATGGGAACGAAGGTGTTGGCCACGAAGGTGAGCGGGAAGATCACCATGAAGGAGGCATTGTTGATCACCTCGACGCTCGGGACGAGGAGACCGATGTAGGCCATGATCCATGAGATCGAGTAGGCGAACAACAGGAGTAGGCCAAACCCGGCGAGACCTTCGATGACCGACGTTCGTATCCCCCAGCCCACCAGCAGCCCGGTCAGGGCCATGATGGTGATGGAGAGGGCGTTGTAGATGATGTCGCTCGAAGTTCGGCCCACCAACACCGCCGACCTGGACATGGGCAGGGAACGGAACCGGTCGATGATCCCCTTCTGCATGTCGTCGGCCACGCCGGCACCGGTGAACGTCGCTCCGAACACACCGGTCTGGGCCAGGATCCCGGCGATGAGGAACTCCCGATAAGACCCCCCCGCCACGTCGATCGCTCCTCCGAA
>JAICNB010000143.1 GCA_025928935.1 Acidimicrobiia bacterium
AGCCGCTGCCCCGAAACGCGGCGCATACTGTGAATCTGTGGCTCCGAACGATGCTCCGGTCGACTCACAGATACATGCCACGCTTGCTCGTGCCCGCCAAGAGGACTGGGAAGCGCTCTGGGCCGCCGTCGACGTGCTCGCCGCTGAGACCACCTTCGCCACCTGGAGCGGAGGTGAGATCGTGGGGACGACAATCATCGATGGCGAAGAGCGACCGGTTCGCCAGATGCCATACCCGGTGTACTCCCAATCCGTGGAGGGGGTAAGGGAGCGTCTCGGCAAGCTGGGCCTGATCATCCCTTTCGACTGGATGAGCTGGGACGGTCTGGACCGGTACACCGAGGATCCAGCCGCGTTGGCCACTGCCCCGGTCACCGATGCCGTCCGCACCCTCACCGCCATCCAGCGGGCCGAGCGGTTCGGCGACGGCAATATCGAGGGGGCACTGAGGAGCGGTCTGATGCAGGTGGCCCTGACCCGGCTACGTCGGTGGTACGAAGAGGAACGAGCAGAAGGCAGTCATGGACGGGAGTGAGCCGCCGTGTGGAGGCGTAGCTCACCCGTCACCCCCTTCAACGTGACGGGCCCGATCTCGTCGAAAGAGACCTGGTTCTGCGAGGCCGCCTCCACCACCTCCTGGCTGACCAGCACCTCGCCCGGTCTGGCATAGTCGGCGATCCTCGCCGCGATGTTGACCGTCCGGCCGAAGTAATCGCCTTCCTGGAAGATCACCTGACCGGCGTGAATGCCGGCCCGGGCGGGCGGAAGGGAATTGTCAGCCGCACTCTCCACCATGTCGAGCGAGGCCAGAACAGCCTCGCCAGGATCGGGGAAGTAGAGCATCACCCCATCCCCAAGCCACTTGACCGACTTCCCACCACGGTCCCGTGCGGATCGACGGACGAGAGCACGCAACCGCTCCGCCAGATTCGCTGCTGTCTCGTCGCCACCCTGTTCGGTCAACTGGGTGAAACCGGACAGATCGAGGAAGCTCACCGCCGGCGGCTGAACCATCCGCTCGTAGAGACCGGCCGCTTCCAGGGCCACCTCGATGGTGTCGACCGCGCTCCTCGTCCAAACGATCTCCTGCTGTCCGTGGTAGATGCCGAGAAGCGCCGCCTCGGTGAGCGGAGCCATGGCCGATCCGAGCTCACCCTGCGCATCCAGCATCTCGGTCTCGGTCATGCCCGAATCGAGGAAGGGCAGGACTACCTCGGTCCGATACGACTCGGTCTCCGTCTCGGCGATACGACGAAGGCTGTCGGCGTAGACACGAAGCCATCTTTCGATCGCAACGGGTCGGAACCCACGAGTGAGCTGGAAGTCGACGACCGATATCACGGCTAGCTCGTCCTCACGGACATAGTCGTGTGGTCGGGGTTCGGACAGGCCGAACGCCTCCCGGACCACCATCAGAAGCTCGAGTGGTATGCCCTTTGTCTCGCTCACCTCTTGGAACGTGACGTTGGCGAGCCCGGCGAACCGGTCGAAGGCACTCATGTCGAGGAACGAGAAGGAGAGAGCTCCGCTGCGCACTGCCTCAGCCATCTCTTCAAGGGGCACGCCGGCCTCTTCCAGGCTGTGAATCCAACGGGCCTTGCGCACATCACCCGAGGAGAAGGCGCCTCCCTTGTCAGGCTTCAGGATCCCGAGTTCCACCAGCCTGTCTACATAGCCGGGGTCGACTCCGCCCCTTCGAGCCACCTCCTGGCGCGAGTGCTCGCTCACACTCCGACCTTATCCGCTGCGGCCCTGCCGGCCCAGCCGCGTCAGCAAGGCTGGAGCCCGTAGTCCGCTGTCACCGACAACCGCTGACAGTGAGGAGTAGGGTCGCCGGCTGAGC
>JAICNB010000053.1 GCA_025928935.1 Acidimicrobiia bacterium
CTCCTCGGGTGGGACGTCTTTGAGGAGGAAGCCACTAGCACCGGCCCTCAATGCGGCGTAGACGTACTCGTCGGCGTCGAACGTGGTCAGGATGAGGACCCGCACGTCCGTAAGGTCCGGATCGGCGACTACCCGCCTCGTCGCCTCGATCCCGTCGACCATCGGCATCCGGATGTCCATCAGGAGGACGTCGGGCCGATGCTCCCGTGCGAGCTCGACTGCCTCTAGCCCGTTGCCCGCCTCGCCCACCAACTCGAGACCGTCCGAGTGTCTGATGATGGTCTCCAGGCCTGCACGCACCAACGCCTGATCGTCGGCGACGCCGACTCTGGTCATCCGTCGTCCCTCTCGAATGGGAATCGTGCTTCGATCCGATATCCGCCGTCGCTCGTGGAGCCGGCTTGCAGAGAACCTCCGTAGAGGGATGCTCGCTCCTCCATCCCGGAGAGGCCGTGGCCACCGCCCTCGATGGGCTCGACCGGCCTGGTTGGGGGCCCGTTTCCGATCACGATCGAGAGGGCGCCATCGGCTACTTCGAGTGTCAACTCGGCTTGGTCCACGCCCGCGTGGCGAACCACATTGGTCAACGCCTCCTGGGCGACCCGGTAGACGGCCAAGGCCATACCCGGGGGCACCCGCTCCAGAGATCCGGAACGGATGACTTCCACATCCAGCCCGGCGCGTCCTACTTCTTCAACCAGCCGCTCGATGTCGTCGAGGCCCGGAGCGGGCTCGGTGAGTGCATCTTCTCCCTCGCGCAGGACCGCGACCAGACGCCTCATGTCGGCGAGTGCCTCGCGGCTCGACTTTTCGATCGTCTCCAAGGCCTGCTGGGCCGCCTCGGGGTCCTTGCGGCCAGCCAAGCGACCGCTGCCCGCCTGCAGCGCGACAACCGTCATGCTGTGAGCGACGACGTCGTGGAGCTCTCGGGCGATGCGGAGCCGCTCCTCGCTCACCGCCCGGCGAGCCAACTCCTCTCGGGCCGCGGCCAACTCGGTCGCCCGCTGTTCATGCTGCATAGCCGCCGTCCGCCACCTGCGAACGACGTCGCCAAGGAACCACGCCGCTCCGATCAGAAGGGCAAATAGGGCCATGGAGCCATAATCGGGAAAGCCCGGCCCGACAAAGACGAGCAACACCATCACCAGCTCGGCCACGGTCAGAGCGAGCAACGATCGTCGCCGCTCCAGTGCCGAAGCCACCGTGTAGACCGCGATCAGGATCCCCGGCCCCAGCATGTACGCCGGCAGATGGAGCCCCAGGGTGTAGATCGCAGCAGTGCCCAGCATCACCGCGAGGACTGCCCGCGGCCACAGCCTCCTGAAGGCGAGCGAGCCCCCGTGGACGATGACCAGGATCAGCCCAGGAGCTGTTGGCTCCCGAACACCGAGGACCTCGTTGTACAGGGCCAATCCAGCCATCGTGGCGATTACGGCGAGTGCCAAATCGAGGAAGGCCCAACGCCACCACTGCCACTGATTCGGGCGTGGGGCTCTGACGGTGACAGTCATGCGATTCGCCCGAATCTACCGACCCAGCCACTCCATTCGATGCGCATCCAACCAGCGGAGAGGGAGGGATTTGAACCCTCGAGGAGGCTTAACACCCCCTACTCGCTTAGCAGGCGAGCGCCTTCGACCACTCGGCCACCTCTCCTGGGCGGCTGTGCCGCCGGGTCCACGTTATACGGGGAGCGTCCGCTGTCCCGGATCGGCGGAGGGGGTGGGATTCGAACCCACGAGGCCCGGATCGGGCCCAACGGTTTTCAAGACCGAGGGCAAAAGGCCTCTGACCAGGGGCAATACAGGTGGTTTGTACCGGGAGCATACCGGGAGAAGCATGCACGCTCTGCCGGGCCTACTGGAAATCGTGGAAGTCCTCCCATCCCGCCGGGATTCCGGAAGGGGCATGCTCGGCCAATCGTCGGCGGCGATGACCCTCATACGGCGACCGACAAAGGGGTCGGTCCGACGCCTAGTGTCGGCAATGTTTCAGCGGCGACTATCAGCTCAGGAGGAGAGCGATGCCCCTTTATATGGACACCCACAGAGACGTGGAAGGCCTGACGAAAGAAGCAGTCGAGGGCGCCCACCAAGCGGACCTGGCCACGCAGCAGAAGTACGGCGTGGACTACAAGAAGTACTGGTTCAACGAGGAGGCCGGAGCGGTCTATTGCCTCGTCGAGGCCCCGAATGCGGAAGCAGCCATTGCGGTTCACAAAGAGGCGCATGGTCTCCTCGCTGACGACATCATCGAGGTTCACGAAGGTTCCTGATTCTCCGATAGGTGAGGGGACCAACTTCTGAGATCCCACGCCAAGGTCTGGCCTACATCGCCACAGACCCATCGAATCCCCAACCCATCGAAGCCCGGTCCAGTCTGAACCGTCTCACTCAATGCCTTGCTGGGAGGAGAACAACTCGGACAACTGCACAACTTGCGGAGCCTCGGAGTTGTCTTGTTGCTCGAGTTGTCTCAGTTTCCAGGGGCCACGTTCGCCCTCCTGGTAGACCAGCCCGTCTTCTCTCATCCCTCGCAGTAGGCGGAGGGTGTTGCCCTTCTCACGGCCCGCAAGCTCGGCGATCTCAGTTAGCGAGGCCGTGCCCCCCAGGTCGGCGAGGGCGTTGCGGACCTCGGAGCGGGCTTGCGTCTGGGCGTACTCGGCGGCTGATCCCAACTCGGTCCAGGCGTGCCCATCGAAGCTGAAGGCGGTGTCATGCTCGGCGGCGTCCCGGGAGGTGAACCTCAGCACGGCCTCGGCCTCGCCACGGCCCCGCTGTAAGACAGCGATGTGATCGGCGGCTCCTGTGATGCCGGTCGTGCCGCTCAGTGCGTCGATCTAGTCGTAAAGGTTGTCGTTCTTGCGGTTGTGATGGACCAGGGACATCGACAGCCCGGGCCGCTCCCTGGTCAGGTCGTGCACCTCGGCTATGGTCGGTGTCTTCGAGGTATTTCGGGGTGACTGAGGTTGACTCAGACACCCCTCACCACAAGCTACAAGACGTGGCCTGACAACAGGGGAATGGCGGAGGGGGTGGGATTCGAACCCACGAGGCCCGGATCGGGCCCAACGGTTTTCAAGACCGTCTCCTTAGACCACTCGGACACCCCTCCAAGGGAAGGATCACCCCTGTCCCCACAACGTTAAACGTGGCGGCGCCCAGCCGTCCGAAAGCCGGCGACGAGCCCTACCAAGTCTCCTCGACACAATCGGCATGGCTCTCAGGCTCGACCTGCAGCGTGGCGTGGCTGATCCCCCAGGTCTCTTTCATCCGGCGCCCCGCCTCGTCGAGCACGGCGTGTATCTCGGTGTCGTCGGCAACCACCAGGTGCGCCGTCGCCACGTCCATGTCCGAGGTCAGGGTCCAGACGTGGAGATCATGGACACCGACCACGCCGGTGACAGCAGCCAGATCTCCCCTCACGTCCTCCATGTCGATGTGTGATGGCGCCGACTCGACCAGGATCCTCGACGCCTTCCATCCCAGAAGTAGTGCTCGGGGCAGGATCCATATCCCGATGGCGATGGCGACCAGCGGGTCGGCGAGGGCGAACCCCGTCGTGAGATAGGCCACGGCCGCGGCAACGACCCCGACCGAGCCGATCAGGTCGGCGAAAACCTCGGTATAAGCCCCCTCGACGTTGAGACTCTGACCGGCACCGCTCCGGAGCAGCAGGATCCCCATCAGGTTGACCAGCAGGCCACCGAGCGCCACCCACAGCATCAGGCCACCCTCGATCTCCGGAGGTGCTCCGAGCCGGCTCACCCCTTCGTAGATCGAATAGCCGGCGATGCCGACCAGCAGGAGAGCATTGGCGAGAGCAGCCAGGATCTCGAGCCGGTACAGGCCGAAGGTTTGCCGCTGGCGTCCCACCGCCTTGGTGATGGTCACTGCTGCGGCAAGGGAATTGCCAGGCCGAGGGCATCGGTGCCCATGTGCCCGGCGTCAGCCAGCAACGACAGTGATCCCGTTGTCACAGCGGCAACCACCTGGACTACCGCATAGACGAGGACCATCGTGAAGACGACCGCCAAACGTCTGGTGTTCTGATTGCCCATCAGTCGTGGCGCCGCACGCGACGGTACCGGCGGAGGGGGAGGGATTCGAACCCTCGAGGAGGCGTCAGCCCCCTACGGCATTTCGAGTGCCGCGCACTAGACCGGACTATGCGACCCCTCCAGGCGTGGAACGCCGGCGGAGGGAGAGGGATTTGAACCCTCGAGGGGGCGCAAACCCCCAACGGCATTTCCAGTGCCGCGCACTAGACCGGACTATGCGATCCCTCCGAAGCTATTCACTTGTTCGAACGTCGGAGCGGACAAGACCACCGGACTATGCGATCCCTCCGAAGCTATTCACTTGTTCGAACTTCGGAGCGGACAAAACCTCCAACGGCGCCCTGCCCAATGGCCGCACACCCAAGACCGGACTATGCGATCCCTCCGAAGCTATTCACTTGTTCGAACTCTCAGAGCGGACAAAACCTCCAACGGCGCCCTGCCCAATGGCCGCACACCCAAGACCGGAATGCGATCCCTCCGGGAGACACCCGTCGGAAACGACGGGCAGAGAGAGGATAATCCACAGCCATGCCGAAGCCGACCCCGTCAGATCCACATATCGCCGCCATGAGGCTCGCTCTCGACGAGGCGGAGAAGACGTCGAGCACCGGCGACGTGCCGGTGGGTGCCGTCATCCTCGACGCAGGGGGCACGGTCGTCGGAGCGGATCACAACCGGCGCGAGGAGCTGTCCGACCCGACCGCGCACGCCGAGATCCTTGTGATGTCGGCCCGCGCCCGAGAGCTCGGCGACTGGCGGCTCGATGGCCACACACTCCTGGTGACCCTGGAGCCCTGTGTCATGTGCGCCGGGGCGGCGGTCCTGGCCAGACTCGACCGCATCGTCTACGGGGCGGCCGATCTCAAGGCCGGTGCGGCGTGGTCGCTGTACAACATCCCCCAGGACCGCAGGCTGAATCATCGGGTAGAGCTCGTCGATGGCGTCCTCGAAGAAGAGTGCTCGGCGCTGCTCACCGAGTTCTTCGGCTCCCGCCGCTGACCCTCAGCCGGGGACCTCGGCCACCTCGGTCGAGGTGACGCGGTGGTCCCACCACCCGTAGAGGACCGCACCTGCACTCACAGCGACGGCCACCCCACCGAACGCGAGGCGATAGCTGAACCCGTCGATCAGGAAACCGACGGCAGGAGCCGCCACCAGAAGAGCGATGTCGAAGATCGAGGTGAAGATGGCCATCGCGGACCCTCGCTCCGCGGTTCGGGCCCGGCTCACGACCTGGCTGGTGAGGATGGGGAACACTGCGCCATGTGACAGCCCGGCCGCGAATCCGGCCAGGGCGACCATCGTGGCGCTCTCGGCGACACCGAGGAACAGAAGACCCGCGCCATAGGCGAGCAGGGCGCCCGCCACCAGCGGCCGGTGCGGGATCCGGTCGTAGTGCCTACCGCCGAAGATCCGCATCGACGCGGCTGTCACGCCATAGACACCAAAGAAGAGCCCGGTGGAACCGACCCCGCGATTGGCGACGAAGGTCCTGGTGAAGGTGAAGATCGTCTCCATCCCAATGGAAAGGGCGAGAGTGGCCAACCACAAGGGGAGGAGATTGCGCTGGGCCATCGCCGCCCAGAAGCCTCGTCTCGGCCGGTGCCCGAGGATGGGCAGCAGAGGAAGGCGCCAGACCAAGAGCCATGATCCAAGACTCGCCATGGCCGCCGTCACGAAGAGGGCGGAGTAGCCGAAGGCGTCGATGATCAGATCGCCGGCCACCCCACCCACGGCGATGGGAATGAGCCCCGAGAGGCCCATGAGTGCGAGACCCTGGGTTCGATGCTCGAGCGGCATCGAATCGGCGCCGTAGGTCAGCATCGTGGTGAACAGCGCGATCTGGAGCACCCTCTGCGCCAGGAACAGACACCACAACCACGGTCCCCACACAGTGGTGAGGGCCAGGGACAGAACCACAGTCGCATTGAGGATCCCAGCTACGAGGAGAACGGTCCGCCGATGGGTCAGGTCGAGGATCCGACCGAGGGCGGGGCGGAAGAGGAGGGAGAGCACCGCCCCCGCCGCGTAGAGAATCCCGATCAGTGACTCGGTCGTGCCCAGGCTCTCCAGGTAACCGGGGAGGTGGACGAGCAGGAAGAAGGACGCCTCCTGAAGGATGGCGGCGGCGAAGAGCTTGGGAAAGTTGGGTCCGAAGCGGGTGGACAAAGCCGACCGAAGGTAACAGGGCGCTGTCCTGTGGCCGCAGTCAATAGCGATGCGGGCCGGCCTAGCCTGTCACCGATCGTGATAGGCGGGGCGCTAGGGGTGCCCTGAACCCGAAATCCTCTCTATGCGGGGCTGAGTTCCCCGCCCGAGGGTCCGAGTGACACCGGTCGACGGTGGACACGGGACGTTGACGGTCGGGTCCTGCGCGGCGGAGCACCACGAACCGGGTCAGATCCGGAAGGAAGCAGCCCTAAGTGGATCGTTCCGGGTGACGCAGGGCGGCCTGACCCGAGTCCACGCCCACCATCGCCGACGGCGCGAGGTCTCGAAGGCGGGGGCACGATCACATTTCGTCTTACGTTCCGCGTTCTACGTCTTACGCAGCCGCACTCCGTAGACGAACCCGAACGGGCCCATTCTCCAGATGTGCTCGGGAGTGAGGGCGTGGCCCTGGAAGAGCTGTTCGGGTGGGGGAAGCGAATCGAGGGAGCGGTGGAGGTACCAGTACTCTTTGGGGGCCCCGGCGAAGACCAGACCGACCAAGGGCAGGAGCACCGCGGTCCCGATGCGATGGACAACACGGAGAAATCCGTTGCGGGGTCGGGCCAGGTCGACTACCACCGCCGCCCCGCCCGGCCGGAGCACACGGTCGATCTCCTCGAGTGTCTCCGCGATCGATGACAGGTTGCGGAACACGAAGCCGCTGAACACCCCGTCGACCGCTCCCTCCCGGAACGGGAGGGCCTCCCCCACCCCGACCACGCGGTCACGCACCGGGCTGAGTGCGAGCATCTCGATCACCGGGTCGAGGCCGACGACGGCGCGGCCCGCGAAATCGGTGGCCCCGGTGCCACACCCGAGATCGAGCACCGTGCCCGGGGACAACATCTCGATGCCCCGTGCCCGCCATTGCCGCTCCTGCCCGAACGAAAGGACCCGGTTGATCAGGTCGTAACGCGCTGCGATCCGGGCAAAGATCGGATCAGAGGCCTCACTCACGGCTCGATGACATCGAACCCGGTGTAGCGAACGAGGGCACTCGGTATCACGACCGAACCGTCCGGCTGCTGGTGATTCTCCAGCAGGGCGAGGATGGTTCGGCCCACCGCGCAAGCGGTCCCGTTCAGGGTGTGCACCACCTCGTTGCCCCGGTCGGTCTTCATCCGTATCTTGAGCCGACGAGCCTGGAAATCGGTGGTGTTGGAGCAGGACGTGATCTCCCGGTACCTCTGTTCGCCTGGGAACCACGCCTCGATGTCGTACTTCTTGACCGCCGACGCCCCTAGGTCTCCTGCGGCGATGTTCACGACCCGGTAGGGGATCTCGAGCTCGCCGACCAGCTTCTCCTCCACCGCGAGCAGCCGGTCGTGCTCGGCAGCCGAATCCTCCGGGTCGGTGAACACGAACATCTCCACCTTGTCGAACTGATGGACCCGAAAGATCCCGGCCGTGTCCTTGCCGTAGGTCCCGGCCTCGCGTCTGAAGCACGTTGAGAAACCGGCGTATCGCAGCGGCAGGTCGGCGTCCTCGAAGATCTCGTCCGTGTGATAGGCGGCGAGGGGCACCTCGGCGGTCCCCACCAAGAAGAGCTCGTCCCGGGGCACCTCGTAGACCTGCTCGCGTGCCTCGGGGAAGAATCCGGTTCCCACCAGCGCCTCCTCCCTGACCAGCACCGGAGGCACCATCGGGGTGAAGCCCTCGGCCACCAGGTGGTCCATCGCCCACCGGACCAGGGAGAACTCGAGCATGGCCCCCTTGCCCTTGAGATAGCCGAATCTGCTCCCCGAGACCTTGGCGCCCCGGACGGTGTCGACGATCCCGAGCTGCTCTCCGAGCGTGGCGTGATCGGTGCCTTCGGTGAGCGGCTCCCCGACTCGCTTGATCTCGGCGTTGTCCTCCTCGGTTAACCCGTCGGCCGCGTCCGGGGCGACCAGGTTGGGTACCTCGAGCAGGGCCATGTCGAAGTCCGACTCCAGCCGTTCGACGTCTCCCGCCGCCTCCTTGACCTCCGACGCCAACTGGGCCACTCCTGCGATTGCGGTTTCCTTGGCCTCACCCTCGAGCGCCGCTATCTCCCTACCGGTCTCCTTCTGCCGGGCCCTCAGCTCCTCTGCCCGCTGACGGGCGAAGCGAAGCTCGGAGTCGAGGGCGATAAGGGCATCCAGATCGAGCTTGGACCCACGGCGGGCCAACGATGCCCTGATGGCTTCGGGATCGTCGCGAAGGAGCCGGGGGTCGATCATCAGGGCGGGGATGGTACCGGCGCCATCCTGTGCGGATCTTCCGCGGTGAAAGCCGGGCGAATCCTCGCGGAATCGTTCCCAGCCCTACTCGTCGTTGACCTCGAAGAGGACGGTGAGGAGGTTGTCTTCCAGATCGATGTCGTTGGTGATGGCGGGCAGGGCTGCCGCCACCTCGTACAGCCCACCGGGGACCACCGGGATCTCGAGGAATTGGACTGCGGTTTGCTCTCCCGGCTCGAGCACGGGCAGCATCTCCGAGAGGACGACCGGGTCGGACTCGCCGGCGAGGGTGAGCTCGATCGGCTCCGGCTCGCTCGCCACGTTGCCCGCGTTGTCGACCACCACCGAGAAATTGAGCTGGTCGGTGGCCGGGACGATCGCCTGGTCGTTCGGATCGACGTTCCAGAGCGGGTCCGAGGTGATGGAGGCCACCCTGAGGCCCGGTCTCAGGGCGATGCCACTGTTGGGTGAACGGGCCGCCTCCACATAGGCGAGTGACAACGTGAACAGCTCGCCCTCCGCGGGCAGCATGAGGATCTCAGGCATAGGCGCCACCGGGTCGGGAACCTCCTCTGCCTCGAGCTCACGTAGCAGGTCGCTGTAGAGACGATCGCCTCCTCTGAGCTCGGCGAGGGAGTTGGCGATGTTGTCGGCCACCACCGTGCTGGTGGGATCATCCGCTGCGGTCAGGATGCCCGAGGCGAACCCGCTCACACCAACCGTCCAAGCCTCGACCGCACGTCGGTAGACGGCATTTGCACCCACCAGGTTGGCCGAGGTGGGTCCCCTGTCCACCAGCTCAGCGGCCGTCTCCAGGTCCTCACGGAGACCGCTGGTGGCTGTTTCCAGCTCGGAGCGCTCGATCCGGGAGAGTCGTGAGATCACAACCCTGAGGGTGTCGGCGCCGATCGAGAGGTCGGAGGCGCTCTCGTGGAGTTCACCCAGGTACTGGAGCTCGGCACGGGTGTCGTCCCCAGAACTGGTGATGACCACTGCAACGACAGCCGCGGCAGTGATCACCAGGGGCCAGAGAAAACGGCCGAGGACGCGTCTGCGCTGCTTTGGTTGGTCGAGGAGCATGTGGGTAGGTCTGGGGTGATCGGTGGAGGTGTGGAGGCTATTACCCGTCCCGCGAATAGGACGAGACGCAGCGGCACAGGTGATCAAACCTCGAAATGGGGCACCATCGCGAAGACCGTGAGTGAACCTCCCGGCATGCGTTCCAGATGCCCGAGCTTGCGTCGCCTTTGGCAATCACGATCTCGATGGCTCCTTGATGGAACCGGAACCACATCGCGGAGACCGACGCCGTCCCGTCCTTCACTCGTGGAGACACAGCGGGGTAGTCCCCAATGCGGTCAGAGCACGTCCCGCAGCTTGTTGGCAAAGGCAGTTGGGTCGTTGTCCGGGGACCATTCGTTGGCAACGAAGCCACCGTGGTCGCCGGGGAAGATCACCGGCTCGACGCCCAGCAGCCTGGCGAACGCCTGACCGCCACGCCTCGGCATGGCCCCCTCGCCCTCGGCGCCGATGGCGGGCACAACGCGCACCGGTGAGGCCTGGATGGCCTCGATGTCGGGAAGGAACGGTGGCATCGCCAGGTTGCCGCTCAACAGCAGGTCGTCACGGGAGCCGTCGTCCTCGGTCGGCAGTCCGAACTGTGCGGGATCGGGGGCCGGCTGCTCCAGGTAATCATCGGGAAGCGGACCAAGTTGCATGACCAGCTGGATGAACTTGGCCATGGCCGGGCCGAAACCCTGGCGCTGATAGGTGTTCACGATGTCGGCGTTGACCTTGATCATCATTTCGCTGTCTTCGAGAAGGGCCAGCAGCGGTGGCTCGTGGGACACAAAGGTTCGTACGTCGTCTGGATGGGCGACCACCCAGTGCAGACCGCACATGCCTCCACCACTGGATCCGAACGCGTCGACTTGGTCCAGGCCGGCGGCGGCGACCACGCGGTGGTAGTCCTCCGCATGCACCTCGGCCGTGAGCGGGTAGTCGGGATCACGGGTACTGCGCTCCATGCCCCGAGGGTCATAGGTGAGGACCGTGCGGTCGGTGAAGTGCCCGACGAGTTGCTCGAACCCGGACGCGCCCATTGGCGAGCCAAAGATGAACAAAGGCCGGTGGTCAGCCCGTTCGTCCGGTTCCCGGATGTCGTAGGTGAGGACGGCGCCCGGCGCCTCGATCGTGTAGGTGGTCACCTTGGCCATGTTTCTCCTTCGCGCATGTGCAGGGATTCTGCGACCTGAACTCATCGGTACCCCTCCTCGATCAGCAGCTCTCCACAGAAGCGTTTCTCCCACTCGGGGGGGATACACGCGGGGTCGCCCCCTGCCGGAAATGGGTTCCCAAGAGAGGACTTCTCCCACTAGGGGTTCCCACGAGAGCACTTCTCCCACTAGGGGTTCCCACGAGAGCACTTCTCCCACTAGGGGTTCCCACGAGAGGACTTCTCCCACTCGGGGGGATACAAGGGGGGTCGTCCCCCCTTGAAATAGTCGTCCCCCTCTTAAATAGCCGTCCCCCCTCGAAATAGCAGTGGGCGAGGGGGGACTTGAACCCCCACGATCTTGCGATCACAGGAACCTGAATCCTGCGCGTCTGCCAATTCCGCCACTCGCCCGGAACGGACGAATCGTACCGCCGGCCCACTAGTTGGGGTAGTCGGCGACACTGTCACAGGCCGACCGTAACCTCTCCTCGAATGAGCCTCGCCCGCAGCCTGGAACGACGTCTGGAGCGCCTTCTCGAGGGCGCGACCGGCCGTGTCTTCTCCGGGCGTCTCCACCCATCGGAGATGGCAGGGCGAATCGCCCGGGAGGCCGACCTGGCCCGTTACCGTCACGAATCAGGGCCGGCCACGGCCAACAGGTACCTCCTCACGGTGAGCCCTGCCGACCTCGACGTCGACCCCGCCGCATTGGAGAGGAAGCTGGAGTTGGCTCTTTCCGACCATGCTGCCGCAGTGGGGCTCCTCTTCGAGGGCCCGCCCACCGTCGAGATCAGGGCGTCAGATGAGATGGCCCCGGGTCAGTTCTCCTGCACACCGTCGGTGGTGCCCGGGCCCCTGGCACCGTGGGCTCGTCTCACCGGGTCGGGGACCAACCTCGAGATCGGGGCGAATCGGGTGACGCTGGGCCGCTCGGCGGAGGCTGATGTGGTCATCCCACATGACAACGTCTCGAGACGCCATGCATTGATCTGGCGATCAGACGGAAAGGCCTGGATCACCGACCTGGGCTCGTCCAACGGCACTTCGGTAGACGGCACTGCCGTAGGGGACCGACCGGTGCCACTCGGGAGTGGATCCGTCGTGAGCCTGGCCGGGCATCGTTATCGGTTCATCGAGGCCTAGCCGTGCCCGACATCATCCTCGCACTGCTCCGGATCATCTTCCTCGGGCTGGTCTACCTCTTCGTCTGGCAGGTGGCCCGGGCTATCGGCACCCATCTAGGGATATCACTCCGACGGAGCCGCCGCGAGGGGACCAGGGTGGTGATGATCAAATCCGAGACACAGCAGGGAACCGAGATCGATGTCCAGGACGTAACGGTCCTGGGACGCTCCCCCGAGGCCGACGTGAATCTGGATGATCCCTACGCTTCTGAGTTCCACATGCGGCTGGTGGCCCAGGACAACGGCATGGTCCTGCATGACCTGGGCAGCACGAACGGGACCTATGTCAACGGGCGGAGAGTCATTGCTCCTACCTCGTTGCGCCGTGGCGACACCATCCAGGTGGGAAAGACCGTGATGGAGGTCCGATGATCGCGGTGAGCATTCGATGAGATATGTGTGGGGCTCGGCCACTCATCAGGGAATGGTGCGGCAGAACAACGAGGACTCGCTTTTCCCTGAGAACTCGGGAGAGTCCGAGGGGCCCGCCGTCCTGATCGTCGCCGACGGCATGGGCGGTCATATTGCCGGCGAGGTGGCCTCGAGGCTCGCCATCAACGCCGCGGCCTCGAGCCCGCTGGATCCGGACGACCGGGTCGCCGCCGCCAACCGGGCGATCCGTGAGGAGGTCGCCCGCCAACCCGAACTGGAAGGTATGGGGACCACCATGACCCTGGTCGAGCTGACCACCGAGGGGAGGGCTCGTTTCGCCCATGTCGGCGACAGCCGTGCCTATCTCTACCGGGGCGGCGAGCTGGGACAGTTGACCGAGGATCACACGGTCGCCATGGAGTACGTGGCCCTGGGCCAGATCTCCCCCGATGAGGCCAACGACCACCCCCAGAGCCACATGCTGACCAGATGTCTCGGCCTCACCAGGTTCGTGAACGTCGACCGAATCGATGTCGAGCTCGAGCCGGGCGATCGCATGCTTCTCTGCTCGGACGGGCTCAACTCGATGGTGCCTGCCGATGGCATCGCCAAGGCTCTGGCCAACGGGACGGCAGATGAAGCGGCGTGGAAGCTGGTGGAGGCGGCCAACAAGGCCGGGGGCCACGACAACATCAGCGTCATCGTCATCGATGCCGTCGACTAAGTGGCCCCTCGTTAACTCATGACTCGCAACACCGAGGGTGCGCTCATCGTCGCCGCGTCGGTGTTGGCCGCCTTCGGTGTCACCCTGGTCAACTTTGCCCAGGACCGAAGTCTCGACGCCCAGACCGCCCTCACCTTCCTCGTCTTCCTGATCGCCTTCGGTGGGCTGCATCTGGCGGTTCGGGCCTTCGCCCCCAAGGCGACGCCTCTCCTGCTCGCCCCGGTCACCGCCCTCACCGCTCTCGGATTCTTTCAGATCTATCGCCTCGATCTGGCCATGGAAACCGATCGGGCCAGCTTCCAGCGGTGGTGGATCCTGATCGCCGCGACGCTGGCCTCCCTCACCCTGCTCGTCTTCAAGGGGACGACGATCTCGATCCTACGCCGGTACCGGAACATCACCCTTCTCGTATCGCTGGCCCTGATCCTGCTCCCCAATCTCCCTGCCGATTGGGGGTTCCCCCTGCGTGGGCTGTCGGTGAACGGGTCGCGGCTGTGGGTGCTGCTCGATGTCGGGTTCACCAGCTTCCAGTTCCAGCCGGCCGAGCTGGCCAAGCTCGGCCTGGTCGCCTACGTCGCCGGCTATCTGGCCGATCATCAGCGGGCGCTTCGTGAGGCCAAGCGTCACATCGGGCCGATCGCCTTTCCGGAGCCCCGCCAGCTCATCCCCCTCCTCATCACCTGGGGGGTCAGCGTGCTCATCCTCATCTCCCAGCGCGATCTCGGGGCATCACTGCTCCTCTTCGTCGGCTTCGTGCTGCTCCTCTACGCGGCCACCGGGACCACGGGATATCTGGTCGCGGGTGGCTTCATGGGGCTGGTCGCCGGTGTTGCGTCCTATCTGGCGTTCGATCACGTCCAGCGCCGGGTCATCGCCTGGGTAGCCCCTTTCGAGCATTACGAGGACGAGGGCTTCCAGATCGCCCAAGGTCTGTTCGCCCTCGGCACAGGGAGCCTCTCCGGGGCGGGGCCGGGGCTGGGGCGGCCCGATCTCATCCCCAACGCCTCGACCGACTTCATCTTCGCCGCGGTCGGCGAGGAGCTCGGCTTCGCTGGAACGGTGTCGGTCATCGCGCTGTTCGCGGTGACAGTCGCCGTCGGACTGGGAATCGCCTTCCGGAGCCGAGATACGTTCCGGAAGCTGTTCGCAGCCGGGCTGAGCTTCGTGCTGGCGGTGCAGACCATCCTCATCATCGGCGGCATCCTCCGCCTCGTTCCGCTGACCGGTATCACCCTGCCCTTCATGTCCTACGGAGGATCGGCCCTGGTGGGGAACCTGATCCTGGTCGCGTTGCTTCTCCGGATCAGCCATGAGGAGGCGCCATGAACGGGCCGGTGCGCCGTGTCTCGGTCGGTGTCTTCGCTGGGTTCTTCGCGCTGCTGCTCGCCGTCACCTGGATCCAGGTGATCAGGGCCGACTCGCTCCGGGCCGACCCACGGAACTCGCGCCCGGCTCTGTCGGAGCGGGGCAAGGAACGTGGGCTGATCGTCGCCATAGACGGGACGGTCCTGGCCCAGTCGGTCCCCAATCCGGAGGACGAGCGGTCATTCGTCCGCCAGTACCCGGAAGGTGAGCCATTCGCCCACGTGGTCGGGTACAACTCCTTCCTGGTCGGGTCCTCCGGTTTGGAGAACGCCTATGCCGACCAGCTCCGATCACGTCGTGACCTGACCATCAGCGACCTCGTCTCGGTGATCCTCGGGCGCGATCTGCGTCCCGAGAGCCTCGAGCTCACCATCCATTCCGCGCTGCAGCGGGCCGCCTACCAGGGGCTGAACGGGCTCAAAGGGGGCATCGTCGCCCTCGACCCGAGGACAGGCGCCGTACTCGTCTCCGTGTCGTCACCTTCATACGACCCGAACAGCCTGCTCGGGGGGGATGCGGCCGTTGTCTGGGAAAGCCTGCTGGCCGATCCGAATGGCCCGTTGCTCGACCGGGCGACCCGGGAGATCTACCCGCCCGGCTCCACCTTCAAGACGGTGGTGACCGCCGCAGCCCTCGACACCGCGACGGCGGTGCCCGAGACGATCTTCCCCGATCCCGAGGAATTCCAGCTTCCCGGGTCGACCGCGACCATCTCCAACGCGGGCGGAGGTGTCTGTAACAACGGGGAGTCGATAACCCTGCTTCTCGCCTTCATCGTGTCCTGCAACACCACGTTTGCCGACCTATCGGTTCAGGTCGGTGCCGAGGATGTCGGGATCAGTGCAGAGGGAATGGGCTTCAACACCGACATCCCCTTCCCCTGGACCGTTCCCGAGGCGGTGTACCCGATCGACCTCCTGGCGGCAGACCCCGCAGCGCTGGCTCAAAGTGGCATCGGGGAACGGGATGTGAGGGCCGCGCCGTTGCATATGGCATTGGTGGCGGCCTCGGTCGCCAACGATGGGATGACCCCGACCCCTTATCTAGTGAATCGCATCTTCGACGCCGACGGCAACACCGTGGAGACCTTCCAGCCAGGTGTCCTGAGCCAGGCCATGGACCCGGCCACCGCAGCCATCTTGAACGACATGATGCAGCAGGTGGTCAGCGATGGCACCGGTCAGGGGGCTGCAATCTCGGGATACGCGGTGGCGGGCAAGACCGGGACCTCTATGGGCCGAGACGGGTTCCCCAACCCGTGGTTCATCGGCTTCGCCCCTGCGGAGGACCCCACGATCGCCATTGCGGTGTTCTTCGAGGGGGGCGAGGAGTTGGGCGAGGATGTGTCTGGTGGCGGAGTGGCCGCCCCGCTGGCCGGTGATCTCATGGAACTTTGGCTGGAGGGATCCCCATGAGTTGGGATGAGACCATTCCTACAATCCACTCCGCTTCGATGGACGCCCCAACCGCCCTCACCGATCGTTATCGAATCACGTCCCACATCGCCAGGGGCGGGATGGCCGATGTCTACGAGGGCGTCGACGGCCTGCTCAACCGCAGGGTGGCGATAAAGGTCCTCCACGCCCAGTACTCCGCCGACGAGGCGTTCGTGAAACGCTTCCGCCGGGAGGCCCAAGCCGCCGCCAACCTGAGTCACCCCAACATCGTGGGGATCTACGACTGGGGCCAGGCCCAAAACACCTATTTCATCGTCATGGAATTGGTCGACGGTCGTTCCCTGCGCGATGTGCTGAAGTCGGAAGGCGCTCTTCTGCCCAGGCGAGCCACCGAGATCACTGCGGAGGTCGCCGCAGCGCTGTCGGTGGCGCACCAGGCCGGTCTGGTGCACAGGGACGTCAAGCCGGGGAACATCCTGCTCGCCAAGGACGGCACCGTGAAGGTGACCGACTTCGGGATCGCTCGGGCTTGGGACGACAGCCAGGAGCTGACCCGGACAGGGGCCGTGATCGGCACCGCTACCTACTTCAGCCCCGAACAGGCTCAGGGGGCCGCGGCCGACGCCCGCAGCGACGTGTACTCCCTCGGCGTCGTCCTCTACGAGATGCTGACCGGACGCCCTCCCTACACCGGCGACAGTCCGATGTCGGTGGCCTTCCAGCATGTCTCCACCGAGGCACCCCTGCCCAGTTCCCTCAACCCCGATGTGACACCCTCCCTCGACGCAGTGGTGGCCAGGGCGATGCGGAAAGACCCGGTTGCCCGATATCAGACCGCAGACGAGATGCGCACCGATCTCCTCTCCGTCCTCAAAGGTGAGGAGGTGGGCATGCCGGTGCCGATCCCGGCCGCCGTCCCGGTCAACGGAGACGGCGCCACCCGGGTCATGCAGACGACGCCGGTCCCACCAGCCACGGTCCCCCCCGACGAGGTGTACCGAGAGCTGGAGGAGGAGCCGTCGTCGCAGATGCCGTTCATCCTCACCGCGTTCGGCCTGCTCATCGCACTGGGCGTCCTCATCTTCGTCTTGTTCCAGCTCGCCGGTGGCGGTGACGAGGAGCCCACCCTGGTCGAGGTGCCCAATGTGACCGGCATCTCCCAGACCGAGGCTCTGCAACGTCTACAGGACGACGGCTTTCAGGTCAGGACCTTCTTCGAGCCCAGCGAAGCCGTCGAGGCGGGCAATGTCATACGAACCAATCCCACCTTCGGCACGATGGTGGAGGAGGGCTCCAGCATCGACGTCTACGTCTCATCAGGCCCCGAGGAGTTCCCCGTGCCTCCTGTCGTGGGCCAGACCCGGGCCGATGCCGAGCGGTTGATCACCGACGCCGGCCTCACCGTGGGCCGTGTGACCGAACGGGCCGATGCGACCTTCGCCGAAGGCATCGTCATCGAACAGGACCCCGCAGCCGGGGTCAGGGTTGGCGCCGAAGCCCCGGTGAACCTGGTCGTTTCCACCGGGCCGGAGACGGTGGTGATCCCCGATGTGACCAATCTGTCCGAACGCGACGCCACCGCCGAGCTGACCGGTCTCGGTCTCCTGGTCCGGCCGCAGGACGAGTACTCCGATACCGTGCCGGCGGATCAGGTGATCCGCACCGATCCGGTGGCCAACACCGAGGCACTGCTCGGGGACACGGTCGTGATCGTGGTGTCGCTCGGCCCGGCCCCGGTCGAGGTGCCCAGTCTGATCGGGATGAACCAGGAACAGGCGACGGCGGCCCTCTCCGAGCGTGGACTCCAGATCAGGGTCGGAAGCCAACCCGTCGCCGATGCCGCCCAGAACGGCCTCGTTATCGCTCAGGACCCGACGGCCGGCGAGATGCTCCTTCTCGGGGACGCGGTCGACGTCACTTTCGGCTCCTACACCGCGCCGACCACGACCACGACGACGGTTCCGCCGACCACGTCTCCCCCGACCACCGCCCCCGCCTGATTCAGCGGTAGTTGGTCGTCATCAAGAAGCCGGCGGCGATTGCCACCAGGCCCACGATGAGAATCGTCTGATCCCACTCGAAGACGAAGCGGAGCAGCACCAGCACGACTCCGAGAACCATCAGACCCGCCATGAGGGCGACATACCAGGTGGGGCTGGGGTCCTTTGCCTTGGCCGCGGCCTGAGCAGCCGCGGCGGAGACAGGTGGCCTCTTCTGCTTCCGTCGTTTCGATTCGGGCACGATGAGCGAGAGTAGTCATAGTCCGTGCAGCGTGGCTCGAAGTTACACGCGTGTAGTTATCGACAGCCTGTGGACAAACCCTGGGATAACTACATGGATGTCATTCTTTGCGGATTCACCGCGCTTCTAGCCGGGCGAACCCGCACAGAACGGTGTCAAGGCCGCCAAACCGGCACCATGTCCTCCCGGCAGTGGCGGGGGGGATTGTCCTCGGCCAGGTTCACCGCAGTCATCGTCAGCTCTGCTCCGCACACGGTGCATCGATAGTCCTGGTCGACCCTGACGACGTCGTCGGGATCTATCTCCGGTGGCGGGGTGGAGAGCATCCTGATCACGGAAATGGAGATGCGCCAGATCAGATAACCCAGGACGAGGGCGAGCAGGACGTCGACGAAGGTGTTGCCGGTCAAATGCGCTCGATGATCAGGGCATTGGCCATGCCCCCGCCCTCGCACATCGTCTGGAGGCCGTATCGGCCCCCGGTTCGCTCCAGCTCCCAGACCAGTGTGGTCAGCAGCCGGGCCCCGCTGGCCCCCAGCGGATGACCGAGGGCGATCGCCCCGCCGTTGACATTGGTCCGCTCCCAGAGCGCCAGCGGGTCAGACCCACCGTGTTCCATGCGCCAGGCCACCGTGACCGCGGCAAAGGCCTCGTTCACCTCGAACAGATCGATTTCGTCGATGCCCAGCCCGGCCCGATGCAGCACCTTCTCGGTGGCGGGGATCGGCCCGGTGAGCATGGTGACCGGATCCACACCCGCCATGGCGAAGGCCACGAATCGGGCCATGGGCGTCAACCCGAGCGATCTGGCCTTCTCCTCGGACATCACCAACACCGCGGCGGCCCCGTCGGAGATCTGCGACGAGTTGCCTGCGCTGATCACCCCGTCGCTCTTGAACGCGGGTTGCAGCGAGGCCAGCTTCCCGATGGACGTGTCGCGGCGAATCCCCTCATCCTCGTTGACCGTTCGCATCCGCCCGTCGTCCCCGGTGACCCCTACCGGGACGATCTGGGTCTCGAACCGGCCCTCGTCGGTGGCGAGGGCGGCCCGGACGTGCGACTCGAGGGAGAGCTCGTCCAGCTCTTGACGGGATATGCCCCACTTCTCGGCGATCATCTCCGCCGACAGACCCTGGGGGACGAGACCCTGGGAATAGCGCTCCAGCACTCGGGCCCCAAACGGGAGGCCCGGGCCTTGATGGGCGGTGATACCCATCGGGACCCTGGTCATGTTCTCCACACCGGCGGCGATCACGACGTCCTGGGCGCCAGCCATGATCGCTTGTGCGGCGAAGTGGGCCGACTGCTGGGAGGAACCGCACTGACGGTCGATGGTGACCCCGGGCACCTCCTCGGGGAACCCGGCGGCCAGTGCAGCGTTGCGCCCCACGTTGTAGGCCTGCTCCCCGGTCTGGCTGACGGTCCCCATGATCACGTCGTCGATCAACGACGGGTCGAAGTTGTTCCGCTCCATCAGCGCCTCGAGTGGTCTGGAAGCGAGATCGACGGGGTGATAGTCCTTGAACATCCCATTACGGCGGCCTATCGGGGTGCGCACCGCATCGACGATCACGGCATCGGTCATCTCGTGCTCCTATGTCTTGGCGAAGTGGAGACGATGGGACTCGAACCCACGACCCCCGGCTTGCAAAGCCGGTGCTCTTCCAGCTGAGCTACGTCCCCGCCGACGCCCCAATGGTAGGTGGGAAAAGACCGATATCACCTGCCAACTCGAGAGTGGTGCTCGGCAACGAAACACGAGCCGGTTTGACCCTTTCAGTGGCCGAACCGCCTTCGGCGACCAGCGCTAGATCAGCTCGGCGATCATTCGCGCCGCATTGCGGGCCCCGTCGGTCTCGACCTCCCGGTAGCTCACCTGGCGGCCGACCTCGGCGGCGATCGCCTCAGCCAGCTCATCGGGATCGGTCTCGTGATAGTCCATGTACCGACCCGCGCCGTACTGGGCGAGACGATGACGGACGTGGAAATTCTGCTCGAAGTGGTTGCGGAGCGGGAAGTAGAGGAACGGGCGCTGGGCCGCGGCCAGCTCCATGGTGGTGGTCAACCCGCCCTGTACCACGGCGAGATCACACACGGCGAGATGCCGGTAGAGACGGTTGACGTACCCATGGACCTCGAGACCCAGGTGACGGGGCAGGCTCTCCGGTTCGATCCGGGGACCCGCCACCGCCACCATCCTCAACTCGGGGACCATCTCCTTGACCTTGGGGAAGGCTTCGATCACCTTCTCCAACAGGTCCCGGCCCACCCCGGACCCGCCGACCGTCACCACACAGACTTTCTCGTCCAGGTCGTAGCCCAGTTGTGACCTCCATTCCTCGCTCTGGGCCGGCGTTGGCGGGGTGAACCCGGTGATGTACCCCGAGAAGTCGAAATGCTCCTCGGTCCAGGTGCGGATCTTGGGCAGACCCGGCCCGAACACCTCGGGATAGATGTCGTCAGGGGTTCCGACGAAGATCGCCCGGTCCCTGATCCGGGGGAAACGGGCGATGTGCTCGATCATCTCGGCGTTGTAGTCGGCGGTGAGAAACGCCTCGTGCTCGCCCCCGTCGGGCATCGGGAGATAGCCCACGAAGTCGGTCAGCCAGACGTTCGACCCCCGTTTCAGCTCGGGGTTCTCGTGCCAGTAGTAGTCCACGTCCCACGCCTCGTCACCGATCACCACGTCGTAGCCCCCCTCCTCCACCACCTCCTGGAAGACCATGAAGTTGGCGAGGAGGATCTCGTCCATCCGACGCAGGGCCTGGAAGCAGTGAAGGTCGTGCCCCGATGCCTCCGATGCGATGTGGCCCGACTCGGAGGCGAGCCAACCGCTGGCGGGGTGAATCGTCTCGTCGGCCGCCTCGAGCGCGGCGGTGACCGGGTGCTGGGCCAGCCAGTCGATCTCCAGATCGGGCTCGATCGCACGCAACTCCTGGGCGATGGCCAGGTCGCGACGGGCATGACCCAGACCGATGGGCGAAGACAGATACAGCGCCTTCTTCCTCCGGTTCAAGCCACGGGTCCAGGTCTGGCTGGGCATCGGCAGCTCCTTTTGTTCGTCGACGAAGCGCCCGATGGCGCGGTTGACCTTGACCGGCTCACGGGCGGGGGTGAGATGGCCGGAGCCTTCCAGGACGAGCAGATCTCCACCTGTGATCTGGGCGAACTCCCTGCCCCGGTCGACATGCTGACAGACATCCAGGTCACCGTGGATCGTGAGGGTGGGCACGTCGAACGAGCGACACATCTCCTCGACTGTCTGCCGGTCGGGGATGTCCAGGTCGAAGCCCTCCTCCCCCGCGGCCAGCACCTCCCCGGTGGATTCGAGCGCCCAGGCCACCGCGTCCTCGTATTGCTTGGTGGAGTGAGGCTCGACCAATTGCTGGCCGAAGAAGAACTCGATCCAGTCGCGATGCCGGGTGACGTAGACGTGGCGGTTGTTCAACTCCCAGCCACTGGGGTCTTCGAGGATCTCGTCCCAATCGGGGGCGGTCCCCACCCAGTGCGGCTGGGGACGTCCCAGATAGGGAACGCCGGGCTCGATGGCGATGAGGGCCTCGACCCGGTCTGGATGCCGATGAGCCAGGCTCACCGCCCACCAATTGGCATGACAGTGGGCCACGAGCACCGCGCTCCTCGTACCGGTGACGTCGAGCACGGCGAGGAGGTCGTCCACGTTCTCCTCGACCGAGTGGGCGGCGGGGTCGGTGGGTCGGCCCGAGCCGCCGTTCCCTCTCCCATCAATGGTGATCGCCCGATAGTGCCGGGCCAGATAGGGCACGAGCCCTTTCCAGATCCGGGAATGGGTGATCGGTGACGGGGGGATCAAGAGGAGGGTGGGAGCCCCTTCCCCGAAGACCTCGTAGTGGATGCCGACCCCATCCCGGTCGATCGTTCCCTCCGACGACGGGTACGCGGCCCTCACCACGTCACACGTTCCACGAACTCACGCAACAGGAGATTGACCTTGACCGGGTCCC
>JAICNB010000042.1 GCA_025928935.1 Acidimicrobiia bacterium
AAGGTGGCCTCGGGAGCCACCCAGACCACGTCTCCAGCCACCAGATCGCGGACTGTCATCGGCAAACCTCCTTCGTCTTCACTTCGATGATCGCAAGTGGCCCCAGACCGGTTTAGGGCCGATTTGCCCTAATGAACCGACCGCGCGGCCAATACCTTTTCGATCCATGACACCTAGACGTGACGACGCGTCCGATCTGTCACCTGCGGGCGCCTTCGACAAGTTCCTCATCGTCCTGGCGGTGCTCGGGGCCGCCGTCGCGGTGCTCGCCGCGGTAGTGGCCTTCCGGGGCGAACCTGCCGTCGCAGAGGAAGGAGGAGAGCCCGAGCCTCAAATAGTCCATTTCGCCCTCAGCGAGTTCGCCATCGACGGTGCGACCGAGATGGCGTCCGGGCCCACCGTGTTCGAGGTCGTGAATGACGGGTCCGCCGCCCACAACCTCACATTGGAGGGCGGTCCGGCGACGCCCGATCTGGCCGCCGGCGAGACAGCGTCTCTCGATGTCGGCGAGCTGAGCCCAGGCACCTACACGGTCTTCTGCGCGATTGCCGGACACCGCGACGCGGGCATGGAGGCCCTGCTGACGGTGAGTCAAGGGGCCGCCCCACCCGCAGAGGGAGATCCGGGCGGGCACGCTGGTGAGGACACCGACTGGGCCGCCCTCGACCAGCAGATGACCGATTCGATCTTGGCCTTCCCCGCCGAGACCGAAGGAGTCGGCAATCAGCCTTTGGAGCCGACCGTATTGCCTGACGGGACCAAGGAGTTCCATCTGACTGCAGCGATCACCGATTGGGAGGTCGAGCCTGGGAAGGTGGTCGAGGCCTGGACGTACAACGGCATGGTCCCCGCACCACACATCCAGGTCGAGGTGGGGGACAAGGTCCGGGTCGTGGTCGACAACCAGTTGCCCATGGGCACCGACGTCCATTGGCACGGCGTCAAGGTCCCGAATTCCATGGACGGGGTAGCCCCGATCACCCAGCCCCTCATCCAGAGCGGCGATACCTTTGTCTACGAGTTCACGGTCGAAGAGCCGATGGTCGCCATGTACCACGCCCACCATCACGGGCAGATGCAGGTCCCCAACGGCATGTTCGGCACCTTCATGGTCGGTGAGGTGGCGATGCCAGTCGGCCAAACGGTCTCCGGCGTCGAGATCCCGGCGGACCTGGTCGTGTCCCAGGAGATCCCGATGGTGCTCAATGACGCCGGGGTGATCGGATTCAGCCTCAACGGCAAGTCGTTCCCGGCCACCCAGCCGTACACGGGCAAGGTCGGGGACTGGATCGTCGTCCACTACTTCAACGAAGGTCTGCAGATCCACCCCATGCACCAGCATCAGTTCCGCCAGCTGGTCTACGCCAAGGATGGTGTGCCCCTCGAGCAGCCTTATTGGGTGGACACCCTGAACGTCGCCCCCGGGGAGCGTTACTCGGTCTTGATGCAGCTCGAGGACCCGGGGACCTGGGTCTGGCATTGCCACATCCTCACCCACGTCGAGCGTGAGGAGGGGATGTTCGGGATGGTGACCGCGTTCATCGTCGAGGAGTAGCCGGGCTACCGTCCTCGGCCCATGCTGCGAAAGACGGTGGCCGGAGAGCCAGTGGAGGACCTGGTCGGGCTGCTGATGGCCGACGAGCGCCGGGTCGAGGGTCGTCCCTGGGTGATGGTCAACTTCATCAGCTCGGCGGACGGCGGTACAGCACTTCACGGCAAGTCGTCGGGCCTCGGTGACGAGGACGACAAGACGTTGTTCCAGGCGATGAGGACGGTCCCCGACGTGATCATGGTCGGGTCGGGAACGGTGGAGGCCGAGGACTACCGCCCGGTGACGCTCGACGACGAGCGCCGGGAGAGAAGGCTTGCCGCCGGATTGTCCGAGGTGCCTCTGCTGGCGATCGTCTCGGGTCGGCTCGGCTTCGATCCCGAGGCCCGGGTGTTCTCCGATCCCGAGCACCGCCCCATGGTGATCACCGGCCCCGACGCGGAGCCGGCCAAATTGGCTCTGCTCGGTGACTCCGCCGATGTGGTGTTCCTCGACGAGGTGACCCCCACGCGGATCCTCGAACGTCTCGGTGCGGCCGGGATCATCCTGTGTGAGGGTGGGCCAACCCTTGTCGGCCAGCTCGTGGCCGAGCGCACGGTCGATGAGCTGAACCTGACCGTCGCCCCGACCATGATCTCCGGGAGGTCGGCCCGAGTCGCACACGGGCCGCCGGCCGAACCACCACTGGACATGCGCCTGGACCGGGCGATGTTCGGTGATCGGTCGCTGTTTCTGCGATATTTGAAGGGCTAGTGCGAAGGGAGGAAGGATGGGAGCGCACGCCGATCTGTACGAGAGACACAAGGCGGTCCTGCCGGGCTGGGCCCCCCTCTACTACGAGCAGCCCATAGCAATCGTCGACGGGGACGGGCGTTGGGTCATCGATGCCGAGGGCAACCGGTACCTGGACTTCTTTGGCGGGATCCTCGTGACCATGACCGGGTACAAGGTCCCCGAGGTGGTGGAGGCCATCAAAGCCCAGGCGGACAAGATGCTCCACACGTCCACCCTCTACCTGATCGAGTCCCAGATCGAGCTCGCGGAGAAGGTGGCCGAGCTGTCGGGCATCCCTGATGCCAAGGTGTTCTTCACCAATTCCGGGACCGAGGCGAACGACGCCGCCTTGATGCTGGCGACGACCTACAAGCGTTCGAACCAGGTCTTGGCGCTCAGGGGCAGCTATCACGGGAAGTCACATTCGGCCATCGCGGTGACGGGGCAGAAGGCATGGTCAGGGACCAGCTTCTCCCCGTTCCAGGTGACATATGTCCACGGTGGTTACAAGCTGCGGAGCCCGTTCGGCCATCTACCCGACGACGAGTTCATCGCCGCCTGTGTCTCCGATCTTCGGGATCTGCTCGGTGTGGCCGCCGCCGGGAGCCCCGCGGTCATGATCGCCGAGCCGATCCAGGGCGTTGGCGGGTTCGTGACCCCGCCGGACGGCTTCTTCAAGGCTATGAAAGAGGTCCTCGACGAGAACGGGATCCTGTTCATCGCCGACGAGGTCCAGACCGGATGGGGTCGGACCGGCGAGCACTTCTGGGGCTACCAGGCCCACGACATCGTGCCCGACCTGCTCACCTTCGCCAAAGGGCTCGGAAACGGTCTCAGCATCGGTGGGGTGGTGGCACCCGCCGAGATCATGGATTCCTACCCGGCCTTGGGCATCTCGACCTTTGGGGGCAATCCGCTAGCAACCGCCGGCGCCCTGGCCAATCTCGAGTACCTCCTCGACAACGATCTCCAGACCAACGCCCTCAAGGTTGGCAACCGCCTGATGCAGAACCTGGTGCCGTTGTCCGAGGAGCTCGAGGTCATCGGTGAGGTGCGGGGCAAGGGGCTGATGATCGGCGTCGAGCTGGTGAACGGCGATGGGTCCCCGTCACCCGAGGCCGCGGCGGCAGTGCTGGAAGCGGCCAGAGAGGAAGGATTGCTCATCGGCAAGGGCGGGCTGTATGGGAACTCCCTCCGTCTCGCCCCGCCCCTCTCCATCACGGAGCAGGAAGCAGACGAGGGCTTCGCCCGGCTCGAGCGGGCCCTCCGCGAGGCCTAGGGCCCAGGTCGAAGGACGCCCCCCGATGGGGGAGTTCCCCCAAGGGGCCATCCCCCATGTTCAAGTGCCGGGTCGTCGACGCAGAATCGTCGAATACGTCACACTGGCAGAGGAGAACGCTGATGGGTTGCGTCGGTATCGAGCCGCTGGTCCCGGTCCTGCGCTAGAGCAGGGCTTGCAGATCGATGTCACAGCTGGGGTGACGTAGCTTCGCCAGCCCCCTGGCTTCGATCTGACGGACCCGTTCCCGGGTCGAGTTGATGACCTTGCCCACATCGGACAGGGTCCACGGCTCGTCTCCATCAAGCCCGAAGCGAAGCCAAAGGACCTGTTGCTCCTCCGGATCGAGGATCTGAAGGGCCTTGATCAGCCGGTCCCGACGCCACGCGGCGGCGGCACGGGCCTCCGGGTCGACCGCGGTGGCGTCCTCGACGAAGTCCTGGAGCGAGGCATCTCCGTCCTCGCCCACCGGTCGGTCGAGGGACACGGTCTCTGCTGGTGCTTCCAGGGCGGCCAGGACACGCTCTGTATCGAGACCAGAGGCCTCGGAGATCTCTTCCAGAGTCGGGGCGCGGTGGTACTTGTCGTGCAGGCTCTGTCGGGTGTCCTGGACAGTGCGCACGACGTCGACCATGTGCACAGGCAGTCGGATGGTCTTCCCGTTGTTACCCAGCCCGCGGGTGATGGCCTGACGGATCCACCAGGTGGCGTACGTGGAGAACTTGAAACCCTTGCGCCAGTCGAACTTTTCCACAGCCCTGATCAGACCGAGGTTGCCCTCCTGGATCAGGTCGAGCAGGTCGAGGCCCCGGCCGGTGTATCTCTTGGCGATCGAGATGACCAGGCGGAGATTGGAGCGGATGAAGGTCATCTTGGCCTCGTCGCCTTCGGCGACGAGACGCATCAGCTTGGCCCGATCCGCCTTCTCGTAGTCACCCGATTCCAGCGTGGCCTTGGCCTTCTTGCCCAACTCCATCGCTCGGGAGAGGTGGACTTCGTCTTCGGCGGTGAGCAGGAGGTGGGCAGAGACTTCGTCGAGGTACAGACCGACGGTGTCGGCCGGGCTCGAGCCTCGCTCGGGCCTGGCGTCTTTGGCTCGTATGGCCTTCCCCAAATCCGGCCCTCCTGTCAAGACCCCTGTGGAAAACTAACCATCCTGGCTGAATGTGGCAAACGGTTTTCATTCCTAGCCAGGTCCGCCCAGTACTCTCACCCGCTCAGTGGCGCGTCGTACGCAGTTTCGATTGCTGGTGGCGCTCACCATCGTTTGGGCATTGTGGGCAGGCTGGTCGCTGCTCGGGCGTGCAACCCCTTACACCATCAGGGTCCTCGACGACGCCGGTGCCCCTATCGCGGCTGCGTCCATCGACGTCGAGCAGAGCCAGGTGGGGACCACCGCGGAAGACGGGACCATCGAGATGGAGGGGAGCCGCTCGGCCACAGTCGTCGAGGTGAGCGCAGCAGGGCACGTGGCCAAGACCGTAACTATCGCGGAGAGCCCCGAGGGCGTCGTGGACGTGGTCCTCAAGGCGAGGATCCTGCGTGGCCGGGTGGTCGACGCCGAGGGGATCCCGGTTGAATCGGCACTCGTCGTCGCCGGACCCGCCTCCGGCACCACCGACGTGGAGGGCAAGATCAGTCTGCGGGGCGCGGAGCCCGGCCCGGTAGAGGTGACGCGGCCGGCATGGATCCCGACAGGTTTTGAGTGGGACGGTGGGGCGGGGGAGACCGTGGTCGAGATCGAGCCGTTCATCGCCCGTGCGGTCCACATCGCCGGGGAGGCGGCCGAAGACGATATCGAGCACTTCTTCGAGATGGCCGCAACCACCGAGCTGAACGCCCTGATGCTCGACCTGAAGGACGAGACCGGTCTCGTCTGGTACAACACCGCCGACCCGACCGCCACCGAGGTCGGCGCTGTCCGAAATGCATATGACCTTGGGTCCGTCGCGGATCGAGCTGAACAGGCGGATCTCTATCTCATCGGGCGGATCGTGGTCTTCAACGACCCGACGGCGGCCCTGGCCAAGCCGGACATGGCCGTCTGGGACACCGCGACCAATGCGCCGTATGTCTCGCGTGGTCAATATTTCCTCGACCCGACCGACCCCGCGGCACGGGCGTACGGGCTCGCACTCGCTCAGGAGGCCTGCGCGTTGGGAGTGGACGAGGTCCAGTTCGACTACGTCAGATTCCCGGACGCCCGGACCGACACCGCGACGTTCGATGGAGGCATCGAGTTGGAGACCAGGACAACCACCATCATCGGCTTCCTCGAGGAGGCGGTGGCCGTGCTCCACCCGATGGGCTGTGCGGTCGCAGCCGATGTCTTCGGCTTCACCACGGCCCCGGGAGTCGACGACGGCGGGATCGGCCAGCGCTGGGAGGAGGTGACCGGCGTCGTCGACGTCGCCTCGCCGATGGTGTACCCCTCCCACTACGACACCGGGTGGTACGGATTCGAGGAGCCCAACGAGCACCCTGGCCCGATGGTCACCAATGCCCTGGAAGACGGGATGGCCCGTCTGGCCCGCAACGTCGTCGTCCGGCCCTGGCTCCAGGACTTCGGGTACACCCCCGAGCAGGTGAGAGCGCAGATCGAAGTGGCCGAGGAATACGGGCTTGGCTGGATGTTGTGGAATGCGGCATCCGACGTCACCGTGGATGCCCTGCAGGGGGAGTAGGGCCGGCGTTCCTTCGCTCGTAAGGGGAGAAATGGCAATTCGCACTATGGCCATAGGTGAAATAGCATTCGAGCGACCCGTTCGGAGCATTGTTTGACCGCGTTCGATCAGCAGTATCTGTCCCAGATCACCACCTCGACCACCCCTGCCTGGCGCCGTTCGCAGATGGAGGGGGCATACCGGGTCTTCACCGCTCTAGATGAGCCCACCGGGGCCGAGGAAGACTGGCGTTACGTCGAATTCGACCACACCTTCGCTGAGCTGGAGCCTGTGGCGCAGGCGGGTGCACCCCTCGAGTCGGGGCCATTCGTGGCGTCGCTACCGGAGCGCTCCGGGCACGTCCTCATCGTTGACGGCCAGGTCCTCGAACACCACTCAGACGTGGCCACTGTGCTGCGTCTCAACGACCTCGACGCCGATCCAGGATTCCCCGCCCTCGTCCCGGTGGACCACAACAAGCTGACCGCGGCCCACGCCGCCTTCTCCACCGATGGTGTGTCGGTCGAGGTGACGCCGGGAACAGTGATGGACACACCTCTGGTGGTCGAGGTGCAGGGGAGCATCCCGGGCACCGTCTCCTTCCCGCACCTGCGCGTGCGGGTCGGTGAGGACGCCGAGGCCAGCGTGCTGGTGGCCTATCGGTCGGCTGATGGGGCGAGGCTGTTGATGGTCCCCAAGATCGATCTCGAGGTGGGAGATGGCGGGCGGCTGCGCTTCCTGTCGGTCCAGGGCATCGACCACGCCGCGACGTCGGTGGTCCACCAGCGGGCGACGCTGGGCCGGGACTCGACCTCACGTATCGGCGAGATCGGGCTGGGTGGGCGTCTGGGCCGTCTCGACCTCGGGGTGAGCCTCGTTGGTGACGGGTCTTCCTCCGAGGTGGTCGGTCTCTACTTCGGAGAGGGTGACCAGACCCTCGACTATCGCATGGTCATCGACCACCAGGGGCGGAGCACCACCTCGGACGTCTTCCTCAAGGGAGCGGTGGAGGACGACGCCCAGAGCGTCTTCACCGGGTTACTGAGGATCGAGAAGGATGCGGCTCGGACGTCCACCTTCGAGACCAATCGCAACCTGGTGCTCTCCGAGAATGCCAAGGCGCACTCGGTCCCCAACCTCGAGATCCTCTGCAACGACGTGATCTGCGGACACGCATCCTCGGTAGGCCCGCTGGAGTCCGAGCACCTCTACTACCTGAGGAGCCGGGGTCTGACCTTGGAGCGGGCAGAGCGTCTCCTCATCCGTGGCTTCTTCCAGGAGGTGATCGACCGGTTGCCCATCGGGGGGCTGGAGGAACCGGTCTCCCAAGAGGTGTTCCGCAGGTTCATCACTGCCCAGGCGGAGGGGAGGGTGGCGTGAGGATCGAAATCGGCGCCCTGGACACTCTTCCCCGGGATCGCGGTGTGCGGGTCACCTTCGGTGAAGAGCGAATTGCGTTGTTCCGGATCGGGGACGAGGTCTTTGCGATCGGCGATCGTTGCTCGCATGCCGAGGCATCTCTGGCCGAGGGGGAGGTGTTCGATCACGAGGTCGAATGCCCCCGACACGGGTCGGAGTTCGATCTCCGCACCGGGAAAGCGCTTTCGCTGCCTGCCACCATGCCAGTCCCCACCTACGAGGTCTTGGTGGAGGACGGCCTCGTCTACCTGAACTGGGAACCGGAATGACCGGTGCACTCGAAGTGCGAGGTCTCTCGGCCGGTGTCGACGGCAAGGAGATCCTGGATGGCCTCGACCTGGTCGTTTCCTTCGGGGAGGTCCATGCCCTGATGGGCCCCAATGGATCGGGTAAATCGACTCTTTGCCATGTCCTCACCGGCAAAGCCGGGTACCGGGTGTCCGGCCAGGCATCCCTCGAGGGGGAGGACCTGCTCGCTCTCGAGGTCGACCAGCGGTCGCGTCTCGGCCTGTTGCAGAGTTTCCAGTACCCGACCGAGGTACGAGGTGTCTCACTTCGGGACTTCATGATCGAGGCCGCGGAGGAACGCGGCCTCAGCGAGGGCGAGGCCTTGTCCCGCATCGAAACCGAGGCCGCACGATTCGACATGACGAGGTTCCTGGACCGGTCCCTCAACAACGATCTGTCCGGAGGCGAGAAGAAGCGGTCAGAGATCTTCCAGATAGCCGTGCTCCGGCCCCGCATGGCCCTGCTCGACGAGATCGACTCCGGGCTCGACATCGACGCCGTGAAGCAGGTGGCCCGCGCCGTCGAGGAGATGCGAGCACCCGATCTCGGAGTGCTGATGATCACTCACTACAACCGGATCCTTCGCTATGTCACCCCCGATCGGATCCACGTGATGATCGACGGGCGCATCGTCGACTCGGGCGGCGCCGAGCTGGCCGAGGAGCTCGAGGCAGGGGGCTACAAGGCGATCCGCGAGCGGCTCGGTCTGATCGAGACGTCATCCGAACCTGCTCGGCGACCCGCCGACTTCTTCACCGACACCCCATTCGACGTCAAATGACTCGTTCTGTGCGGGTTCGCGCGGCCATAGGCGCGGTAGATCCGCACAGAATGGTCTGAAGATGGCCTCGAAGGCGGTCGCGGAGAAATGGCTGGCCGAGATGGCCAACCTGCCCACCGCCTCCGGCCGGGAAGACGCAGTGCAGGACTGGGTCAGGGCGTGGGCGGGGCGACGGCCCGACCTCAAGATCACCACAGACACCGGGGGCAATCTCCTCGTGACCATCAGGGGCAGGAGACGACGTGATCCTGTGCTGGCCGTCGCCCACATGGATCATCCTGGGTTCGTTGTGACCGAGGTCACCGCAGCTGGGGCCCGATTCGAGTTCCGGGGCGGGGTACTTCCCCAATACTTCGTCGATGTTCGGGTGGACTTCGTCACCGGCCCGGCCAAGGGCGGGAGGCTCGTCGAATACGACCCGATCGACAAGACCGGGCTGATCGCATTGACCGGCCCCCGCCCATCGCCGGGGGATGTCGCCCGCTGGAGCTTCGGGCGGCGGAGAGCGCGAAAGGGGTATCTGGCGGCGCCGGCATGTGACGACCTCGCCGGATGTGCCGCCGCTCTGGCCGCGTTGGACCGGGCCAGGAAGCGGGCCGACCTGATCCACTTCGGGGTCCTGCTGACACGCGCCGAAGAGATGGGATTCGTCGGTGCCATCCACGCCGCCACCACAGGTTCCATCCCGCAGGCTGCACGTCTCCTCTCCGTCGAGACGTCACGTGCCTCGGCCGACGCCCCGCTGGGCGAGGGCCCGGTCATCCGGGTCGGGGACGCCTCCTCGGTGTTCGACGCCGAGCTGACCAACCGGATAACCACCGCGGTCCGCGAGAGCGGACTGACCCATCAGCGCAAGCTGATGAGCGGAGGGTCGTGTGAAGCCACCGCATTCGGCGCCTACGGGCTCCGGGCCGCCGGGTTGTGCCTCCCCCTCGGCAACTACCACAACATGGGCAATCTCGACCTGGTGGAGGAGGGATCGGGAGCGGCCGTCCCGATGCTCGAGGAGGTCGCCCTCGACGACTTCCACGGCCTGGTCGACCTTCTCCTCGTCGCCGCCGAGGCTGTCGACCGTGATTGGGGCCTTCGGGAGCGTCTCGACCGGGTGTACACCGAAGGGCGTCGGGTCCTCGGCTGACCTCCCTCTCTCGTAATTGGGAGGGTCAGGTGCGTATGTGACTGCTCCCGGTCCCAATTACGGTTGGCTCCTACCTTCCCGGACAAAAGGAGCGGTCACGGTGGAATACAGGGTCGAGAGGGACTCCATGGGGGAGGTGCATGTCCCGGCCGATGCCTACTACGGGGCATCGACCCAACGTGCGGTGGAGAACTTCCCGATATCGGGGCGCCGTTTCGGACGTCGCTTCATCGCGGCGCTCGGTCTGATCAAGGGCTCCGCCGGGGAGGTCGCGGGCCGGGAGGGCCATCTCTCCGAAGACGTGGCCGATGCGATTCGGAGGGCCTCGGACGAGGTGATGGACGGGGCGCTGGACAACCAGTTCGTCCTCGACATCTTCCAAACCGGGTCGGGCACCTCCACCAACACCAATGCCAACGAGGTGATCGCGGGACGAGCCGGCGAACTGCTCGGGGGCGAGGACGGGTCCCGGCTGGTCCACCCCAACGACCACGTGAACTTCGGCCAGTCGTCCAACGATGTGATCCCAACCGCGATACACATTGCCGCGGTAGGGGCGATCCGAGAGGACTTGATCCCGGCGCTGACGACGCTGGTGGGATCGCTCGAGGCAAAATCGGCCCAGTTCGAGGACGTGGTCAAGTCGGGCCGCACCCATCTCATGGATGCGACCCCGGTGACCCTGGGTCAGGAGTTCGGGGGCTGGGCCGCGCAGGTGCGCAAGGGCATCGAGCGGTTGGAGAAGGTGCTTCCCGAGCTCGAGGAGCTGGCCTTGGGGGGCACCGCGGTCGGGACCGGCATCAATGCTCCTTCCGGGTTTGCCGCCGCGGTGATCGCACTGATGGCGGAACGCACCGGATTCAACCTGCGTGAGGCAGAGAACCACTTCGAGGCACAGGGCGCCAAGGACGCAGTGGTGATGGCCTCGGGCGCGCTCAAGACGATCGCGGTGTCACTGTTCAAGATCGCCAACGACATCCGCTTTCTCGGCTCCGGGCCCACGTCGGGGCTGGCCGAGATCAGGATCCCCGACCTCCAGCCGGGCTCGTCGATCATGCCGGGAAAGGTGAACCCGGTCATGTCGGAGATGGTCATGCAGGTGGCCGCTCAGGTCGTCGGCCACGACACGACCATCACCTGGTGCGGCGCCACCGGCAACTTCGAGCTGAACGTGATGATGCCGGTGATGGCTCAGGACCTGCTCGAGTCTGTTGCCCTCCTCGCCAAGGCTTCGACCCTCTTTGCCACCAAGTGTGTCGACGGCATCGAAGTGAACTCGGGTCGTGTTCGAGAGCTCGTCGAGCGCAATGCGGTGATCGTCACCGCGCTCAACCCCTACATCGGGTACGACAACGGGGCACGGATCGTCAAGGAGGCGGCGGCGACGGGACGAACGGTCCGTGAGCTCGTGGTCGAGTCGGGTCTGATGTCGGAGGACGAGCTCGACGCCGCGTTGGACCTGAAGAAGATGACAGAGGGCGGGATCACTTGAGCCAGCCCACCCTGACGGTCGCCCAGGTGCTCGGTGCCGTGGGCGACGCAGTAGGGGTGGCGATGCCGGGCCCGATCTGGGTGCGAGGCGAGGTGTCCGGGTTCCAGCGGACCAACCGTGGTGCGGCTTTCTTCCGTCTCGTCGACCCGGACCAGCCCGACAACGCGCTGGAGGTGGCTGCCTCGGGTCGGATGATGGTCACCGTCTCCCATGCCTTGGAATCTGCGAGTGTCGGCGGGCTGAGGAGCGGTATCGAGGTGAGGGTCAGGGGCACGGTCGGGCTTCGTCGCAACCGCGGTCTCGTCCAACTGAGCCTCCTCGAAGTGGATCCGGCCTACACGGCCGGTCGTCTGGCCCTCGATCGGGAGGAGGTGCTGCGTCGTCTGGCCGCCGATGGCACCCTCAGCGCCAACGAGGGCCTGGAAATGCCGCTGGTACCTCTTCGCATCGGTCTGGTGACGAGTCGCGGATCAGCCGCGCACGCCGACTTCCTCGACCAGCTGCGTCGTCCCGGATACGGGTTCTCGGTCCTGACGGTTCAGGCCGCGATGCAGGGCGAGGCTGCGGTGGACAACGTCGTGAGGGCTCTGGAACGGCTGGCGGCAGAGGACCTGGACCTGGTGGCGGTGGTCCGGGGTGGGGGAGCCAAGCTCGATCTCGCCGCCTTCGACTCCGAGCGGGTTGGTCGGGCGATCGGCGCGATGCCGGTGCCGGTCCTGACCGGGATCGGCCACGAGGTTGATCGGACGGTGGCGGATGAGGCGGCGGCGATTTCCCTCAAGACCCCGACCGCCGCAGCGGAGTTCATCGTCTCCCGTGTTGCCGACTTTGCGGGACGGCTGGGCACAGCGAGAAGGATGATCAGGGAGTCGGCGCAGGCGGCGTGGGCCGGGGTGGTCGGCCGTCTCGACCATTCGGCCGTGCAACTCGCAGGCACGCGTGGCGTCCTCCGACGGCAGATAGACCAGATCGACCATATCGAGCGTGGATTGGCCGAAGGAGCGCGCTCGAAGATCCAGCGAGGTCGTGAGCAGTTGGGTGCGATGGGCGAGATGTTCGAGGCGATCGGGGTGGAGCCCACTCTCAGGAGGGGGTTCGCCATCCTGGCCCGACCCGACGGGCGTGTGGTGCGCAGCGCCCGGGAGATGACGCCGGGCGACAGGGTGACGGCCCGACTGGCCGACGGGTCGGTCGTGCTGGTGGTGGAGAAGTGATCGAACCCGGTCTGACCTACCGGGAAGCGCTGGAGGAGCTGAGGGCGATCCATGCGCGCCTGCGTGAGGACGACGTCGACATCGACACCCTCCTCGAGGATGTCCAACGCGCCGCCGATCTCCTCGCCTTCTGCCGGGAACGTCTCACCGCGGTAGGTGACCGTCTCGAAGAGGTCCTGACCGACTTCGAATAGCCGAAATTGGGACCCAAGGCGTCGCATAGGGCAACTCCCCGTCCCAATTTCGGGGTGGGGTCAGGTGAGCGGTTCCCCGTCCAAGGCTTCGAGGAGCACGTTCCAGCCCAGGCTGGCGCATTTGATGCGGACCGGGTACTTGCGCACGCCCTGGAGCGATTCGAGGTCGCCGAGCACGGCACCGGGCCGATCGGGGTCGAGACCGATGTCGGCCTCGCCGTCGAGGGACATCATGTCGCGGAAGCGTTTGGTGAGATCTTCGATCTCGCCCTTCGTCTTGCCCTTGATCGCCTCGCTCATCATCGACGCCGAGGACTGGCTGATCGAGCACCCCTGCCCCGAGATGGCGACCTGCGAGACCTGGTCCCCATCGAAGGCCAGGTCGATGGTGATCTCATCCCCGCAAAGCGGGTTGACCCCTTCGGCACGGAAGTCAGGGCTGTCGAGATGCCCCTTGTTCCGGGGGCTCCGGTAGTGGTCGAGGATGACCTCCCGATAGAGGTCCTCCAGGCTCATCCGCCCACTCCGAACAAATCACCCGCACGCCGCAGCCCGCCGACGAGGGCGTCGACGTCCTCTTCGGTGTTGTACACGTAGAAGCTGGCCCGGGCAGTGGCCGCCACCCCGAGACGTCGCATGAGGGGCTTGGCGCAGTGATGCCCGGACCGGACAGCCACCCCCTCTTCGTCGAGGATCGTGGCCAGGTCGTGGGCATGGACCCCGTCCAAGGTCATCGAGATGACGCCGCCGCGGTCCTCGAGGGTGGTGGGCCCCTGGATGTTGAGCCCGGGGACATCGCCGAGGCGGTCGAGTGCGATCCCGGTCAGTTCCCTGTCGTGCTCGAGGACCTTCTCCATCCCGATCGAGTCCAGGTAGTCGATGGCCGCATGGAGCCCGACCGCCTCGATGATGGGCGGGGTGCCCGCCTCGAAGCGGTGGGGGATCGCCGCCCATGTGGCGTCTTGGAGGGTCACGTCGGAGATCATCTCGCCGCCACCCTCGAATGGCTCCATCTCCTCCAGTGCCTCCATCCGGCCCCAGAGGACACCGATCCCGGTCGGCCCCAACATCTTGTGTGAGGAGAAGGCGACGAAATCCGCCCCCAACGTCGCGACGGCGACCGGCGAGTGGGGGACCAATTGGGCGGCATCGACCACGACCCGGGCGCCGATCTCATGGGCCCTGTCGGAGATCGACCGGATCGGGGGCATGACGCCGAGCACATTGGACATCCCGGTGACGGCGACGACCCTCACATCGGGTCCGAGCTTCTCGTCGTAGGCACCAAGATCGAGCCGGAAATCATCGGTCATCGGCACGTGATCCAACGTCGCCCCGGTCCGCTTGGCCACCATCTGCCAGGGGACGAGATTGGCGTGATGCTCGATCTCGGTGGTGAGGATCCGGTCCCCGGGTCCGAGATGCTCGAGACCCCAGCCGAAGGCCACCATGTTCAGCGCTGTGGTCGCTCCTCGGGTGAAGATCACCTCGCCGGAATCGCTCGCCCCGATGAAGCTCGCCACACGCTCTCTCGCCGCCTCATAGGCGTCGGTGGCGGCGACGGACAGCTTGTATGCGCCTCTGTGCACGTTGGCGTAGGAGGTCCGGGCGAAATCGTCCATCGCCTCGAGCACGGAGATCGGCTTCTGCGATGACGCACCCGAGTCGAGGAAGTGGACCCCGTTGGAGAGGACGGGGAAGTCGGCTTTCAGGTGCGAGAGATCTGTCACGTCTAGGTCAACACCGTCCTGAACGAATCGTATCCCTCTTGTTCCAGCCGGCCCGCCAGCTCCGGGCCACCGCTTTCCAGGACCTGGCCGTCCATGAAGATGTGGACCTGATCGGGCTGCACGTACCTGAGGAGTCGCTGGTAATGGGTGATGATGAGGAATCCACGCTCGGGGCTGGTGAGCTTGTTGACTCCGTCGGCCACGATGCGAAGGGCATCGATGTCGAGCCCGGAGTCGGTCTCGTCCATGATTGCCAGGTCGGGCTGGAGCACGGCCATCTGCAGGACTTCATTTCGCTTTCGCTCACCACCGGAGAACCCCTCGTTGAGGTAGCGATCGGCGAAGGAAGTCTCCATGCCCAGGTCCTTCATGGCGTCCATGACCTTGAGCCTCAGCTCGAGGACGGTCAGGTCGACCCCGGTGCGGTTGGACAACGCCTGACGTAGAAACTGGATCACCGACACGCCGGGGATGGCCTCCGGATGCTGGAAGGCGAGGAACATGCCGGAAGCGCCGCGCTGGCTCGGGCTCGCCTTGGTCACGTCTTCGCCCTTGTAGAGGATGCGCCCCGACGTGACCCGATACACGGGGTGCCCCATCAGAACCGAGGCCAGGGTCGACTTGCCGGACCCGTTCGGTCCCATCAGGGCGTGCACCTCGCCCTGATTCACGGTCAGATCGACGCCTTTGAGGATCTCGATGTCACCTGCGCTTGCGTGCAGGTCTTCGATCTGGAGGAGGGGGATGTTCTCGCTCACGCCACAATGCTATTTGCACTATGGCCGTAGGGGAAAACGCCGCCCGAAATTGGGAGTTCCAGTGCCGCATACCGCACGTCCCCGTCCCAATTTCGACGTCGGCTCACTCGGACACGTCCGCCCAGAGGGGGGCGGCGAGACGGTCGAGGTCGGCGATCGAGATGGGGAAGACGGTGGTGGGGGTCCCCGCCGCCGCCCAGACCGGGTCGTTGCGGCGCAACCGGTTGTCGGCGAACACCCTGAGCGGTGTGACATGGCCGAACGGTGGTGTACCGCCCGCGGCATAGCCGGTTGCGTTCCTGACCTCGTCGAGGGTCGCTCTCCTCGAGCCGGTGACCCCGGCTGCGTCCGCCAGCTTCACCGTGTCGAGCCGCAGGTCACCCGGGACCAGGGCCACCACCGGTTCCTCGGAGGCATCGGCACCGATCAGGACGAAAACGAGCGACTTGACGATTGCGGAGACAGGGCAGCCGATCGCCGCCGCCGCGTCCTGGGCGGTCTTGGTCCCTTCGGGGAAGACCCGGACCTGCATCTCGAAACCGTCCACCGAGTCGGCAAGCCGTCTACTCGCCTCGGGTAGCTCGCTCATCTCCGCACCAACTCGATCATTCGCGCCATCCCCTCGTAGTCGGCGAGATCGAACCATTGCAGGTAGATACGTTCCACCCCCGCCTCCTCCAGGGCGGTGATCCGCTCGTGGAGTTGGCCCGGCGTCCCGTACAGGACGCCCGTGTCGTCCCAGCGGGAGATCATCTCGTCGCTGCTGATCCCTCGACGGCTTGCGGCCGCGCTGGTCATCTCGGACAGCTCTGCGTTTGAGGGGGCCACCGTGACCGGGCCCATCATGGTGGCCTCGACCCTGCGCGGGCCGGCGACGCCTCGCATCACGGCGATCCTGGCCTTCGCCTCCTCGGGGGGGCAGACGAAGATGTTGTATTCGTCGGCCTTCGTCCCGGCGAGGGTCGGGGTCCGGACCCGCCCGGTTCCACCGACGATCAACCGGATCCCGCTGGGCTTGGGCCTGACGTCGAGATCCAGGCTGTAGTGGGGGCCCGAATGCCTTCCATGCCCCTCCCCGAAGGCGGCCGCCAGATAGCCCATCGTGTCCTCGAGTCGGGACCATCGTTCCGAGGAAGGCGGGAAGTGGATGCCGAGAGCGTCGTGCTCGTACTCGTTCCAACCCGTTCCCACACCGAGGTCGAACCGCCCTCCCGACATCTGGTCGATGGTGGCGGCGTTCTTGGCGATGATCGCCGGATGCCTGAATGTGATCGGGGTGACGAGGATGGTGAGCCGGATCCGGTCTGTCTCCCTGGCCAGACCACCCATCGTGGCGAAGGCGTCGGTCGCCTCCGGTGCGGGCTCGCGGCTCCAGGCGAGGTGGTCGGATCTGGCGAACGAATACAGGCCCTCCGCTTCTGCGAGGCGAGCGGCCCGCAAGATGTGGTCGTAGGTCCCCCCCATCTGGGGCTCGGTCATCAACGAGTACCGCACATGCGCTCCTGCTCGGTAGGCGACATCAGCCCGGCCCTTCCTCGATCTCGATGGCGAACCCCTCCTCGGTGAGGGCTGCCTTCAGTGTCTCTGCCTCACCGGGACGGACCGACAGGCTGAGGATGCCCCCACCGCCGTGCACGGCATGGCGCAGCTGGAGGTCCCGGACATCGACCCGACTGGTTTGCAGGGCGTGGCCGACGGCGGCGATCTCACCGGGCTTGTCTTGCAAGATCACCTCGACCAATGCCACCGGCGGAGCCATGGAGTGGCGACGTGCCCGCGCCTGATCCATCTCCCCGGCCAGACCGTCCATGTCCCCGGCGATCACCCGGGCCCGCATGTCCTCCAGTCCGCGCACCAGGCCGTCGATGGCCGAAGTGACCGCATCTGCATTGGAGGTGAGCACCTCCGGCCACCACGACGATTCGGTGGAGGCGACCCGGGTCAGGTCGCGGAAGCTGCCCGAGACCAAGTCTGCGGCGTCAGGGTTCTCCGAGATGATGTTGACCAGGGCCACCGCCAGGAGCTGGGGGAGATGGGAGACGGACGCCACGACTTCGTCGTGCCGCCGCGCCGACATCACGATCGGGTTGGCGCCGATCGACCCGACGATGGAGCTCAAGAGGTGGACGTCTTCTGCAGAGGCCCGATCGTCACAGATCACCCAGGGTGCGCCCCTGAACAGTGCCGCCGAGGCGGCTTCGGGCCCGGCGTGCTCTCTTCCCGCCATCGGGTGGCCACCGACGAAGCGGATCCCGTCCCGGGCTGCGCCGACCATCGGCTCTTTCACGCTCGTGACATCGGTGACCAGAGCGTCGGTCTCCAGATTGGCGAGCGTTGCGAGGTTGGCGTGCAGCGGCCCGGCCAACACGACCAGGTCGACCCCGGCTGCCGCTGCAGAGGCCGACGGTGCGGTGTCGGCCGCCCCCCGACCGGCGGCTGTTTCCAGGGCGTCGGGAGAGGGGTCCCAACCCACCGATTCCCAGCCCTGCTCTCGCAGGGCGAGCCCGACCGAAGCGCCGATCAGCCCGGTCCCATAAATGGCGACGCGAGACATGCTCAGGGTCGGTACGCGTCGAGGATCAGATCGAAGTCCCGGGGATCGTCGAGGAACATCTGGGAGTAGAAACGCCGGCAACCCGCCTCCTCGAGGGCGGCGAGCATCTCAACGGACTGAGACCCCGAGCCATGGGGGTATCCCCGTCCCCAGTACACCATCTCGATGCGCTCTGGTGTGGAGCGGGTGCGTTCGGCCAGCATGTCGAGGAGACGCCGGTAATCCGTCTCTTTCCGCGCCGCGATTGCGGGCGAGGCAGCCGAGAACAGGATCGAGCCCGGGTCACGGCCGGCATCGGCCGCCGTCTTCTCGGCGAGCTCGCGTTTGGCCACGTACTGGTCGGGTGGACATGCGTAGATGTTGAACTCGTTGGCATAGCGGCCGGCGAGGGCCGGGGTCTTCGTCTTGCCACCCCCTCCCACCAGCAGCCTCAGGTTCTGTGGTTGCGGCTTCGGATCGAACGCGGCGAGGTTGTAATGCTTGCCCTCGAAGCCCCTGCTTTCCTGGGAGAGCCCCGCGGTCAGATAGGCCAGACACTCGTCGAGCATCTCGAATCGGGTCGCCCGATCCGGATAGGGAAGCCCGAACAGGGTGAACTCCTCGGTGAGCCATCCGGTGCCCACCCCCATGGTGAAGCGGCCGGCCGAGATCTCGTCGAGGGTGATCCCCATCTTCAGGTACACGGCCGGGTGCCGGAATGTGACGGGGGAGAGCAAGGAGACCAGTTCGATCCGGGTCGTCTCCCGTGCCAGGGCGGCGAGATGAACGAGATGGTCGTACGCCGGCCGCTCGGGTTCGTCGCCACGTTCGAGATAGTGGTCGGGCAGGGCGACAGCGGCGAGGCCCCGGTCCTCCGCCCAGCGGGCAGTGGCCAGCACGAGGTCCCAGCCGCCCCGTGTCTGAACTGCCAGATCCATCGTCGGAGCCTATCGGCCGGCCCCTCGCGTCAGGAAACCGCGGCTGCGTCGTCGAGCAGCACCCTGGCGTGCCAGGCGACGTCGAAAGCAGGATCGATGATGCGGTGCAGTGCGATGCCATTGAGGGCCAGGACCAGTGTCTCCGCCCTCCGCTCGGCCAGTGTTTCCGAGAGGTCGGGGCTCTGCCGCTTCATCGCGGCGGCAAATCGCCCGACCCTCTCCTGATGATGCCGGACCATGCGCCCGGTGAGCTCGGGGTTGGACCCTGCTCCGGAGACTCCGATCCGGATGTACACCCGGGACAGCTCGGGCGATTCCTCGAGGAATCTGACGTACGCATCAACCAGGTCCTGGAGTGTGTCGGTCCCGTGATGGTCGGGATCGGGATCGACGGCGTCGATCGCCTCCCGGACCACGGTCACGATGGCCTGCTCCTTCGAGGCGAACAGGTTGTAGAAGGAGCCCGGGAGCACCCCTGCCAGTTCACAAATCGCCTTGATCGTGGTCCCGTCCAACCCGTTCTGGGCGACCAACGATCGGGTAGCACCCAGAATCCTCTCCCGTGTTTCCAACCCGGCCTTGTACCGCATCCCAGAAACGGTAGACCGCACGGGAACGGACATCTTTCTTTGAGCGTTGATTCAAATTAGAGTGGACACTCAAAGAGTCAGGAAGGGGATATGGCGAGTCACTATCGGTCGAATCTCCGAGACCTCGAGTTCAACTTGTTCGAGGTCAACAGGATCCAGGACTATCTAGGGTCCGAACCCTGGCCCGACCTGGACGAGGCGAGGGCCCGGGACATCCTCGCCGAGATCGATAGGCTCGCCCGTGAGGACTTCGCCGCCTCTTATGTCGATCAGGACCGCATCCCGCTCGAGCTGGTCGACGGCGAGGTCCACCTCCCCGAATCGATCAAGGCCGGCGTCAGGGCGTACAAGGATGGTGGCTGGGACCGTCTCGCCGTCCCGGCCGAGATGGGGGGCATGCCGGTTCCCCCCAGCCTGGGCTGGGCTACCCAGGAGATGCAGCTCGCCGCCAACACCACCGTGTCCTGGTACTCGGGCGGGGCGCTGTTCGCCACGGTCCTCTTCGAGGAGGGCAACGAATCACAGAAGGACCTGGCCCGCCTTTGGCTCGAGAAGCAATGGTCGGGGTCGATGATCCTGACCGAGCCAGATGCAGGTTCCGACGTCGGGGCCGCCACCACCAGGGCCATCGACATGGGCGACGGCACCTGGCACATCGAAGGGGTGAAGCGGTTCATCACCGGTGGCGAGCACGACGCCTCGGAGAACATCATCCATCTCGTCCTCGCCCGCCCGGAGGGGGCTGTGCCCGGCACCAAGGGGCTCTCCCTCTTCGTCGTGCCCAAGTACCTGGTCAATGAGGACGGCTCACTCGGTCCCCGCAACGGGGTAGTCGCCACCAACATCGAGAAGAAGATGGGGCTGAAGGGCTCGACCACGTGCGAGATGACCTTCGGAGCCGACCAGCCGGCCATCGGATACCTGGTCGGTGACCGCCACGATGGCATTCGCCAGATGTTCCGGGTCATCGAGAGCGCCCGCATGATGATCGGCACCAAGTCCATGGGCACCCTCAGCACCGGATATCTCAATGCGCTCGAATACGCCAAGGAGCGTCGTCAGGGGGCGGACCTGACCATGGCCACCGACAAGACGGCGCCACGTGTCCCCATAATCGACCATCCGGACGTCCGCCGGATGCTGATGAACCTGAAGACTTACTCGGAGGGGTTGCGCGCGCTCGTCATGTACACCGCCTGGTTGCAGGACCAGGCGCGGCTCCACCCCGACGACGATCGTTGGGAGCGGAGGTCTGATCTCTTGCTACCCCTGGTCAAGGGTTACTCGTCGGAGAAGGCCTACGAACAGTTGGCCGACGCCCTCCAGGTGTTCGGTGGCTCAGGGTTCACTCAGGACTACCCGTTGGAGCAATACATCCGGGACACCAAGATCGACACCATCTACGAGGGCACCACCGGAATCCAGGCCCTCGACTTCTTCTTCAGGAAGATCGCCCGCGATCAGGGCGCCAACATCGCCGCGCTCGCAGCCGAGATCACCGAGTTCGTGAAGGGCGGTGGCGACGGTGATCCGCTCGCATCCGAGCGAGAGCGCCTGGGCACGATGCTCGACGACCTGCAGGGCCATCTCGGAGCGATGGTCGAGCATCTCATGGCCTCGCTGGCTGGCCGATCCGAGGAGATCTACAAGGTCGGATTGCACACCAACGCCCTGCTCGCATCGGCTGCAGAGTTGGTGATCGCTTGGCAACTGCTCCGTCACGCCGAGATCGCCTACCCACGAATCGACGAAGATCCCTTCTACCGGGGCAAGGTCGCCAGCGCCGGGTGGTTCATCGACCTGGCCGCTCCGGAGATCGCAGCCAGGCGCGCCGCTGCCGAGAGCGAGGACGGCTCTCTGATGGATTTGCCGGTGGAGGCCTTCTAAGAGCCGCTGACCGGTACGTTCCCCGGGTGAGCGCATCCGTCCTCGCCCTGGTCGCCCTGCTCGTCGGCGTCTTTCTGGTCATCCTGGCCCTCGTGGTCTGGCAGGAGGCAAGACGACGTCCCAGCTACGAGCCGTTGGAATACGTCATCGGCGATGCGGTCAAGCACATCGAGACCGGTCTGGAGGACGAGGGAAACGAGGTCCTGGGGAGAGCCGATATCCGTCGGATCCTGGAATGGGAGGTTTTCTATCTCCAGGGCCTCGCTCAGGAAGACCGAACCAACCCGGTCGAGACGGTCGCCGGCGGGCACGACGCGTCCATCACCTACATAACCGAGCAGATCGCCCTCAAGCATGGTGTGTTCTACTCTCGCGAGGACGTAGAAGCCGTGCTTCGCCACGAGGCCGATTATCTGTTCCGGATCGGCGCAGTGGGCGAGAGGGTCGATCCCGATGGAGGTGAAGAAGGATGATGGTGCGTTGCGGCGCATGCCGGAACCAGTTCGAGGTCCCGGGCGCCGGCCGTTTCGCTTGCCCGGTGTGCGGGTCGGTGAACGTGGTCAGAGAGTCTGCCGGCACCGCCCCACCCAACATGGGCGGCTATCCAACCGCGCCCGGTGTCGCCGGCACTCCAGCGCCACCACCTCCCCCTCCGGTGACCGCCCCCCTGCCGCGCATCGAGTGCCCGGAGTGCTCATTCAGCTTCCTCGTTGGTGACATCGCCGTGGCGACGTGCCCCAATTGCGGGGCCCAGGTGAGGACCGGCTTGGGGAGCCCGGAGGAGGAATGATCCTCGCTCTCCGCCCGCGGCGGTGCTCCCCTTGAGGGGGGACAGATGAGCCGTCTCTCCCGGTTCGGGGCCTATCGCTACGTGGGCGTCAGAGACACGATGCGGTTCTACGACTGCGACGAGGATGCCCAGTTCGACCAGATCGAGTCCCGGATGAGAGAAGACGGTCTGGTGGGCAGGAACCTGATCCAGGTCTTCGCCCCCGACACCCCTGTCGAGGCCCGGAACAGGGGCTTCAGGCCGGCGGCGACGACAACCGAGCCTGACCTGGTCAGGTAGCCGGTTCGAAGCCCTGGGCGACCAGGTTCCCGATCTTCTTTCCCCGACCGTGGAAGAAATGGTCGCCGGGGGTCAGGAGCAGATCGATCGAGTGACGTTCGCAAAAGGCGCGGATCTTCTCCCGATCGACCACCTGGTCCCTGGTTCCGAGCACGATCCGCTTTGGCCCCGGGGGAAGGTCTGGGGGCAGTGCATCGGGCGACGGGGCGATGCCGGAATAGGGTGGCGGCTCATCCTGACTCGCCAGCCACTGCAGGGCCATCCCGGCCCCGAACGACCAGCCCCCCATGAAAAGGGGAAGCCCGATCTCGCCGGCGGCATCGACCGCTGCCTCCACGTCATGGATCTCGGCAACGCCCTCGTCGTGCACGCCTGTCGACGCACCGGTACCCCTGAAATTGAATCGGAGGACGGCGAAGCCACGCTCCACCAAACTCGTGGTCACCGCCACCATCAGCGGGGCCATCATCGAGCCACCCTGCATGGGGTGGGGATGACAGAACACCGCCACCCCGGTTGGATCCTCGGGTCGGTCCCAACGGGCTTCGAGAGTCTCCCCGTCCGATGTGACCAGGCTCAGTCGCTCGATCATGTGAAGGTCACCAGCAGCCAGACGGCGGCGGCGCCGATGATGACGACACCTAGGACCGCGGTGGCGATGAGGAGCCAGCGAGTCTGCATGGGTTCGGGGAGGCTAACCCCGGGCACAACTAGGCTCGGATCTGCAGTTTCACCGAAAGGCACAGGTTGCACGACATCGTGATAGTGGGCGGCGGGCCCGGCGGCTACGCCGCCGCCTTGTATGCGGAGAACTTCGGCCTTTCGGTAGCTCTGATCGATCAAGAGCGCCCCGGGGGCACCTGTCTCCTCCGTGGTTGCATTCCTGCCAAGCAGTGGCTCTACATCGCCGAGGTGTTCTCGACGGTCGCCCATGCCGCCGAATTCGGTGTCCTCGCCGGGCAGCCCACCCTCGATTGGGAGGCTGCGCTGGCCCGGAAGAATCAGACCGTCGAGGGTCTGGTTCGGGGTTTGGGAGGCCTTCTCAAGAAGAAGGGCGTGGAGGTGATAGACGGGTATGGCCGTCTTGCCGGCCCGGGGAAGGTCGAGGTAGATACCGGTAACGGTCGGAGCACGGTCGAGGGAGGCGCCGTGATCCTCGCCTCCGGCTCCTACGCCCGAACCATCCCCGGATATGACTTCGACGGGGACAAGATCGTCAGCTCTGATCACGCCCTCGACTGGCCCACCCGCCCCGACAGGGTGGCGATCATCGGCGGAGGGGTCATCGGCTGTGAGTTCGCCTCCTTCCTGATCGACGTGGGCACCGACGTGCACGTGTTCGAGGTCATGGATCAGATCATTCCCGGCTCCGACCCCGAAGCTGCCAGACAACTCCAGCGTCAGCTCCAGAAACGCGGCGTCAAATTCCACATCGGCGTCGGGGTCGACACACCGAAGGTGGGGGAGACGGTGGTGGTGCCGTTCGGTGAGGACAGCGTGGAGGTCGATGTGGTGCTGGTGTCGGTGGGCCGAGGGCCCAACACCGATGACGTGGGCCTCGACACCGTTTCAGCCAAGGTGGACGGTGGTTTCGTCGAAGTGGACCCTGCAACGATGCAGACCGCCCAGCAGGGTCTGTATGCAGTCGGCGATATCGTCGCCGGCACTCCACAGCTCGCCCACGTCGGCTTTGCCGAGGGGATGTCGGCGGTCACCCACATCGCCACCGGTGAGGCCAGACCGGTCGACTACAGGGCTATTCCCCGTATCACCTACACCCATCCCGAAGTAGCTGAGGTAGGTCTGACCGAGGACCAGGCAATCCAACAGGGCCTGGAGGTCGAGACAACCAAGCACGCCCTCAACGGGGTAGGGCGGGCGATCATCATCGGTGACAACCAGGGGTTCACCAAGGTCGTCGCCGAGAAGGACGGCCCGATCATCGGCGCCGCGGTGGTGGGCCCTCAGGCGGGGGAGATGATCCACGAATTGATGTATGCGGTGGGCTGGGAGGCGTTGCCGTCGGAGGCGGCAGCCTTCATCCACGCTCATCCCAGCTTGTCCGAGGTGGTCGGCGAGGCACTCATGTCCGCCGCCGGCCGCAGCCTGCACTGAGAGGAGCGACGTTGGCTACGACGGTATCGATGCCGCAATTGGGGGAGACGGTCACCGAGGGGACCATTCTCCGCTGGGCGAAACAGGTGGGCGACACGATCACCGAGGACGAGGTCCTCGTAGAGATCTCGACGGACAAGGTCGACACCGAGGTCCCTTCCCCTGCGGCAGGGACCATCCTCGAGATCCTGGTGGCAGAGGGTGACACCGTGTCGGTGGGCACACCTCTGGTGGTGATCGGGGAAAAAGGGGAGGAGACCGGGACTACCGGAGAGCAGGCCGCAGAGCCGGAGGCCGCCGCCGAGGAGGCCGAGGCCGATACCACCCAGGATGAGACACCGGCCGAGGAGGCACCTGCAGAGCAGCAGGAGCCGGCGCAAGAGCCCGCTGCGGAGAGGGCAGAGCCCGCGTCGGAGGAGCCTGCCGCAGCCCCGCCGGAGGCGCCGAAGGAACAGCCGAGCGAGCCTGAAGTCGATGCCTTCTTCGCCCAGCCCGACGAGACCGAGAAGAAGCCCAACCTCCTCTCCCCGGTGGTGCGCCGGCTGATCAGGGAGAACGAAATCGACGTCGCCCAGCTCAGCGGCACCGGGGAAAACGGTCGGATCACCCGCAAGGACGTCGAGGCATACCTCGAATCCGGAGAGGCCAAGGAGCCTGAACCCGCAGCGGCTGAGCCCGCAGCGGCCCAGCCCGCAGCGGCCGAGCCCGCAGCGGCCGCGACGCAACCCGAACCGGCTCCTGCCGAGCCTGCCCCGGCTCCGGCTCCGGCCCCCCAGGCCGTCCCGGCTCCTGCGGCGGTTGCCGCGAGCGGACCGGCCAGCGAGGAGGTGGAGCTGGACCGCATCCGGATACGGACCGCCGAGAACATGATCAAGGCCAAGCAGACCGCCGCCCACGTCTGGACGTCTGTCGAAGTCGACTACGAGCGGGTGGAGCGGGTGCGTCAGGCTCACAAGGAGAAGTTCAAGTCGGAGGAGGGGTTCTCACTCACCTACCTCCCCTTCATCTCCCGAGCCGTCATCGACGCCCTCAAGGCCTACCCCGTGGTGAACAGCTCCTTCAACCTGGAGGAGAAGAAGGCGACCTTCCACAAGAACGTCGATCTCGGCATCGCCGTCGACATCGACAATGAGGCGCTGGTGGTGCCCAGGGTGCGCAACGCCGACAGTCTCCGCCTGGTCGGGATCGCCCGGTCGATCAAGGAGCTCGCCGACAAGGCTCGAAGTGGGAAGCTGGGTGTGGACGACCTGACCGGTTCCACATTCTCGATCACCAACCCCGGGCCATTCGGGTCCTTCATCTCGGTGCCGATCATCAACGTCCCCAACGTGGCGATCCTCTCTACCGAGACCGTGGTGAAGCGCCCGACGGTGGTCACCGATGCCGACGGCCAGGACATGATCGCCATCCGGCACATCGGCTACCTGGGCCTGACCTGGGACCACCGTGCCTTCGACGGCTCGGTGGCGGTGCTGTTCCTCTCCCGCATCAAGCAAAACCTGGAGACCTGGGACTGGGAGCAGGAGCTGGCTTGAGCAACCACCGATGAAGCCGCTGCTGCGGACACGTTGGCTCGGCCGTCTTCCCTATGCCGAGGCGTGGGACCTGCAGCGGGGGATCCATGAGGGCAAGGCCATAGGGCGCACGCCTGACGACTATCTCCTCCTCCTCGAGCACCCTCCGGTCTTCACGATCGGGCGCAACGGGGACGGATCGAACCTGCTGGTCGACCGGGTCGGGCTCGGCGTCGAGGTCCATCATGTCGATCGGGGCGGCGACATCACCTTTCACGGGCCCGGGCAACTGGTCGGTTACCCGCTCCTGACACTCGAAGACCCCAAGCAGATCGTGCCTTATGTCCGCCGTCTCGAGGAGACGTTGATCCGTTCCCTGGCCGACTTCGGAGTCGAGGCCTGGGCCGAGCCGGGGTACACCGGGGTATGGACCAACCAGGGCAAGGTGGCGGCGATCGGGGTCCGGGTGGCAAGACGGGTCACCATGCACGGTTTCGCCCTCAACCTCCACCCCGATCTCTCCTATTTCGGGATGATGAACCCGTGCGGGATCACCGACCGCCCCGTGACGACACTGTCGGATTTGGTGGGCCGCAAGGTGACCCTCGAGGAAGCGATCAGAGCGCTGACCCCACACTTCGAGGAAGTGTTCGGCTACACCCGGACGGAGACCCAGATCGGCGCATTCGCACGCGGACAGGGAGCCCGACCCGACTTCGAGGTCGACAGGCTGCTCGAGGCGGGTACGTTCAGCCAGGAGGGACGCAGTGCCGAGCCGATCATGATCAACGGCCGTCTCCACGGGGAGCCCCCACGGCCGGAATGGATGAAGGTGACCGCCCGTCTGGACGGCGATTATCTCGAGCTGAAGAAGCTGATGCGCGGCCTCCAACTCAACACGGTGTGCGAGGAGGCGAACTGCCCCAACATCTACGAGTGCTGGGGGATGGGCACCGCCACGCTGATGATCCTGGGTGACAAATGCACCAGGGCCTGCTCGTTCTGCAACGTCACCACCGGGAAGCCGACCGAGTTCGACATCTTCGAGCCATTTCGTGCCGCCCAGGCCATCCACGAGATGAACCTGAAGCACGCGGTGATCACCTCGGTCAACCGCGACGATCTCGACGATGGTGGGGCCGGGATCTTCGCGCACACCATCACCGAGAGCAGGAGACGATCACCCGAGACCGAGATCGAGGTGCTCATCCCCGACTTCAAGGGCGACCGGGAGGCGCTGCAAACGGTCATGGACGCCCGACCGGAGGTGCTCAACCACAACACCGAGACAGTGCTCAGGTTGCAACGTGACATCAGGACGTCGGCCAACTACGGACGTTCCCTGGCCCTGTTGTGGCGGGCGAAGCAGATGGGCCCGGACGGGCTCACCAAGTCGGGGCTCATCGTGGGCATGGGGGAGACCAAGGAAGAGGTGCTCGGTGCGCTGGCCGACATGCGAGCGGTGGGCATCGACATCATCACCATCGGGCAGTACCTGAGACCCACCGCCCGACATCGGCCGATCCATCGCTACGTGCATCCCGACGAGTTCGCCGAGTACAAGGCCTACGGGGAAGGGCTCGGCCTGCCCCATGTCGAATCAGGCCCGCTGGTCCGCTCCAGCTATCACGCAAGGGAGAGCCGGGAGGCCGTCCCGGTCAGCATCGGGACGCGTCCCTGAGGTGCCGCCGTACCTAAGGTAGGCCGTTGCCTTGGTTAGCCTTCCGCCGCATGTTGCGCAGAGGGGTTGCCGCGAGTGTCGTCTCGACCCTGCTGTTGCTGTCGGTGTTCGTCGCCCCTGCCGTGGCCGACCCTTCCGAGTTCGCCCCCCAGAGCACGTCGACCGCCCAGGTCCAGCAGGGGCTGGCCGAGGCCGGGTTCTACCGGGGCCCCGTCGACGGGAGCTTCGGCCCGATGACCCAGCAGGCGGTGATGGCCTTCCGCAAGGAGGTCGGTGCGGTACGCAGCTTCGCCTGGGACGACTCGTTGTGGGGGCTGCTCAACAACTACGTCAAGCCCTGGACCCCGTTCCGGTTCAACGAGCCCGACCGGGTCGAGGTCAACCTGACCCGCCAGGTGGCCTATCTCTTCAAAGGGGGTGTGATCTCGCAAGTGTTCCCGGTCAGCTCGGGAAACGGTGAGCCCTACACCAACCAGTTCGGCAGCTTC
>JAICNB010000128.1 GCA_025928935.1 Acidimicrobiia bacterium
CTGGAGCAGGTCGATCGGGCCATCGTGTCCGAGCTCAATCTCACCCAGAGCCTCGCAGTGGTCTGGCCCCAGATCGCCATCCTGGTCGCCCTCACCTCGGTGATGTTCGCCGCCGCCTATATCGCGTTCATGCGCGACGAGGTAAGGGCTTGATTTCTCCGTTTTGGCGCGCCAAAGCGGTTGGTGGTTGCCTTTAGGCTGACCCAATGGAAGAAACGGTGAAGCCGGACGCTGTCGAGGAGGCCACTGGGGAAGAGAGACCGGAGCCGCCCGTCTCGGAGCCCACGAAGCTGATCCGAATCGCTTCGATGACCCGGGCCATGCTCGAAGAGGTGCGTCACGCGCCACTCGACGACGGTGGGCGCAAGCGGCTGGCGGATGTCCATTCCCGCTCACTCGACGAGCTGCGGGAGATCCTCTCGCCCGACCTCCTCGATGAGTTCAACGAGATAATGGTGCCTCTCGATCAGGGGGATGTGACCGAAGCCGAGCTGCGCATCGACCAAGCCCAGCTGATCGGATGGCTCGAGGGCCTGTTCCACGGGATCCAGGCCTCGTTGTGGAGCCAGCAGATGGCGGCGCAATCACAACTTGCGGAGATGCAACGGAGAACGTTGGGCCCACCCTCGCCCCAGAATCGGGGCGAGGGCCAGACCGGCCTCTACCTGTAGGGTCCCTAACCCACCTTGCGCTCGCGCTGTGAGCGCTCCCGTCGGACCCTGCGCCTCTCCCGTTCGCTCAGACCACCCCAGATGCCGAACTTCTCACCCATCTCGACCGCATAGTCGAGACACTCGGCTCTCACCTCACAGGCGGCACAGATCGACTTCGCCTTCCGGGTGGAAGCCCCCCGCTCGGGGAAGAAGAGGTCTGCGTCTGCGCCCCGGCAATTGGCGTAGTCCTGCCAGGAAAGCTCACCGATGGCCAACGCCTGGATGAGCTTGCTCTGCATACGGTCTCCTCACAACCGTGTAATTACACGTTTGACATTAGGACCCGGCGCGCGCGCCGTCAACCCAAAGCCCTCGATTTCTCCTTGCCGCGCCGGAAGATTCCGGCGACTCGCAGAGTTGGCATAATGGAGTCACCGGTGTCCACCACGATCGAACAGCGAAGAGCCCCCTGGCCGGTCGCCTTCTATCGGTCGGCGGTAGGCAAGAAATGGGTGATGGCGATCACCGGCATCGCGATCATCGCTTTCGTGATTCTCCACATGGTGGGGAACTGGAAGATCTTTCTCCCCGATGTGGACGGCATCCCCGACATCGACATCTATGCCGAGGCTCTACGCCAGCTGCTCGTCCCCTTCCTCCCCGAGCACGTGGCGTTGTGGATCCTGCGCACCGGCCTGATCGTGGCCTTCCTCTTCCACATCCACGCTGCCTACTCGCTGACCCTGATGAACCACCGAGCCCGCCCGGAGGACTATCAGGGGCCGCGCACCTACATCTCAGCGAATTACGCGAGCCGGACTATGCGGTGGAGCGGGGTCATCTTCCTCGCCTTCCTCCTCTTCCACCTGGCCGACCTCACCTGGGGAATCCCGCCGATGGCGCCAGAGACCTGGGCCAGGGGCGAGGTGTACGCCAACTTCGTCGCCACTTTCTCCCGGGCCCCGGTGACCGTCTTCTACGTCGTCGCCATGATCGCCCTCGGCATCCATCTCTATCACGGGGCGTGGTCGATGTTCCAGAGCCTCGGGATCAACCACCCCCGGTTCAACCATCTGCGCCGGTGGTTCGCCATCGGTCTCGCCGGTCTGGTCACGGTGGGCAACGCCATCATGCCGCTCGCCGTCCTCTTCGGGTTGGTGGGGTGAGCGGATGACCCTTCAACTGGATGCCCGGATCCCGCCCGGCCCGATCGAGGACAAGTGGGACAACCACAAGTTCTCGGTCCGCCTGGTCAACCCGGCGAACAAGCGGAAGTTCAAGATCCTCATCGTCGGTAGCGGCCTGGCCGGCGCCTCCGCCGCTGCCTCCCTGGCCGAGCTTGGTTACGACGTCGAGGTGTTCACCTTCCACGACTCCCCCAGGCGGGCCCACTCGATTGCCGCCCAGGGCGGCATAAACGCCGCCAAGAACTACAAGAACGACGGCGACTCGGTGTATCGCCTCTTCTACGACACCATCAAGGGCGGGGACTACCGGAGCCGTGAGGCGAATGTCTATCGCCTCGCCCATGAGTCCCTGAACATCATCGATCAGGCCACGGCGCAGGGGGTTCCATTTGCCCGCGAGTACGGCGGCCTCCTCGACAACCGCTCGTTCGGAGGGGCCCAGGTGGCCCGCACCTTCTACGCCCGCGGTCAGACCGGTCAGCAGCTCCTCCTCGGGGCCTACCAGGCCCTGGCCCGCCAGGTGGGGGCAGGCACGGTCAAGTTGCACACCCGGACCGAGATGCTCGATGTGGTGGTCAAGGAGGGCAGGGCGGTAGGCATCGTCACCCGCGACCTCGTGTCGGGCGCGGTCTCCAGTCATTCCGGCCATGCCGTGGTCCTGGCCACAGGGGGCTACAGCAACGTCTTCTTCCTCTCCACCAACGCCATGGCCGCCAACGCCAGTGCCATTTGGCGGGCCCATCGCAAAGGAGCTGGGTTCGCCAACCCCTCCTACACACAGATCCACCCCACCTGCATCCCGGCGTCGGACGAGTTCCAGTCGAAGCTGACCCTGATGTCCGAGTCGCTGCGCAACGACGGACGGATCTGGGTGCCGGCACGCGCCGACGACAGCCGGCCCGCCGGCCAGATCCCAGGCGAGGAACGCGACTACTTCCTGGAACGGATGTACCCCGCATTCGGCAACCTGGTTCCCCGGGATGTCGCCTCCCGGGCGGTGAAGCGAATCGTCGACCAGGGCCGAGGCGTCGGGCCGCTCAAGAACGGGGTCTATCTCGACTTCCACGATGCGATCGATCGAGAGGGCCGCCAGGTGATCGAGGAGCGCTACGACAACCTGTTCGAGATGTACCAGCGCATCACCGACGAGGATCCCTATCACGTTCCGATGCGGATCTACCCGGCGCCGCACTACACCATGGGCGGGCTCTGGGTGGACTACAACCTGATGACCACCATCCCCGGTCTCTATGCCATCGGTGAGGCC
>JAICNB010000109.1 GCA_025928935.1 Acidimicrobiia bacterium
GAAGGTGCGGGGCCGGGTCAATCCCTCCCCGGTCGGGCTGGCGATGGAGAAAGAGGTGAACCCCTCTCCGCCCTGGCCCAGACCGTTGAAGTTGGAGCCGTTGGCCACGAAGATGCTGCAGTTCATGGCCCGCGCCATCCGGGTGATGGTTTCCACATTGGTGCTGTGGATCGAGGCTGTGTGACGGAACCCGTGCTCGGAGCGGACCGCCAAGTCGATCGCGTCGTCGACGTTGGCCACCCTCACCACGGGCATCACCGGCATCATCTGCTCGGTCCAGACCAGGTTGTGCTCACGGGGCACCTCGGCCACGAGCAGCCGGACGTCCTCCCCGGCGCTCACCCCGATCTCGGCCAGGATCTTCCCCGCATCCTTGCCAATCCACTCTGGATTGATCATCCCGGGCTTCTCCGGAGGGCCCATCTCCCTGAAGATGACCCGCTCCAGCCTCTTCAGCTCGTGCTCCTTGAGGCGATAGGCGCCGGCCCCGACCATGGCCTGCACCAGCCGGTCGCCCACGGTGTCGACAACGATGGTCGTCTTCTCGTCGGTGCAGATGACGTTGTTGTCGAACGAGGCGCCCTTGACGATGGCCCGCCCCGCCGCCTCGATGTCGGCGGTCTGGTCGACCACCGCCGGAGGATTGCCCGGCCCCGCAGTGATCGCCTTCTTGCTCGTCTTCAACGCCTCCTTAACCACTCCCGGGCCCCCGGTGACGAGGAGGACGCGGACCTCGGGGTGGTTCATCAGCTCCTTGGCCGAGTCGAGCGTCGGAGAGGGAATGGCCGTGACCAGGTCCGGGGGACCACCCGCTCCGACGATGGCGCGGTTGAGCAGCTGGACGTTCTCCACCGAGACCATGCGTGCGTTGGGGTGGACGTTGAACGTCACCGCGTTCCCCGCCGAGACGATGGCGATCGAGTTGTTGATAATGGTGGAGGTCGGGTTGGTGGTGGGGGTGATGGAGCCGATCACCCCATATGGGGCGTACTCGGTGACCATCATCCCCGCGTCCCCGGTGACAACCTGGGGCTCGAGGTCCTCGGGGCCCGGGGTCCGGGTGGTGACCAGACGGTTCTTGATGGCCTTGTCCTCCCCACGACCCAGCCCCGTCTCCTCGGCAGCCATGTACCCGAGGCGCTCCCCCTCACGAAGCATCGCGGCGCGCATGGCGTCGACGATCGTCTTGCGCTTCTCGAGACCCATCTCGCGGTACTCCACGAAGGCGGCCCGTGCTGCCGTCACCGCCTGGTCGATGTCCGGGTGGATCCCATCGCGCAACTCGACATCGGAGACAGCCAGGTCGTCTGTCGCCCGCAACGCGGGTGCGGCGCGACCGGACATCCCGGCAGAGGCGACGCGGCCCCTGACCCGCTCGATGATGTCCTGGATCTCGGCGTCGCTCAGCATGGTCAACGGGCTCTGCTCTCCTCACGACCCTTGTGGTATCGCTCCTCTCCGCCGATGTCCCACGAGTCGACGATGGCCATGACGACGGCATCGACGGGGCGGTCGCGGGTCAGCTCGGTCTGACGCGCCGAGCTGCCGGAGGCATAGAGGACGACCTCTCCCACGCCGGCCCCAACCGCGTCGACCGCGACCACATAGCTCCCTGTGTCCGCGTTCTCGGCGTCGAGTTGTCGGACCACCAGCAGCTTCATCCCCTCCATCAGGGCCTCCTTGCGACTGGCGACCAGCGTCCCGGCGACACGCCCTAGATGCACGATGCCATCTCCCGTCCCGACACAGGCCGGCGGTTGTTAACCGAGATCGTCCTGCGCCTGGTCCTGACGGCCGAGCGGCAGGACCAGGTCGATGTTGACGTGGGGACGTGCGATGACATGGGTGGCGATGACCTCGCCCACCTTCTCCGCACCACGCACCCCTGCGTCGACTGCCGCCTTGACCGCGGCGACGTCTCCGCGCACCACCGCAGTGACGTAGCCGCCACCGGTCTTCTCCATGCTCACGAGCTCGACCTTCGCTGCCTTGACCATCGCATCGGCAGCCTCGACCATCGCCGGGAAGCTCCGCGCCTCGATCATTCCCAGAGCTTCAGCCATGAAGCTCCTCCTTTCCTTTCACTCGGACTATTGGGCTCATCCCGTTACATCAACCTTGGCCGGCGTCTCGCCCGGAGAGACCCTCGAGGGCCGCTACCGCAGCCTGCCATCCGACATCGATGTCCCTCTCCTCGCCACCGAGGTAGACCCGGCCCATCGAGCCGAAGCTGCGCACCTCGAGGACGTTGATCTCGGCCGCCTTCTCGGCCTCGTTGGCGGCGAGGGATGCATAAGCCGCCGGCTCACATTCGAGTACGTAGAGGGTTTGGCCGGGGATGATCATCTGCCCGTGCCGGGTCCGATTGATGAGCTGGGCGTGATGGTCGTCGAGGCGTCGGATGATCTGTGAGGAGAGGATTCGCGGCTTGATTCGATCGTCCTCGGTCGCCTCTATCCCTTCGAGGATCGCGGCGCCGGCCGCCCGCGTCTCCGCCTGATCCGGCGAGTGCACCTCCAGGACCCCGTAGTAACGCTCGATGATCTGCAACCCGGGCTTCACCGAGGTCGCCTTGAGAGCCACGTCGGTGAGTCGGTTGATCTCGATTCCGGGCGCCACCTCGACCCACAGCGAGGCGTCCCCGGCCAGCGGGAGGAAGCCCTGGGCCACCGTCCCGAGAAAAGCTGCGTATTGCGGCTGAAGGCTGTCCAGGAACGAGAACGACCTCAGCTCAATACCTTTCGCCACTGCCTCCGTCCTTCCCTCCGACGATCTCTATCCCGGCCGACGCACCGATTCTGGTCGCCCCCGCCGCGATCATGCCTTCCGCGTCGTCGGCGGTGCGGACCCCGCCCGACGCCTTCACACCCATTTCCGGGCCCACGGTCTCCCTCATCAGGGCCACGTCATAGATCGTGGCGCCGCCCGGCCCGAACCCGGTCGATGTCTTTACGAAGTCGGCTCTTGCCTGCTTGGCCAATGAGGAGGCGATGACCTTCTCCTCGTCTGTGAGCAGGGCAGTCTCCAGTATGACCTTGCACAGGGCGCTCCCGTCGTGCGCAGCGTCCACGACCTTCTCGATGTCGCTCCGGACGAGGGCGTAGTCACCCGACTTGAGTGCGCCGATGTTCAGCACCATGTCGACCTCTCGGGCCCCGTCACGGAGGGCGCGACGGGTCTCCATTGCCTTTATCTCCGGTGTCGTGGCCCCGAGGGGGAACCCGATCACCGAGCACACCGGGACCGATGTCCCCCTGAGGTTGTCCGCAGCCCGCTTCACCCAGGTCGGGTTGATGCAGACCGAGGCGAAGTGGTACTGCTCGGCTTCCCGGCACAGTTGGTCGATCTCCGCCGCTGTCGCATCGGGCTTGAGCAGGGTGTGGTCGATGTAACGGGCCATGTCGAGCGGGACCTCGGCCGCCTCGCCGTGGAACGCAACCCGGTCGGCGCCGTTGGCGACCACCTGACGGACCTTGTCCCCTGTGTCGCAAACGTCGTGGCGAGCCGATAGGGCAGCCAGCACCTCGCGGGTGACCGCCTCGACGATGGCTTCCCGGTTCACCCCTGGCCCTGTCTCATCTCGGGCTGTGTCATCTCGGCTTGGGAGTATTGCCGTTCGATCTCGTCGATCTTGGCAACCCGCCGGGCGTGTCGATCGCCGCCCCAATCGACCGACAGCCACTCTTCGACGATCTGCCAGGCGAGGCTCTCGCCGATCAGCCCGGCGCCGAGGGTGAGGACGTTGGCGTGGTTGTGCTCCCTGCTGTTCCGGGCCGAGGAGATGTCGTAACACAGCGCGGCACGGACGCCGGGGACCTTGTTGGCGACCATCGCCGAGCCGATGCCGGCGCCGTCGACCACGATCCCGTATCGACAGGAGCCGGACGCCACTTCACGCGCCACGGCATGGGCGAAGTCGGGATAGTCCACGGCCTCGTGTCCGTTGGTGCCACAGTCGACGATGTCGTAGCCGGACTCCCTAAGCCGGAAACCAATTCGCTCCTTGAGGGAATAACCGCCGTGGTCCGCACCGATCGCGATCCTGGGCGGGCTGCCCGCCGGTGCAGGGGCGGATTCCGGAGTTGGTCCGGCCGGAGCCGGTGAAGTGGGCTCCGAGGCGACGACTCCGTCGAGGACACGTTCGACCAGGGAGCGGACCTCCTGTTCGGAAGGAGCCTGTCGCGACGGAGATGGGGGCCCGTCTAGCGAGGTCATCTGGTCGGGTAGGGCCTCCACACCCGACCCATCCTAAAGAATCCCCCCTCCCCCGGCTCCGAGCCATCCGGTGTTCTTATCATGAGGTGATGGCCAATCGGGACCCCGCCTTCCTCTGGGAGACCGAGGCGCTCCGCACCTCGCCGAGCCCGGCGACGCCAGAGGCAGTACCGACTCCCCGAGCCCGGGGGGGCGACTGGATGACACTCCGTCAGGCAAGTGAGGCCTCCGGCCTCCCGCTCTCGACCGTGCGCAACTGGGCCAGGAAGGGCCGGGTACCCACCGCCCTTGAGGAGTCCCCCGACGGGACACGCCGGATCGTGTCGTTGGCAGCGGTCAGGTCCCGGGCGCACCAGGTCGGTCACGCGGTCGCCGAACCAGAGCCTCGAGAGCAGGAACTCGATCCGTCCAGGATCGAGGAACACGCTTCGCCCCCACCGGGCACGATGCTCGTTCCGATCGCTGCCTGGGACAAGATGCTGATGCAGCTGGGGAACCTCCATCAGGCTGGACAGGACCTGGCCGAGGCCAGGGAGCGAGCGGCCCGTGCCGAGACGGAGGCGGCGTTCCTGCGCGAGAGGCTCGCCGAGATACGTGAGGTGAAGCCGTCGGGGGACCCCGAACCTGTGAGTTCCCCCGTCGAGCCCGAGACGACTGGCTCCATCGAAGAACCAGAACCTGTTCCAAACCGGATGCCGCGCTTCAGCGCGTACCTCTGGCGTCTGGCGGTCTCGGACCGGGGCAAGCGAGGTCGTCATGGGTGACCCGGCCTGCTTCCTCGACCAGGCCTGCATCATATGCGGCCGGGTCCTCGAGCCTGCTCAGCGTCTTGCCGGCATCTGTGTGTGCGGTGAGCCGATCGACGAAGACCACGGCGACCACCTGCACTCGAATCCGACCTGAAGTCTTCGCATCACCCGACAGAATTTTTTTCGATTCCGCCCGCAAGGGGGTGGTTCTTGTCGGGGGCGGGTTGTACGATACGAACGTATGTTCGATACGGAGACACCCTTCGATTTGCTCCAGTCGGATCATGTCCGGCCGGTTCGGGTTTCTGATCCGCTGATAGCCGACCTGGGCTGGCTGCCCCCGGGGGTGATGCTGACCGCCGCCCTGGAACGGGTGGACCGTGATC
>JAICNB010000048.1 GCA_025928935.1 Acidimicrobiia bacterium
CGAGGCGTCTACAACATCGTCGACGATGACCCGGCCCCGGTGGCCGAATGGCTGCCCTACCTTTCACAGATGCTCAGCGGCAAGGAACCGAGGCGAATGCCGAGGTTCGTTCTGCGGTTGGTCGCCGGTGAAGGGGGCGTGGTGATGATGACCGACGCCCGAGGCGCCTCGAACGCAAAGGCCAAGCGCGAGCTGGGTTGGCGACCGGCATACCCGAGCTGGCGACAGGGATTCATAGCCGGCGAGGGAGAAGACACACATCAGATGATCGGTCCACGTTGATCGATCATGAGCGTCTGCTGGACGAGTTGCGGCCGATTTCGTTTGCGATCGCCTACCGGATGCTGGGCACTGTCTCCGAGGCCGAGGACATCGTGCAGGAAGCGCTGCTCCGGGTTCATCAGGTGCTCGACACCGGAGAGGAGATCGTCTCACCCCCCGCTTACGTGACCACTGTGACGACCCGGCTCGCCATCAACGAGCTCAACACGGCACGTGCCCGCCGCGAGAACTATGTCGGCGATTGGTTGCCCGAGCCCATCATCACCGACAGCCACTCCGATCCGGCGTGGCAAGCCGAGACAGCCGACTCCCTCTCGCTCGCCGTCCTCGTCTTGCTGGAGAGCCTCTCCCCCGAGCAGCGTGCCGTTCTGGTGCTTCACGATGTCTTCGACTACGAGTATTCGGAGGTCGCCAAGATCGTGGGCAAGAGCGAGGACACGGTGAGGCAGCTGGCGTCGCGCGCCAGACACCGCGTCACGGAACGCCGTCCCCGCTTTCAGACGACACGAGAACAGCGCGACGAGCTGGCCCAGAGGTTCTTCGCAGCAGCCGAAACAGGCGACCTCGCCGGGCTCGAGAAGCTCCTCGCACACGACGTGGAACTGATCGGCGACGGGGGCGGCAAGGTCCCGGCGCAAGCCCGCACATTGCGGGGACGTAGCCGGGTCGCATCTGCCGTGGCCAGGGCAATCCCGGTGCTCACCTCATTCCCCGGCGTTTCATGGCGCCCGGTCGAAGTCAACGGCGGAGCCGGGGCCCTATTCGTCGATGGCCAGCAGCGAGTCATCGGAGTCATGGCACTCGACATCCTCGACAATCAGGTCAGGGGCATCCATGGGGTGGTGAACCCCGACAAGCTGGCCCATCTCGGACCGGTGGCCGACCTCAATTCGCTCCTCGAGTCTGCGAGGTCAGGCTGAGCCCGATGCCGTCGGGGTCGGATGACGTGAGGACTCGAGCCTCGATAACGTAGCCCGTCAGATGACCACCACCAGACACCGCACGCTGACCAACTGGGGCGCCTACGAGGTGGAAACCGACGGCATGGAGATCACGGCGGTGCATCCGTTCGCCAAGGACCCCGACCCCTCCCCGATCGGTCAATCGCTGAAGGCGGTCCGTCGCAGTCGGGTGGAGCGACCGGCGATAAGGGAGTCATGGTTCCGGCACGGTCCCGGTTCGAGGCCCGAACTGCGCGGCCGGGAGCCGTTCGTGGAGGTGGATTGGGATGTGGCCCTCGACCTCCTCGCTTCCGAGTTGGACCGGGTGCGGACCGAACACGGCAACCGGGCGATATTCGGGGGCAGCTACGGATGGGCCAGCGCCGGCCGTTTCCACCACGCCCAGAGCCAGATCCACCGCTTCCTCAATTCGATCGGCGGCTATACGTATTCGGTCGACGACTACTCGATCGCGGCCGGCCATGTCATCACCCCGCACGTGTTCGGTCTCTCCTTCGACGAGTACATGGACGAACAGCCCCACTTCGTCGAGATCTCAGAGCACACGGAGCTGGTGGTGGCCTTCGGGGGCATGCCGATCAAGAACAGCCAGGTCCAGTACGGGGGTCAGGGACGGCACATGCTCAACAGCCGCCTCGAGACCTGCCGTGATCGTGGGGTCAGGTTCGTCAACCTCTCCCCCCTCGCCGAGGACTTCATCGAAGCTGTGGAGGCGGAGTGGGTGCCGGTCCGCCCCAGCACCGACACCGCGTTGATGCTCGCCCTCGCCCACAGCCTGGTCATCGCCGGGCTCGAGGACGAGAACTTCCTCGACACCTACTGCACCGGATGGGATCGGTTTCGCTCCTACTTGTTGGGTGAATCGGACGGCATTGCCAAGAGCGCAGAGTGGGCGGGCCACATCAGCGGGGTGGATGCGGATCGGATCCGAGCCTTGGCGGCAGACATGGCGGATCGGCGCACGCTGATCACCGTGAGCTGGTCCGTGCAGAGAACCGATCACGGGGAGCAGGCCTACTGGATGGCCGCGGCCCTGGCGTCGATGCTGGGCCAGGTCGGCCTTCCCGGTGGCGGGGTCGGCTTCGGTTACGGGGCGGTCGGGCTCAACGGCCACCCGGTCGGGTATCACACACTCCCCCGTCTCCGCCAGGGAAAGAACCCTGTGAGCGACTTCATCCCGGTGGCCCGGATCTCCGATCTGCTCCTCCACGGCGGCGAGCAGTTCGACTACGACGGTCAGCGCCTCACCTACCCCGAGATCCACCTCGTCTACTGGGCCGGGGGCAACCCGTTCCACCACCACCAGGATCTCAACCGCCTGGCCGACGCCTGGCGGGTCCCGGACACCACCGTCTGTCATGAACCGTTCTGGAACGCCCTGGCCCGGCACTGCGACATAGTCCTGCCCGCCACCACCCCGCTGGAGAGAGACGATGTGGGGGGGAGCGGCAACGACGACTTCGTGTTCTGGATGGAGAAGGTGATCGACCCGGTGGCGGAGGCCAGAAACGACTATGACATCTTCTCGGAGCTGGCCCGCAGAATCGGCGCCGGCGACCGGTTCACCGAAGGACGGACCAGCGCGGAGTGGATCGAGCACATCTACACCAGGTTTCAAGGCAACCACCCCGACTACCCGACGCTGGCAGAGCTCCAGGCTGCGGGTCATTTCCAGATCCCCGAGGAGTGGATCCCGCCCCTGGCCTCGTCGCTGGTGGCGTTCCGGGATGACCCGGCTGGTGCCCCGCTGCAGACACCTTCGGGCCGGATCGAGCTGTTTTCGGAGATGATCGAGGGTTTCGGGTACGACGACTGCCCTCCCCACCCTTCCTGGCTGGAGCCTTACGAATGGTTGGGCAACGCCGACCGATATCCGCTCCATTTGATCTCGAACCAACCCAAGACACGTCTTCACTCACAATGGGATCACGGCGAGACCAGTGTCAACGGGAAGGTCGACGGTCGGGAACGACTCGGGATCAACCCCAACGATGCCGTAGACCGGGGTCTCGTCACCGGGGATCTGGTCCGGGTGTTCAACGAACGAGGCTCCTGCCTGGCATCCCTCCTGCTGAGAGAGGATCTGATGCCCGGGGTGGTCCAGCTGCCCACAGGTGCCTGGTGGGACCCGATCGAGCCAGGCGGTCTCTGCCGTGCGGGGAATCCCAATGTCCTCACCAGGGACGTCGGCACCTCCAAACTGGCTCAGGGCCCCACCGCGCAAACCTGTCTGGTCGAGGTCGAGCGCTACCTCGGCGAGCCCTCTCCCGTTCGAGCCCACGAGGCTCCAGTGCTCTTGTCGGGCTAGGAGAAACCCAGCGGGCGGGCGGCCGCCGGGGCCTCAGGCTCCAACCACCGCTGAATCAGCGCTGATGAAGCTCCGGATCGCCTCCATGACTTCCGCGGGTTGCTCGTGGTGGGGGCTGTGACCGGCCCGCTCCACGATATGGAGACGAGCATTGGGTATCCCGGCCGCGAGCTGGGCTTGATGCTCGGGGGGGAACACAAAATCGTCGCGCCCTGCCATCACCAGGGTGGGCGCTTCGATCTCACCGAGCCGGTCCATCACCGACCAACCCCGGGCCAAGTGGGTGCCGGCGAAGATGAGCGCCTCCGGCCGGGGCTTCCACCGCCATCCTCCTTTCAATCCAGCGAGAAGAGCGCCGAACACAGCCGGTAGGCCCTTGCGGTAGGAGTAGACGTCACCAATCCGCATGAAGATCTTCAACATCTCTCTCGGCTCGAACTCGCCATTGAACCAACGCCGCACCAGCTCCACCTTCTTGGCGTCATACCCCCGTCTGGCCAGGAGATCGGCCGCATTCTCGAGGGCCCACCAGGCGTCACCGCCGGAGTCGAGCAGTACCAGGTGGGAGACCCGGTCCGGATAGGCCAGGGCGTATTCCAGGGCCACCTGTCCCCCAAATGAGTGACCCAGCACCGCCCATCTCTCGAAACCGAGCTCGTCCCGAAGGGCATCGGCGTCGGCGGTCAAGTTCTCCCAGGTCATCGAGGACACCGGGGCAGCTTCGGAGCGACCATTGCAGCGGTGGTCGTAGAAGACGAGGGTGAACCGGTCGGCGCAGCTCCGGAAAGGGAGCATCGTGGTGTGGTCCGCGCCGGGACCGCCGTGCATCAAGGCAAGTGGATATCCGCTTCCCACGGTGCTGACGTAGAGAGAGACGTCGCGGATCTTCATGGCAGGCATCAGTCGCTCCTTTCCGGGACTGCCGGTCCACCCGTCAGCGCGTCGTGCCCGACGAGTGGTGGGGCGCCAAGTGTCTCGAGCTCGGCGCAAACCCCTGCGGTGAAGACGTCGATGTCGGGAACGACATCGACATCGGCGGTGATCCCGATGTTGAGGGCTCCCGCGTAAGAGAGGGCGCCCGCCGCCAAGGGCTCGTTGGCGATGAGGGGCAAGATGGGGAAGACCTCGAGGACAGGCGCCCCCAACAGGTGGAGAGGTTCGGTGGGACCGGGAATGCTGGCGGTGGCAACGTTGACACGTTGACGCATGGCCGCCATCAACATGAGACGTCTCGTGATCCGACCGTGGATCAGGAACCCGAGTGAGGTTCGGGCCCGCCCCTTGCGTTCCTTCGTGGAGGCGGCGATCTGTCGCAGCCGACGAAAAGGGTCCGGCTCGCCGAGCTCCAAGGGGATGGCCATCTGCACAACGAGGTTCCCCTGTTGCACACCAGGCATTCCCTTGCGCAGCGAGATAGGCGAGTAGACCCGCAACGTCGTGCCCCGGACGAGCTCTCCCCTCTCCTGGAGGAGTGCGCGCAATCCGCCTGCGATGGCAGCGAGGAGGACGTCGTTGACAGTGGCCTGGTGAGACTTGCCTACCGCCTTGACATCGTCGACCCGGTCGCGAACCAGGGCCACATGACGGTCCGGTCCCACCATTCGGTCGAGAGTGGTCCGGGTGGACGGGGCCTCGGCGACGAGCTCGTGCATGGCGGGCCAGGTGGCACGAATCCGCCGGAATGTCGATACCGGGTGCAGAAGTGCCGCAAAGAGACCCATCCACGACTCGAGCCGCTTCACCACGCTGTCGAGGAAGAGGTCCCGGCTCGATGGGGCCGGCACCGGGATCCACGGAACGACCGGGCCGGGAGCTGTGTCGGCGGAACGGTCGAGGAATGCCGCCACTGTGGTCATGGCGGCCATGCCGTCGGCGACGGCGTGGTGGATCCTGACATACAGCCCGATCTGCCGTCCGGTCAGCCCGGTGAGGAACCACATCTCCCACAGGGGGCGGGATGGGGCGAGTCGACGCTTACGGAGTTGTTCCACAGCCTCCATGACCTCGTGTTCTCCCCCGGGTGGTGGAAGGACGTGCTCGTGAATGTGCTCGGCGATGTCGAAGGCGGGATCGTCGATCCAGAGCGGGCCCCCCTGAAATCGCCCGGGATCGAAGATGATCTGTCTGAAACGCGGGACCAGATGCAGCCGGGATTCGATTGCCTGCCGTAACGCGTCGATCCGCAGATCCCCGGCCCGGTCGAGCAGCTCTGCCCCATCGAGGATGGCCAGGGCGCCGACATCTTGAGGCCAGGTGTTGCTCGCACCCAACATGAGGCGGTCCAGGCTGTTCAGCCTGTCGATCCTCATGGCTTCTCCTCTACCTGTATTGGGTCGATCGGGGTGATGACGCCCAGCCGGTCCTCGACCGCCTGCGCCGCGTCGAGGCAGAGATCCTCGCGATAGCGCCCGGCGATGATCTGGACCACCTGAGGAAGACCGTCTCGGACGCCGACCGGGACGGCAACGGCGGGAAGTCCCATGGCGTTGATTGCCATGGCCATGCGCATCATGTGAATGGTCTCGGCGACACGACCCTCCCCCAGGTCGGTTCCGACCAGGAAGGGGACATCGGTGGCGATCGGCGCCACGACGAGGGGATGAGCCTCCAGGAACTCGCTCCACGCTCGAAGCAGGGACTGTCTGACGACGAAGCTCTGCAGGATCCTCACCGGGTCCGGGTCCCCGGCCGCCTGATAGAAGTCGGTGAGGAACTCTTGGGTCTCGGCGGGAAGGAGTGGCGCCATCATCTCCCGCATTGCCCGGATGTCAGGCGTGTTGAGCATGTCGAGCAGGATCCTTGCTGCCTCATCGATCGAAGGTGGGGCGATCTCCTCGATCCAATAACCGGCCGCCTCGAGGGTTGCCGCCGCAGTACGGACTCCTTCTTCGACCTGCGCCGACACACCCTGTCCGCCCGGATCGGTCACGAGAGCGACCCGGATTGGCTCGAGGAGCTCGGGGCCCCGGAGCGGCGCGGGCACAGTCCACGGGTCACGCCAGGTGGGACCGGTCAGGGCGGCGAAGGCGGCTCGAAGGTCGGCGATCTCCCGCGCCATCGGGCCCTGGACGGAGGTCAGCTGAATTCCGATGGCCGAGTCGGCCGGCTCGAGGGAGCCGGCATGGGGGATCCTCCCAATCGTCGGCTTGAGGGCGGTGACCCCACAACATTGAGCCGGCCATCGAAGCGATCCCAACCCGTCGTTGCCCACGCCCAGCGGGCTCATCCCGGTCGCCAAGGCCGCCGCCTCCCCACCACTCGAGGCACCAGGTGTTCTCGACCGGTTCCAGGGATTGACGGTCGATCCCCAGATCTCGCTCTCCGTGTGCCAGCGGACCGTGATGGTCGAGCAATTGGTATGACCCAAAGGGATCCCCCCGGCCGTCTTGAGCCGCTCCACCACCGGGGCGTCGCGGCTGGGATAGGCCTCGGCGAGGGCCTTCAGACCGTGGGTGGTCGGGGTGCCCTCCAGATCGATGTTCTCCTTCACCGTGAATGGGACTCCATGCAGCAAGGGCAGCCGATCGCCGGAGGCAATCGAGATCCGGTCGGCTCTCTCGGCAGCTTCGAGCGCCTGGTCGGCGAGGACAACGGTGATGGCGTTGATCGCCGGATTGACCTCCTCGATCCGTCGGAGGTGGGCCTCGACCACCTCCCTGCTGGACACGACCCGTTTACGGATCTCCTCGGATAGCTCGAGGGCTCCCATCCGCCACAGGTCGCTCATCGTGGCGCTGTCACGGGTGATGGTCATCTCATGACTCCTCACTGGCCCCCACTCGGGGTTGCCGGCCTCGACCGGGTCTTGCAACCTCGTAGAGCGTTATGGGCCATCCGCCCAGATCGGTGTGGATCACCCTCCTCCCCGAGGTCGGTTCCCGGTCGAAGATGAGCCGGATCGGTCTCATCCCGAATCGGGATGGGTCGAGGCGGAAGACGTAGGGATCGGAGGCGTCGTGAGGATGGAGCGGAAGACCCCGGTAGAGAACGGGGATCGGCGTGAGCAGCCGTAACATGAGACGACCGCCTCGAACCAGCACCTGGGCCCCGCCTCCCATCACGACCCGGCCCCGCAGGTCCCCGACCGCGGGAAGCTGGTATCGGCCGCACAGGTCACCCCAGACCTCGGGATGTTGGGGGATGTCAGACGGGACCGCCTCGGCTCCGACCCCCAGTAGGTCGTGGAGGAGCCCGCCCATCTCCTCTGGGAGCCAGAACATGGCGCCGCTCGCCCCATTCGTCATCCCGAAGACCCCGACTCCCTTCTCGGGAGCAAGGACCAGGCTCGAGTTGAAACCGGGGAGGATCCCATCGTGGTCGACGATGCGATGTCCGCCCGCGTCGGCGCGGAAGAAGGCCAGGCCGACACCCGGGAGTCGAGGGTCGGTCTGGAACTGGTTGTCGAACATCATCAGCAGGGTTCCCGGCTCGAGAATCGACCCGTGCTGGTTGGTCCCGCCGCCGAGGAGGGCAGCCAGATAGCGAGCAAGGTCCCGACTCGATGAGTAGACACCTCCGTCGCCTCCGCCGATCCACTCCCGATCCTCGATCTGCTCGTGGCCCGAGGAGCCGAGGACATACCCCGTCGCCAGCCTGGATTGGATTCGATCCGAGCGGAGCAGATCGGTGTCGGTCATCCCGAGTGGCTTGAAGATCCGCTCCCGGAAGTAGTGCTCGAGGCTGTCGCCGCTGACGTCCTCGACGATTTGACCCAGCGTGGCGAAACCGTGGTTGGAGTAGGCGAAGGCCGTCCCGGGCTCGGTCACCGCCCTGATGACGCCCCGGTAATACTCGGCCAGCGACGGAAGCGGTTCGCCCAGCGCGGCGCTGACGAGGGGTGGTCGTGCGCCGAGCGGCCCCCAACCGGGGTGGAGGAGGTCCCTGAAACGGAGCACGTCGGGGATGCCGGCCGTGTGGGTGAGAAGATGGCGCACCGTGACCGGTGGCCAATGGTCGTCATCCGGGATCAAGCGGTAGCCACGCAGATAGTCGTTGGCGGGGGCATCCAGGTCGATCGAACCGTCCTCCCAGAGCTGCATCACGGCGACCGCGGTCATGGTCTTCGTGATCGAACCGATCCGAAACACCGTGTCCTGGGAGATCCTCGTGTTCGCCTCGATATCGGCGAGCCCCTCACCGTGAAAGGAGAAGGACCCATGGCCGACCACGCCCACGGCCAAGCCGATCGCCGGCCGCCGGTTGAGGATTCGGGCTACCCGCGCCCGCAGCTCGTCTTCGAGAAGAGCGACACCGGTTCCGGTCTCGTTCGCCTGGGCAATCTCGGTGGTGACCACGCTGCCCCTTTCAGTGTCAGATTCGAGACTGCTTCATGTTCGAGCGGAGGGGTAGGGCCGTTCGGCCATTTCGATCGGCGAAGGCTCGGCTTTCTGCGGTTTCGACTCGCCGATCTCGACCTGGCTGTCAGAGCGCGGGCCCGATCTCGTAGTCCTCGACCAGCATCCAATCGGAGCCGTCGAGGGACAGCTCGTTCCGCCAAAGGATGCTCCCCCGGGGGCTGAGCTCCCAGGTGAGCCTGAGGAAGGGGGGCTGCTCGCTGGTGGACTCGAAGACCATCTGGTCACCGATGATCCGGCCCCGGAGCAGGGCGGCCCTGCCGTAGTTGTCGACGATGGTCGCCTTGTACTCCCCGGCCATCGGGTCCCAACCGCACACCCAGTGCAACTGCCACTTCAGCACGAAGGTCCCGTCTTCGAGCATCTGATCCTGCTCGTAGTCCCCGACCACCCACCGGCCGTCCTGGATCCAGTGATGGCTCGCCACCCCCCGCGCCAGCTGGGCTGGGGTGCCCGGGCCCATCCCACCGGGATGGATCCTCCCGTTCCAGGTGCCATCCCGATGAAAACGCTTCAACTCCTCGATCTCGGCACCCGGGCTCACCGGACGGGGGATGGTGTCTGCGAGTTCGGCAATCGTCATTCAGCCCTCCCTCGATCCGATGGTCCGGGACGCTGCCCGCCGTCTGGAGCACGAAGGTAGAAGTAGAGGCCGACGAGATTGATCACGGCGAGGGCGATCATCAACGGGATGACGCCGGTCGAGGCGTGGGGTGAGAGCGGGTCGGCTCGATGCCCGAACCACTGGTCCACGGCGATACTGACCGCCTCCATGAACCCGAACGCCAGCCAGGAACCGGTGAGGAAGATCCCCAGGGGCCTCCGCTGCCACATCCACCAGGCGGCTGTGGCCATCAGTGGAAGCCACACGACCAGATCCTGGACATAGATGGCGTTGGTGGCCACGCCGAGCCCATCGAGGAACGAACCCGGGTCCTCGCTGAGCAGGGCCGGAACCACGACCTGCAACCAGGCCAACGCATTGAACAACACGATCGCCCAGATCAGGATCGACAGACCACGGACCGGCACCCGTTTGGTCATCTCCTCCTGCGGAAACTCACCGCCCTTGATCACCAAGGCGAAGGCCGAGAACAGAGCCAGTGACTCGGTGGCCACATAGAGGAGGAACAGGGTGTTGAACGGGGTGAGGAACAACAGGAGGAAGGCGTTGTAGGCGAGGTAGAAGACCGACCCCAGCCACCAGTAGCGAGCCTTCCACGACCCGCGACGCTGAAACCACATCGCGGCCAAGAGCGCAGGTGTGGCCAGGGCGAGCATGACGAGGGCCGTCCCCCGGGCATTGCCATTGCTCACATCCGGTCCCAGGAGGACGTCTGGGAGGAAGAAGGTCAGGGCGGCGGCGAGGCCTCCGACGCCGGAGAGGGAAACGGACAGCCAGTACACGTGATCGGGGAGATAGGCCCGACCCGCCACCGATGCAGGCAGTCGGGACACATCTCTGGTTGGAACGCTCATTTTGAGAAACTCCTTCTCGACAATCGGTCCAACAAACCCGATCCTCGGTCCTGGGCGAGCACAGGGCATAGGGGAAAAGGTCCCCATCCTCTGGTCCTTCGGACCAGCCAATCGCCCGCGTGAGGAAAGCCGCCGGCCGACCGATTACGGTTTCCGGGCGCCATGACCGAAGCCGCCCCCCACGGTGCCGCCGAGCGGAGGGCCATCGATCCGTGGATCCTCGAATTCGACCTCTACGAACCCGCTGAGGAGACGCTACGGGAGGCTCTCTGCACCGTTGGCAACGGACGGATGGCGAGCCGGGGAGCGGCGCCGGAACACACCATCGTCCAAGGTCGCCACTACCCCGGCACCTATGTGGCCGGTCTGTACAACCGGCTCACCGATGAGGTCGACGGCCGCTCCATCGTGAACGAGAGCCTGGTCAACCTTCCCAACTGGCTGTCCTTCACATTCCGCATCGGTGACGCACCGTGGTTCTCGATCGATGAGACCGAGATCCTCCACTATCGCCAGGCCCTGGAGATGGATCGAGGGATTCTGATCAGAGAGGTGCGCTTCCGGGATCGCGATGGTCGTGAAAGCTCGCTCACCCAGCGGCGTCTCGTCTCGATGGCACGTCCCCATATCGCCGCCCTCGAGACCAATCTCAGGGCGGAGAACTGGGACGGAGAGGTCACGTTCCGTTCGTTGATCGATGGCCGTGTGGAGAATCGGAACGTCGATCGTTACCGGGATCTGAGGGGGGACCATCTCGACATCGTCGAAGCCCGGATGGGCCGCCCGGACCGGCCGATGCTGCGGACGAGAACCACACAGTCCCGGGTCGAGATCGTGACCGGTGCCAGACACCGCATCTGGGTGGATGACGCCCGCCTGGAGCCGGCGCGCCGCGCTGTCATCGAGGACAGGGCAGTCGGTGAGGAGCTCACGGCCATGGTGATGGCAGGGGCCGCGGTCCGGGTGGAGAAGATCGTCTGTCTGGTGACGGGCCGGGACGATGCGATCTCCGAGCCCGGTGTCGAGACCGCCGAGGAACTCGAGCACGCACCGGATTTCGTCGATCTCGAGCAGGAGCACGTCAGATCCTGGCTGAGTCTGTGGAGGCGCTTCGACATCGACATCGGGGCCGAACCGAGGGTCCGTCAGATCACCAACCTCCACATCTTCCATCTCCTCCAGGTGGCCTCCCCCAACATCATCGACATCGACGCGGGGATCCCGGCCCGAGGCCTGCACGGGGAGGCGTACCGTGGTCACGTCTTCTGGGACGAGCTGTTCGTCTTCCCGCTGCTTCACGTGAGGTCGCCCGAGGTCGCCAGGTCCCTCCTCCGCTATCGCTATCGGCGATTGCCCGCTGCCCGTCGAGCCGCCGAGGCCGCCGGGTTCTCGGGTGCCATGTTCCCGTGGCAATCGGGCAGCGACGGACGTGAGGAGACCCAACAGCTCCATCTCAACCCGCGCTCTGGCCGCTGGTTCGACGACCACAGCCACCTACAGAGACACATCAACATCGCCATCGCATACAACGTGGTTCAGTACCTCCGGTTCACCCACGATGTCGAATTCCTCTCCGAGTTCGGCGCCGAGTTGCTCGTCGAGATCGCACGTTTCTGGGCGAGTGCCGCCGAATACGACCGGATCGATGACAGGTACCAGATCACCGGGGTCATGGGCCCCGACGAGTTCCACGACGACGACCCGAACTGGGACGGGGCGGGGTTGCGCAACAACGCCTACACCAACGTGATGGTGTCATGGCTGTTCTCGGCGATCCCCGAGACTTTGGAGCCCCTGCCGGAACATCAGAGGGAGAGCCTGTTCGAGAGGATCGGTCTGGATCAGGCCGAGCTCGCCCTATGGGACGAGATGAGCCGCAAGTTGGCAGTCCCATTCCACGACGAGGGGATCATCAGCCAGTTCGAGGGTTACGAGCGGCTCGAGGAGCTCGACTGGACGTTGTACCGGGAGCGCTACGGCAACATCGAGCGTCTCGATCGCATCCTCGAGTCCGAGGGCGACTCGGTGAGCCGGTACAAGGCGTCCAAGCAAGCCGACGTGCTGATGCTCTTCTATCTGCTCACCTATGAAGAGCTCATCGAGGTCTTCGCCAGGCTGGGAGTGGTCTTCGACGAGGACCTGCTGACCAGGAACATCGACTACTACCTGGAGCGGACCTCGCATGGGTCGACACTGTCCCGCCTGGTCCACTCGTGGGTGCTGGCCCGCAGTGATCGCCGCCGTTCCGTCCAGCTCTTCCGTCAGGCCCTCGAGTCGGACATCAGCGACATCCAGGGCGGGACCACCGAGGAAGGGATCCATCTGGGGGCGATGGCCGGCACCGTGGACATGCTGTTGCGGGGCTACTCGGGGATGTCGGCGGGGGCCGACGGTGTCCTCCGATTCAAGCCCAGCCTCGACCCTGAGCTGGGACGTCTCGACTACTGCGTCTACTACGACCGCCGCTGGCTCTACGTCTCTGTGGCCGGTGAGGACATCACCATCACCTCGGAGGTGACCTCACGGCCCCCGGTCGAGGTGGAGTGCCGGGGGTCGCGGGTCACGTTGGCGTCGGGGATGACGACGCAATTCGCCTAGGTCGCCGAGATCCCCTCGAAGGCCTCGAGCATGCTCTCCAGGAGGGCGATCGTCTGCTCCGGGTCGTCGAGCAGGTAGTCGGCCCAAGTGTCCGCTCCCGATCCCACCTCGCCGACCCGGATACCGATGCCGCCGATGATCCGAGCTCGGAGGAAGGCGTCCTCGTCGGTCGAGTCGTCTCCGATATAGAGAGGCCTTGGTGAGGCGGGCATCAACTCGAGGAGGTAGGCCAGGGCTGCTCCTTTGTCCCAGTCCACATTGGGCCGCAGCTCATGTATCTCCTTGCCCCCGGTCTGGGTCAGCGTCGGGTGCTTCCCAGCGACCTGGGCGGTCAGCTCTCCTGCCTTCTGCCTGACGTCGTCGTTGGCGGCCAGCCGGGTATGCACCGCGATCGCGAAGCGCTTTCGTTCCACCCTCACCCCGTCCAGACCGGCCACCCCGGCCTCGAGCGCCGTCTGCGCGGCGTCGAGATCGGCGAGCACGGCGACTGCCCCTTCGTGCTCGAAGTGTCGGCCTCCGGGTCGGTCTATCTCAAAGCCGTGGCTGCCCCCGTAGGTGATGCCATCGACTCCCACCATCTCACGCACGTCGCTGAGACCTCTGCCGCTCACGATCGCCAGCGGGACGCGTGAGGCGAGTCTTCGCAGCAGCTCCCGGGCCCCATCGTCGATCGTGGCCTGGGCCGGATCGGCGACGATCCCGGTGAGAGTCCCGTCGTAGTCGAGGAACAGCGCCGGTTCGGCCCCGAGAGCCGTCACGATCTCCGTCACCGAATCGAGCGCAGGCGCTGGCACGGGGAGAAGCGATGGCCACACCTCGATATCGAGGGGCAGATCGCCGACTCCGGGGACCACGACATCGGCTCCGGATTCGAACAGCCGGCGGTGGCCGGGATCCCCTATACCAACCACCAGCCCGAAGCCTCCGGCCCGACCCGCCGCCACGCCGGCGGGGGCGTCTTCGATCACGGCGATGGAGCGTGGAGGGACACCCATACGCCGTGCAGCCTCATGGAACATGGCCGGGTCCGGCTTTCCGGGAACGCCGAGCTCGCCGAGATCTGTTCCGTCCAGCTGAACTTCCAGGAGACCGGAGAGCTCGGTTGGCAAGACCCTGCGGGCGTTGCGGCTCGACGACACCAGTGCCAGAGGCACTCTCTGGGCGCGCAGGGCTTCGAGGAGCGGTCTCACTCCGGGGAGGGCGGTGACTCCCTCACTGTCGACCAACTGGTTGAACAGCTCGTTCTTCAGATTCCCGATCGCCGTCCTGGTGTCCAGCCCGGGTCGATCCTCCGGGTCGCCTTTGGGCACCTCTATCCCCCTGGAACGGAGCAGCGACGCCACTCCCTCATACCGCGGCTTGCCATCGACGTGACGGCGATAGTCCTCGTCGCGGTCGAAGCTGTCCTCGATCCCGCGCTCGGAGAAGAACCGGTCGAAGGTCTGCTGCCACGCCATGGCATGGAATCGAGCGGTGTCGACGAGCACCCCATCGAGATCGAACACGACCGCCGTCGGAGCTCGCAGTTGACCTGCCATGACCTGCGCTGACGACGACTGATGAGGGCTCACAACAACGGTCTCAGGCGCGGAGGCTACTCAGACGACCCGGGGCAGCCCGTGCCGGGAGCCAACGCAGCCTTCCCGCGTGTACTTTCCCGGTGATGGAAGACCCGCCAAACGCACCGGTGACGCTGAAGCCATTCCCCGAAGAGGGCGGGCCCAAGGTGGCGGTCCTCGGTGGCGGGGTCGCCGGGATGAGCGCCGCCCACGAGCTCATCGAGCGCGGTTTCCGGGTGGCGGTCTTCGAGAGACAGCCTGAGCTGTGCGGTGGCAAGGCGCGCAGCCTCCCCGTCCCGGTGGGGGGCCCCAGCGGGAACTGCCCCGACGCCAAGGGGGAGATGGGCTTCCTCCCCGGTGAGCACGGCTTCCGGTTCTTCCCCCGCTTCTACAGACACGTCACCGACACCATGAGCCGTATCCCAGCCGGGGACGGTCATGTGATCGACAACCTGGTCGACACGACCAGGGTTCAGCTCGCCCTCTACGGGAAGGAGTCGATCGAGCTGCCCGCCCGCTTCCCCCGGGACGAAGCGGACTTCGAGAAGATCATTCAGGACCTGCTCGCCGACCTGCCCGCGGAGATGGGTCTCGAGCCAGGGGAGGTCGACTTCTTCGTGGACCGGCTGTGGCAGGTGTACTCGAGCTGTGACGCCCGGCGGGAGGAGATCTACGAGACGATGGGCTGGTGGGAGTTCGTCGATGCCCAGAACAAGTCGCCTGGTTATCAGAAGTTCCTGGCCGAGGGGCTCACCCGTTCCCTGGTCGCGGCCAACGCCCATCTGGCCAACGCCCATGTCGAAGGCGACATCGGGCTCGCCCTGATCCTCGACATGATCACGCCCGGCCCCAGCACCGACCGGGTCCTCAACGGGCCGACCAACGACGCCTGGCTCGACCCCTGGCTCGCCTATCTGCAGAAGAAGGGCGTCGCCTACCAGCTCGACCGGCACATCGACCGAATCATCTGCCGGCCCAATCAGGGCCGACCGGGTGGTGACATCGAGTCGGTCCACATGTCCGATGCGGCGGGCAACACCTACGTCCTCGACGATGCCGACTACTACATCGCCGCACTGCCCGCCGAGAAGATGGCGATGTTGCTCGACGACGGGATCCTCGCCGCCGACAACTCACTCGAAGGGATCAAGGAGATCGGCAACAACTACGTCGAGTGGATGAACGGCATCCAGTTCTTCCTGAAGGAGGACGTGCCCCTGGCCCACGGGCACACCATCTATCTCGACTCGCCATGGGCGCTCACCTCGATATCCCAGCGGCAGTTCTGGGCGGGCTACGACCTCGCCGACTTCGGTGATGGCAGCGTGAAGGGGGTGATCTCGGTCGACATCTCCAACTGGCACCAGGTCGGTAACACCGTGGACAAGCCGGCCAAGTACTGCACCTCCGACGAGATCAAGACCGAGGTCTGGGAGGAGCTCAAGCGATCCCATGCCCTCGACGAGCAGCCGCTCACCGACGACATGTTGTACTGCTGGTTCCTCGACCCCGACATCACCCGGGAGCAGTTCGTCGCCGGGATCCGGCCGGGGATGGTGCCCGAGACCGACGTGCCCATCAGCGAGAACTCGGAGCCCCTTTTCGTCGCCTACCTCAACACCTGGCGGCTTCGCCCCCAGGCCTTCACCCAGATCTCCAACTTCTTCCTCGCCTCCGACTATGTGCGCACCTTCACGTCGGTGGCGACCATGGAGGCGGCCAACGAGGCGGCGAGGCGGGCCGTCAACGGGATCATCCAGCACTCGGGCCATCGGGCGTCGCTGTGCCGGCTGTGGAACGTGACCGAGCCCGACTTTGCGTTCATCTTCCGTCTCGAAGACCACTACCGCTACATGCGGGGTCTCCCATGGAAGGGCCCGTCTCGCCTCGCCCGGACGGTTACCGAAGTTGTTGCCCGGGGTGGTCGCGTCAGCAAGATGGCCCGAAGGGCCTTGACCCGGACCTAGTGGGCTAGCCGCGCAGGGCCTGATTGGTCACGTCGACGAAATGACGTGCCCCGAGTCGCTCGAACAGGTCCCGGGCATGTTGGAGACGCTCGGAATCACCGTCCAGACGCCCCAGGTTGAGGGTGGTCAGCGCCTCCTCGAAGGGCATCCTCAGGGTCTGCGCCGCCTGGAGAGCCTTGTCCCAGTCCGAACGCGCTCCGCTCTGGTCCCCATCCTGGTCCTTGAGCCGACCCGAGTAGCGGAGAGCGGCGGGTCTGCCGATGGGGAACACCTTGCTGTACCCGATCAGTTTCTTCACGGCCCGCTCGGTGGCGGCCTTGGCCGATGCGGCGCTCCGCACCCGGCCTCTCTCCCACAGCCCGAGGTGGGCCTCGGCCGCCCCAGTGAAGCCATCGAGCACGAACACCACGCCCGGACGCTCCGAGTAGAGGGACTCCCCGGCCGACGCGGCGGCGGCACGGGCCCGATCCGGATCGTCGAGACGCCGGTAGGTCTCGGCCATGACCCCGTAGAACCAGCCGACGTTGGCCCCGCCGACACCGGCATGGAGCAGACGCTCTCCGTTTCGGAGCCTGTTGATCGCCTCCTTGGGATCGCCCTGACGGAGCAAGGCGGTGCCCTGATAGAGCCATCCCCAGAACTCGGCCTGGGCGTCGTCACGCCAGGCGCCCAGATCTCGCAGCTCCTCCCCCAGCGAATAGGCCTCGGCGAAGCGGCCCTGGGCGGTGAGCATCTGGCCGGTGGTGCCCAGGGTCTCGGCGAGTTGACGCCAGTCGCTGAGCTGCTTGTAGAGGTCGCGGGACTCCCTCAGCTCGGGTTCGACGACCTCCCAGTCGCCCACCCCCACCCCGTAGACACTGGTGGCTAGCCGGACCCAAGCATGCTCGGGCATCTGATCGACCTCGTCGGCCACCTCCCGGCTGCGTCGCTGGTAGGTCCTGGCCAGCCTGGGGAGGGGCACTATTCCGGCGACGATGCTCATGTTGGCGTAGATCCTGGCCAGCACTGGCGATGTCCCGGCCCGCTCGGCCAGGTTGAGACCGGACACCGAGGCTGTGATCAGTGACCCGGGGTCGTTTGCGTAGTAGTAGATCTTCATCAGCCTCTCGTAGGCGGTGGCCGCCTCGATCAGGTCGTCGCGTTCCTCCGGGTCCATCTCGCTCCCTTGGAACCCAATCACCCGGTGCCCGGCCTGCAGAGCCGCCGCGCTCAGGAGCCGGACGCCGATCCCGAGCTTGCCCTTGCCCATGGGGTGGCCATGGAGCTGCAGGGCCCGCTCGAAATGGAGGGCGCTCTGGTCGACCCGGCCCATGCCGAGATGGGCCTCGGCCAGGTCCTGCTCCCAGCGGGCACACACCCGCTCGGGAACCGGCGTGCCCGGCTCGACGCCGGCCAGGTCGCCGGACCCGCCCTCGGCTGAGGCAATGGTCACCGCATCGTTGAGGAAGCCGATCGCCTCGCGGTGGGCGAAGCTGCGCAGCGACTTCCTCCCCGCCCGGCCGAGGTAGCCCAGGGCCCGATCGACCTCCTCGGGCGTCGAGTCCGGTGACAGGCTGTTGCGACAGTGATAGGCAAGTGGGGCGAGGACCGAGTCGGGGTCGTCTGCGTGCGTCTCCTCCATCCAGCGGGCCACCGCCGCATGGAGCTGGTGACGTTGCGAGTAGAGCAGCAAGCCGTAAGCGATGTCACGGGTGATGGCATGACGGAACCGATAACGCCCTTCGCTCCCGGCCACCTCTTGGATCAGGTCGAGGGGCACCAATCCCCGCAAGTTGTCCTCCACCTGAGCGGAGCTGATCGCGACCGGGTACACCACGGCGAGGGTCTCGGCATCGAACTCACGGCCGATCACACTCGCCACCTTGAGAATGGTCTGCTCGGCAACGGTTAGCCGGTCGAATCGCCCCCTGATCACCTCCTGGACGCTCTCCGGGAAGTCGATCTCGCTCAGGTCGTGCACCTCGGGGGCGAGACGGCTCTCCCCGTTCTCCACGATCAACAGCCCGGCGTCACGGAGGGCGAAGCCGATCTCCTCGCTGAAGTAGGGGTGGCCTCCTGCCTGTTCCACGATCAGCTCGGAGACAGGACCGGGCAGGCTGGCCACACCCAGGCAGAACTCGACGAGCTCGAGGGCATCGGAGGGCTCGAGCTCCTCGAGCACGATGTGCGTGGCCGAGGCTTCGGCGACGAGCCGTTGGTACTCGTCGGGTGGAGGACTGCCGGCCGTTTCGCTGAAGGGCCGGGTGCCGATCACCATCATGAGAGATGGGATGTCACGCGCCACCCGCTCCGCCATCGCCCACGAGGACGAGTCCATCCAGTGGCCGTCGTCGAGGACCATGACCAGCGAGCCGGAACGTGGGGCTTCGGCGACGATGGCGGTCAGCAGCTGATAGGTGTTCTCCATCCGCAACCCCGGCTCCATGCCAGCGGTGAGGTAGGTGTCTTCGACGGGGGTGGAGATGATCGAGTCGAGGAGACCGATCCTCTCGGCACGCCGAGGGTCGGCGGCCACGAACTCGAGGAGTCTCGCCTCGGTGTCGTCATTCCCGCCAAAGAGCTGGCGCAGAACCGACCTCCAGGCGAAGAAGGCAGTTGCCTGTTCGATCTCGTCGCCGGCGGTGGTGATCACCTGTGTGCCCATCAGACGGGCCCGCTCGATGAAGTCGGCGATGAGACGGGTCTTCCCGATGCCCGCCGGCCCTTCGACGATGAATGTGCCGCCCTCCCCGCTCTGCAACCGGGCCAACCCCGCGGCGAGGATCCCTCGCTCCCCGTCCCGCCCGATCATCCGGCCGATTGCCCTGGTCGCCCGTGGCTCCGCGCTCCTCGGTGTGGCCGGCCGCGTACAGAAGACAGAGACGGCGTGAGCTATGCCTTTCAGCTCGGTGCGCCCGACCTCCTCGAACTCGATCTGTTGGCCCCTTTGCCGGGCGACGTCCTCGGTGACGTAGATCGCGCCCGGGGGCGCTTCCTGCATGAGCCTTGCCGCCAGATTGACGCTGGGGCCGATCACACCGAACGTCATGCGCTGGTCCCCGCCGTAGGCGCCGACGTAGACCGCCCCCCGGGCGATCCCGATCCGGACGCGGGAGGGCCCGGCTCCGTTCCCGACCATGGCCTGGGCGGCGACGACGGCCCGGGTCGCCTCGTCTTCGTGGGCGACGGACGCGCCGAAGACGGCATAGAGATGGCTGCCCTTCTCATCGACCAGCGCCTGCAGCACCAGGCCCTCGAAGGAGGCGACGACGTCCTGTGCCCGGGAGACGAAGGCGTCGAAGGACTCGTCCCGATCGTCGTCGGAGTGTTCCTCGCCTTCGAAGCCGACGAACATGGTGACCACCTCACGCAGCTGGCCCATGAGCCCACCGAGACCCTGCGCCAGGTAGTCCCTGACCAGGGGGTGCAGCCACTCCTCGGCGGTGACTTGATCGGCGCCTTCCATGATTGGGAGTGGGGAGGGGAGCTCGGTGATCTCCTGGACCAGATGACGGATCTGGCCGTCTTCGGTGACTGTCCCGACATTGGCCCGGCCCTCGAGGGCGGCGGCGACGGGTGGGCTGACTGCCACGTCGCCCGCTTGGAGCAGAATCGACTCGGCGACCAGCGACTCGTTCACTTCTCCGACGAGCACATCCATGTATGAGTGACTGGCCCGGCCGACCCGCATCCGGCGAGCCGTGCCCGAAGCGACCGCCACCTTGATGTCGAGCGATCGGGCCGGGCCCTGCTCGCCATCACGGAACTCCTGGAGGATTCGGACCAGCTCAATCCCGACCGTGGTGGCCCTCCAGCCGTCATCGGCGGGAAACCAAGCGATCACCGAGTCTCCCCCGAACGAGATCACGCTTCCACCCTGGCGGTCGATGGCGGCGGTTATCGACCCGAAGACCCGGTTGAGCAGGGTGGTCAGCTGCTCCGCGCCGCGACGGGGGCCCATCGTGCGGCCGAGCTCCTCGGTGAGGGCGGTGAACCCCGAGATGTCGGCGAACAGCGCAGCCCCCTGTGAGAGCACCGGGACCTCCCCCATGCCGGCCAGCTCACGCCGGCGGTCCAAAGGGAGATAGGCCCCATAGGACGGCACGAGATCACGGTGGTTCGTCTGCAAATCGAAGCCTCTTTCCCACCGCCCAGTGTATGTGCGGGCGCCGTCCTGAAGGGTGGCCGGTGGGTCGATGACCGGGTTCAGTCCCCTGGATCTGGCTCCGCCACCGATTTCGGCCCGCCCCCCATCTCCCTGACGAAGTTGGAGAAGATCGCGGCGGGCGAGGTCAAGAAGAAGAGGACCAGCGCCTGGAGCAACCCGAGACTGGCCCAGACGATGTTGAGGAGGCTCAACAGGAAGAGCGCCCCCGAAAAGGTCAGGAAGAGGCGCAGCGACGTCGGGTCCCACACCACCGGGTCGGGATCCCGGACCCGCCACATGTCGGAGATGGCGAACAGGGCGGCGAGAGCCGAGCCGACCCGGATCGTGGTGACGTCGTCCTGAGTGAAGGTGTACACCGGGACGAGGGTGAGACACAAGAAGGCGATGGTCAAGGCGTGACGTACGATGGTCTTGACCCGCCACAAATTGACCGCGTCCCACCCCGAAGGGTCGTCGCGGAGCCAGGCGATGACCGCCCCGAAGCCGGCGAGGCTGATCGACAGACCGGCGATTGTGGTGAAGAAGGGCTGTCCTTCCACGACGGCGATGTTATGGACCACGCCCCCCGGATCGGGGGATCGTTGGTGGCGGGACGGTCAGGGTGACGGGCCCGCCCCCATGTCAGGAGATTGGGGAGAAGGGCTGCATTTCCACGCCGGACACGTTGCCGGGCTGGTGGCCTTAATCGGAGAATCGCGGGGGGCCGGCATCGATCCCGGAGCCGACCTTGTCGATGATCTCGAGCAGATCGCGGTGCGCATGGACCACCATGGAATGCTCCACGTCGAGCACGACTACCTCGGCGCCAAATCGCCGGGCGGACGCCCGCTGATGACCGGGAGCAAGCACCCGGTCCCGCCCCGCCACTACCCAAGTGGTGGGAGGTAGCTCGAGGTCAGACCAACTGCGGGCATCGAAACGGCGAAGGGCGAAGGCCGCCTCACGAAGCAGGCGCCGAAGGGGGCGCTGGGTGTAGGCCCATGCGATGTGATGAGCCACCTCGGGGGCATGACGGAGCTCGGCGTGCTCCTTGTGGATCAGCACCGGCGACCCGTTCGCCATGACATAAGGGGCCATGGCGAGGATGGCCCTGAGCCGGGGCCGGACCCAATACGCCGAGGTGGCCATGGCGACCAGGCCGGCGAACCGCCCCGGCTCACTCCCCCGCAGCGCGGTGAACACCACCGGCCCGCCCATGGAATGGGCCACCAGGACCGGGCGGACCAAACCGGCATCCTCGATCACCCGGTTGACCGCCTCGGCGGCCAGCTCGAAGGTGAAGGGCTGGTCGAGGCGAGAGCCACCATGCCCGGGCAGGTCGATCACCGCGAGGGTCCGCTCGGATGTGGCGATCACCGGCCACCAAGTCGAGTCGGCCGTCCTCCCCCATCCGTGCACCAGCACCAGAGCCGGCCGGTCGGGGTCGCCCTCCCGCCACCGATAGGCGACCGACCCCCACGACGTGGCGATCTCCCGGCACTCCCCGGGCAGTGTCGGCTCGAGCATGGGATGGTCGCCGACCGCCCGAACCGTCCGACGGTGCCGGTGCCAGGACAGCCCGAGAGCCATCGGCAGCGAGACCAGGGTGAACGCCTTGGAGCGGTTCATCGATGTGTAATCGGCGCGACCCAGCCGCAGAGTTGATGGCGCGACCGGACTATTCGGGACCCGGTCTGTTAGGACTAGCCCGCGCTCGCCCCCCCGGCGTCTTCCTCCAGGAGCTGGCCCATACCCGGCCGGAAGGACGCCCGCCGGATAGGCTCGGTTGGTCGTGACCGCCCAGATCAAGATCGGCACCTGTTCCTGGACCGATCCCACTCTCACCGAGAACGACCTCTTCTATCCCGACACGAACATGAGTGCCGAGGAGCGGCTCGTCTTCTATGCCGGGCATTTCCCCATCGTCGAGGTCGACTCCACCTACTACGCCCCACCCTCGCAGCGGGTGGCAGGGCTGTGGGTGGAGCGCACCCCCGACCATTTCACCTTCGACGTCAAGGCCTTTCGGCTCCTCACCCAGCATCCGACTCCGCCAAAGTCACTGTGGAAGGACTTCAGGGAGAAGCTGCCCGACGAGATGGCGGAGAAGCGCAACGTCTACATGCGGGACCTCCCGCGAGATCTCCAGGCCGAGGCAGCTCAGGCCTTCCGTGACGCCCTAATGCCGCTCCACTCGGCGGGAAAGCTCGGCGTGGTCCTCGTGCAACTCCCGCCCTTCGTCTACCCGACCCGCGGTGCATTCGGCTATATGAAATGGCTGGCTGCCCAACTCGAGGACTTCCAGCTCGCCGTCGAGTTCCGCAATGGGCGCTGGCTCGACGAGGAGAACATGACCGACACCCTCGACTTCCTGGAACGCCACTCCCTGGCCTACGTCTGCGTCGACGAGCCGCAGGGTTTCAAGAGCTCTGTGCCACCGGTGGTCGCGGTCACCGCTCCCGTCGCCGAGGTCCGGTTCCACGGGCGCAACGCCGAGAACTGGGAGGAGAAGGGGATCACCGCCGCCGAGCGATTCCGCTACGACTATCCGAAAGAGGAGCTCGAGGAGTGGGTCCCTCGTATCGAGGAGCTGGCCGAGGGTGCCGACACCGTCCACGCCCTGATGAACAACTGCTACTCCGACTACGGGATCCGATCCGCCCGCGGTCTCGGCGACCTGCTCGGCATCTTCTGACCACCCGGGGAGCCGGTCTACCTGCGAATCCTCGGCTGCAGACTTCGCTCACCGCCGCTGGGAACCCTGGGTTGCTGACTCATCTGAGCGGGGCGGGGATCCAAGCCAGACGCTCACCTCGGGATAGGCCACAGCCACCCGACGTGCTGTCTCCGGGTCTTCGACCCAGAGCTCGGTCATCCGCGCCTGCGAGGCGCGATACCCCTCCTCGTGCTCCACCACCCGGCCGGACATCTCGACCTTGCCGACGATGGCGGACCCAGGTCGGGGTGGCGGCAGCATCCATAGATCCTTCATCGCGTATATCCCGCAGGGACAATCCCAACCGGGCGGGTCGGCACAGACCACACAGTCGGCCTCTATCGAACGCGTGGGCCATTCGTGCTCGAACGATCCCTTCAGGACCTTTCCGGTCCAGGCCCATATCCGCCACCCATCGATCACGTCGGGTGACCAGAAGACCTCCGACGGCTCGGGCGGAGTGGTGATCCAGGGTGTTGGCCCCGAAGTAGGCCGAGGAAAAGGGCGTGGCTCGGGACGGGCCAGTCGCCCGGTGAGCAGGTGGACACAGGTGTAGGCGAGCGCCGCCATGGCGATCACCAGCACCGCCCCCAAACCCGCATCGTCCGAGGGAAGCCTGGCCCCGTCGGCGCCGATACTCTCAACGGAGAGGAAGTAGAAGGTCCCCGGGATCAGGGCCACGGTGACCCGAAGCCCGTAGTCGATCCGCCTCCCAGCCGAAGGGAGTGCCCTTCTCAACATCCGGCCGACCGGGATCAGGGGCAGAACCGGGATCAGCGCCACACCCAGCCCGACCGAGGCGATGATCACGGATAGATAGGCAGGCGCGGCAGTGGACCAGAAACCGAAAGCCGCCGTCCCGCCGGTCGAGCCGATCGCAATGGCTGCGATCAGAATCGCCCCCAGCACCCGTGCCATCACCCGGGTCATCGTTTGATTCTCCACCATCCCGGTGACAACACCGGAAACGGGAGGAGACC
>JAICNB010000125.1 GCA_025928935.1 Acidimicrobiia bacterium
CCACCGCCCACCGGGGCGCGTGCGGCGACGGCGGCCACCATTCTCGAGATTCCCGACGTCTATCAGGCGCGCGGCGGGGCTGGCCGCCAGGGAGTGGAGTCACCCACAGCCCTGCTCGAGGTTCCCGATTCGCGGGCGCGTTTGGCCATGGGAGACAATCTCGGTCCGGCGGTGGCCCGTGACCAGTTCGCGTACATGGGGATTCACGAGCATGTCCGTGCCCTTGACCTTGCTCAAGACATCACCGTATGGACGGCCGGTCTGCAAGGTCAGGTCTCGGCTTCGCCTGTGATCGTTGGGGACCTTGTGGTGGCTATGACCAATGATTCTCTCCACGGCCTCGACATCGACGACGGCGAACGGAGGTGGGAGCTGCCGATCGGACCCGGCATGTACACGCCCCTGGTGATCGGACGAGTTGCTTTCCTCGGCGGCCGCGACGGTGTCGTGCGAGCCCTCGATACCGGACCAGGAATCGAGCTCTGGTCGTTGCCGCTGGATGGGGCCCTGGCTGGTCCGATGGCGTCTGACGGACAGACCGTGGTGGCGGCGACCAGGGAGGGCTCGATCCATGCCTTCGACCTGGACGGGTTCCTGCAGTGGGTCCAAGCCGTCGAAGGGTCTCCTGACGACGGTCCGGTGGTGGCCGACGATGCGGTCTACGTGGCGGGTGGCAGCCAGCTTTATGCCTTCAGCCTGGCCTCGGGTGAGACCCTGTGGACGACCGAGATCGGATCAAGTGTCATTGCGGCACCGGCCGTCGCCAATGGCCTGGTTTTCCTCTCCACGGACCGGGGAGAGGTAGTGGCGGTCAATGCAGCTGTCGGGCTTGAGGTCTGGCGGCACCAGGTGTTCGACCCTATAGCCGGTTCACCGATGGTGTTCGGGGAATCGATCGTGGTGCTGGGAGCTGAGGGCCGGCTTGCGTCTCTTGATGCCGCCGACGGCGGCTGTGAGAGGAGTCTTCGAAGCACCTGTAGGGTCCACTGGTCCCTGTCGATTCCGGGAAATCCAGCCCGGAACTCGGCCCTGATCAGGGTCGGGGACTCATTTGTCCTCAATACTCCTCCATTCATCCTGGTTTTTGGGGCGTAACCGGCTGCAGAAACTTTCGCGAAATCCGATAATCCGGCCATGGGACGGCTTGATCGCGGCGCCAATATTTTCTGCCTGGAGTCGTTCTGGCATCAGCGTCTTGACGGAGACCGTTTGAGCGTCCGCCCCCTTCTCGAACTCCTGTACGCCTCTCGGGGAACCAAGTTCGTCCACCTGACCTGTTCGACCACCATCGAGCTGGCGTTCAATCTCAAGCAGCATCGGCGCTATCGGAGTTACGGTTCGGTCTACCTCGCCTTTCACGGCAAACGCGGTCGGTTGATGCTGGCGGATGGCAGCGAACTCTTCCTGGAGGAACTGGGCGAGCTGGCCGAGGGTTCTCTCGCCGGGTGTCTGGTTCACCTGGGGGCCTGCATGACAGCTTTGGCCGAGGGGCAATTGATGAGGTTTCTCGAGCTAACCGGAGCCAGCGTTGCCACCGGCTACACCACCTCGGTCGACTGGATCGACAGCGCCGCCATGGACCTGCTCATACTCGACCGCGCCCGTGAGTACACCAACGCCAAGTCCCTGGTCGACAAGCTCATGTGGACCTATCCGGGACTAGTCGAAGCGACGGGGTTTACAGCTCTTCAGCTCTGAGCGAATCTTTTCAAACTAAGCCGTCGAATCGGGGTCTGCCGCAGCGTCTGTACCTGTGAACTCAAGCCGAGGGAGTTGTCATGGGTGTCAGGGAAAAGGGGACCGCGATCGTGGTGGTGGTGGCGCTGTTGTTGCCTCTAGCCCTACCTGCTGCAGCGTCAACGACGCGGGGCGCTACCACCACCACGGGGCGTGGAGCGGTCGAGCAGGTGGAACCGGTCACCGACGAGAGACCTCCGGTCGAAGTGAGCGACCGACCTGTCTTGGAGACCCGGCGCCGAGCCGAGCCGACCGTCCGGGAGCGATGCCAGGTCGACGCTCAGCCCGATCGGTGTCCGGACAGGCCAGTCAACATCCGTCACCTCATCTGGCGGCTGATCATGGCAGGAGAGTGGCGCCAACTCTTCCACCTGCTGGTCAGGCTCGGCATCATTTGACCCGGAAATCTCCAAGGAAGTAAGGCTGGCCAACGATGACCAACTGGATCGTCTGGTCGACGGGATCCGTCGACGGTCCGACGCCGCGTACCGGGCGGTGTACGAAGCCACCGTCGATGGACTCGCTTCCTTCGCTTACGGCATGCTCGGCAATCGGGCCGCCGCCGAGGATGCAGTCCAGCAGGCGTTCCTCGAACTCGTCATCACGGCTCCCGGTCTCCGGGGTGATGGACGCTCTCTCCGGGTCTGGCTGTACCGCAGTGTCCGCTTCACCTGTCTCGACGAATTGCGGCGTCGTGGCCGCCGCCCCGAGCATCTCACCGATCGACTTCCCGAGTACTACGAAGAGCCGGTCCCGGACGTTGCTCCCGAGCTCGAGGAAGCCCTGGCCCGACTCTCGGACCGACAGCGGAGTCTGTTGATGTTGCGTCACGTCGCCGGCCTATCACCTGACGAAATCGCCCGGGTCACCAGGAGCAACCGTGGTGCCGTATACGCCGCCATCGCCCGGGCAGAGAAGAAACTCCGGCTCTTTCTCGATCCGGTGGTGAGGCCATGAACCGCCTTGAGGTGTTCCAGATCGAGGTTGCCCCTGAAGTACGTGAGCGGCATCTGCGGGAGATCTCGGCCAAGGTCGCAACTGCTCCCCGCCGCCGGCGCCGGTTCGCTCTGGTCCTGGTGGGTGCGATCCTTCTGGTGCCATTGGCAGCTGTGGCGGCGGAGGACTCCCTCCCGGGAGAACTGCTCTATCCGGTCAAGCGGATCCTGGAACCAGTGCGGGCCCTCTTTGACGAGGAGGTCGTCGCCGATCATCGAGTCGACGAACTTGAGATCCTGGTGGCGAGAAGGACTCCCCGTCCGGAAATCGAGCGACCAGTGCGAGAGGCAGAGGAGGCCGTAGCTTCTCGGGGACGGCCTGACCTGATACAGCGTCTCGAAGCGCTGATCGACCGGATCGAAAAGGAACCGCAGGTCGAACCAACCACCACAACCACTGCCACTACCCGGCCGGACACGACGGTCACGACCTCGCCCCTGGACACCTCGACCACCCGACCGCCAGAAACGACGACCAGTTCTGCCCCTCCGAGCAGCGACTCGGCAACGACCGTCCCGGCCCGGGACTCGACCCGGCCCTAGAAAACCGCGAACCCCGGGTTGAGGCTCCCGCTCTTGGGAGCTGCAGCCCCGAGAACCTCTAAATTCCACAGGTGGTCGCAATCGTGGAGCAACTCCTCGGGCACTCGGAGCCGGGG
>JAICNB010000030.1 GCA_025928935.1 Acidimicrobiia bacterium
TACGTCCTGATCAAGGGCGAGAAGCACTACGAGAAGGAGGTCTCCGAAGAGGACCGCTACTTCCGTGAGAGGAGTTATGGCAAGTTCCAGCGGCGATTCCGGCTCCCCGAAGGGACCAGCGCCGACAAGATGAACGCGTCGTACGACAAGGGTCTGTTGACCCTGCACATAACACTCCCGGAAGAGAGGGCCCCCGAGCCCCGCCAGATCCCGATCGAAACCAAGATCTGACGTCTTCGATCCCGAGCGAGGAGGTGAGCCACGGCTCGCCTCCTCGCATTTCCGTAATGGCAACGTGGGTTTTGGGCCTTTTGGCTCTAGGGACCGAAAGTCACGGGGATGGATACTCGAGCAGAGACGAGTTCTCATGGCCGACCGGACTCCGAGCCCAGGGTTGCTCTTCGTGAGCACCTATCCGCCCACGCGGTGCGGGATTGCGACCTTCACCCAATCGTTGGTGGGTTCGTTACGGGAGCTCAGGGGAGGGAACTCGGAAGACGGGGTGGTACGCCTCCTCACCGAATGGGAGGTTGGGGGCGATGCAGCCGGAGACGTGGTCGCCGAGCCCCGGGTCGATTCCCCGGGCTGGGCGCGGCGCATCGCCACCTGGTGCAATGGATTCGATCTGCTCTGGGTTCAGCACGAGTTCGGCATCTTCGGGCCAGACGACGGGCTGGCCGTCGTCGAGCTGTGCTCGGCGGCACCACTGCCCATTGCGACCACCCTCCACACGGTTGCGCCGGCGCCGACTCCGCGCCAGCGGCAGATAGTCGAGAGCCTGGGGACAGCCTCCGAGTTGCTGGTGGTGATGTCGGAGCAAGCGGCGCATCGTCTCCTCGAGGTGTACGACATCCCCGCCGAGAAGGTGCATGTCGTGCCCCACGGGGCCAGGGTGATGCCTCCCCGCCTCAGTGCGGTGGACCCCGGACGAAGGCCGACCGTGGTGAACTGGGGGTTGATAGGCCCGGGGAAGGGCCTGGAATGGGGAATCCGGGCGATGGCTCGTCTCCAGCATCTCGAACCGCCACCACAGTTGATCATCAGGGGCAGCACCCACCCCAACGTGAAGCGACGAGAGGGTGAGCAATACAGGGACCAGCTGAGCGATCTGGTCCGCTCGCTGGACCTGGAGGGCACGGTCACCATCGTGGACGGCTACATGTCCCCCTCGGAGCTGGAGCGGCTCGTACGCGACGCCGACCTCGCCCTGCTCCCCTACGACAACTCCGAACAGGTCACCTCGGGAGTGCTGGTGGACGTCGTCGCGGCGGGTCTCCCTGTGGTGGCGACCAGGTTCCCGCACGCAGTCGAGTTGCTCGCCACCGGCGCCGGCCTGGTGGTGCCGCAGCGGGACGACGTGGCGATGGCTTCCGCCATGGAGCGGCTACTCACCCGGCCGGTCGAGTTGGCAGCGGCGGCAGAAGAGGCCCGTCGCGTCGGGCAGCGTCATGCCTGGCCTCGGGTGGCCGCTGCCTACGAGGGTCTGGCCCGGTTGGTCGTCATGTCGGACAAGACCAGCGTCGCCTGACGTGGACAGCCGGTTGCCGGCTCCGAAGATCGATCGTCTCGGCCCTCTCGGCGTTGCGGTGTGGCAGACTCATCGAGCGATACGGGCTCCAGGCCCGGCCACTAACCGCCCCGCCGGACTCCGCCGGTCACCCGAGAGGAAACATGACCCCGGCCCTCAGCCAACAACTCTTCACCCGACACCAAGCCAACCCCATCCTCACGGCGCACCACTGGCCCTACACCGTGAACTCGGTGTTCAACCCGGGAGCGACGCTGGGGCCGGAGGGGGAGACCATCCTCCTGGTCCGAGTCGAGGACCGTTCGGGGTTGTCCCATCTGACCGTGGCCCGGAGCAGCGACGGCCTGGGCAACTGGGAGATCGACACCAAGCCCTCCCTCGAGCCGGAGACCTCGACGTATGCCGAGCGGTGGGGCATCGAGGACCCACGCATCACCAGGATCGGTGATGACTACCTGATCGCCCACACCTCGGTTTCGAGGAGTGGCCCTCTGGTGTGCCTCGTGGAAACCACCGACTTCGTCGACTTCCGGCGGATCTCGGTGGTGTCGCCACCGGAGAACAAGGACGCGGCCCTGTTCCCGGTCAAGTTCGACGATCGGTACGCCATCATCCACCGGCCGGTGTACACCTCGGATGGGGGGGCGGCGCACATGTGGATCTCGTTCAGCCCGGACCTCAGACACTGGGGTGACCACCGGATCCTCATGGAAAGACGAAGGACCGGGTACTGGGACCGCGAGAAGGTGGGTCTGGGCCCACCCCCCCTGAAGACAGACCGGGGATGGCTGATCATGTTCCACGGGGTCAGGGACACGGCTGCCGGCTCGCTCTACCGGGCCGGCTTGGCGATCCTCGACCTCGAAGACCCGACCGAGGTACTGGCTCGTGCGGATGAATGGGTCTTCGGCCCGGAGATGGAGTACGAGCGCACCGGCGACGTTCCCGGTGTCGTGTTCCCCACCGGGTGGGTCGCAGACGAGGACGGGACCCTTCGTCTCTACTACGGGGCCGCCGACACCTGCGTAGCCCTGGCTACGGCCAGGGTCGACGATCTCGTCGACTTCGTCTTCTCCCACCAGGCCTAGCGGACCCACGAGCTCTGGATCTATCCATCGGCGATGGGCCGGCCGATGGTCAAGGCTTCACGTAGATCCGTGTCCATCTCGCCGTACACGGCATCGGCCAGGGTGCCGGTGGCGTCGAGGACCTTGGAGAAGAAGCTGCGTGCGGCGGCGGCCAGCACAACGTCGAGGATGTCGCGATCGGACAGACCCGCAGCCCGGAGTCGGTGGATGTCGTCTTCGGTGACTTCGGTGGCATCGCCGACGACCTTGGCGGCGAATTCCACGACGAGCGCCTCGGTGGGGTCGAGGACGCTTGGACCCTCGCCCCGTGCGATCTGAGCGACCTCATCAGGCTCGAAGAACTTCTCCTCCAGGATCGAGCCGTGTGCCAGAGCGCAGGCAGAGGACCGAAGGCGGGCAGCTGCCGCCAGGGTCGCCAGTTCGTAGCGACGCTCGTCCATGGCCTTCGCTATCGACGCGATCAGGTCTCGCCAGGCTCGGTATGCCTGCGGATGCAGGGAGAACGTTCGCGAGTAGTTGGGAAGGTAGCCCACACGTTCGATTTCCCGCCGATACAGATCCGCCACGTCTCCATTGGCTTCCTCCTCTGCAACGGACTTCAGGAACGACATATCTCCTCCATCATGACGTGACACCCGGCAGGTCCCGCATCCGAGGATGCCTCCACGGCTCGACCCGTCGTATCTTCATCCGGGCGTCGACCACGACTGTGCCCTGGCCCGGGGCCAGCACCTTGACCGGGTTCAAGTCCATCTCCTCGAGCTCGGGCACCGAGCTGACCAGGCCCGAGACCCGCAACAGCGCCTGCTCCAACGCGGGGATGTCGCCGGCCGGCTCGTTCCGGTAACCCTCGAGGAGACGAAAGCCCTTGATCTCCCGAATCATCTCCCTGGCATCCACATCGCTGAGAGGGTGGATGCGGAAGGCAACGTCCTGGAGGAGCTCGACATAGATGCCACCCAGGCCGAATACGACAAGAGGCCCGAAGTTGGGGTCCTGGGTCATCCCGATCAGAGCCTCGTGCCCGCCGGGGGCGAACTCCTGGACGAGGACCCCATCGACGTCCGCCACAGCTCCAGTCACCTGCCGGAAGGCACGGCTCACCTGCTCATCTCCCTGCACCCCGAGGACCACCCCGCCCACATCGGACTTGTGCAAGGCGGATTCGGAGATGACCTTCAACACGGCAGGCCCTTCCAGGGCTGCCGCAGCCTCGATCGCCTCGTCCTCGGTGGCCACGACCGTGGAACGGGGGACCCGCAGGCCGATGGCTCCCAGGATCTCGTCGACCGCACCCGGTTCGAGCCATCCTCCTTCGGGGGGGAGATCTACGAGGGCTGTGTCGATGATGTGCCTGACCTTCTCCTCCGGCCCGGCGCCGAGCTTGGACTCCACACCCGGCTCGCGACGCCGCCACTCTCCGTGTCTGACCGCTCGGGCCAGGGCAAGGGCAGCCGACTCGGGGAAGAGGAAGGTGGGCACCGCCCGGCTTCCATTCGTCCCCCCGATGTGCTGCGCGGTCTCGCCGGTCTGCATGAAGACGGAGAGCATGGTGACTTCGCCCTCATGCGCCATTTGTGAGCGGGCGATGGCCTCGGCCACATCGGCGGCGCCCTCGGGCGACACCGGCACGTATATCACCATGACCGCGTCCACCTCCCCGGACTCGAGGAGGAGCGAGGTGGCGTGCTCGAACTCCGCCGGGCCCCCGGAGGCGATCAGGTCCACCGGGTTGCGGGTGGAGGCCTCCATGGGGAGCCGGGTGCCGATCTGCTCCTGGAGCGAGGCGGAGAGCTCGGGGAGGGTCAGCCCGTTGCCCTCCAATGCGTCGGCGGCCAGGATCCCCGGACCCCCGGCATTGGTCACGATGCCCACGCGGCCCCCGGCAGGGATCGGCTGGCGGGCCAGGATGTTGGCCGCGTCGAACAGCTCTTCGATGGTGTCCACCCTGATGACCCCGGCCTGCCGGAACAGGGCCTGGACCGCCACGTCGGACGAAGCCAGGGCGCCGGTATGGGATGAGGCGGCTCGACTCCCCGACTCCGAACGACCCGCCTTCACCGCGATGATCGGTTTGCGGCGCCCGATGCGTCGGGCGATCCGGGAGAACTTCTGCGGGTTGCCGAAAGACTCCAGATAGAGGGTGATGACATCCGTTTGGGGGTCGTCCTCCCAGGACAGGATGAGATCGTTGCTGCTGACGTCCGCCTTGTTTCCGACCGACACGAATTGGGAGATCCCGATGTTGTTACGGGTGGCGTAATCGAGGATGGCGATCCCGAGCGCCCCGGACTGGCTCGACATGGCCACATTCCCCGATGGCGGGTAGACCGGGGCGAATGTGCCGTTGAGCTGCACCGACGGCGCGGTGTTGAGGAGACCCATGCAGTTCGGGCCCACCATCCGGATCCCGGAGTCACGTACGACGCCGAGCAACTCGGCCTCCAGCTTGGCCCCTTCCTCCCCCGTCTCGGAGAAACCGGCCGAGATGACGACTATGCCCCGGACGCCCGCCAAGGCGCACTGGCGGGTGACATCGATGACCAGGGACTGAGGCACCACGATGTAGGCCAGGTCGACCTCGTCCGGCACATCCCCGATCGCCGGATAGGTCCGGACCGAGCCGATCACCTTGGTCTTGGGGTTGACCGGGTAGAGGGGCCCGGTGAAACCTCCATTGAGGATGTTGCGGAACAGGCGGCCACCGATCGACGTGGGGTCGGTCGATGCTCCGATCACCGCGATCGAGCGAGGAAAGAACAGCGGGAGGATCGACGCCGCCACCGAGCGCTTCTCCCGCTCCCATTCCGCTTGTAGAGCGCCTTCGCTCGCTGCCACCGGAAAGTCCACAGTGAACACTCCTTCGTCGATTGTCCGGGTGAGCTCGTACCCGGAGTTGCGGAACAGCCGCATCATTTGCCTGTTCTCAGGAAGGACGAAAGCCTCGAACCGCTCCACCCCACGTGCCCGGGCGTGGTTGGTGAGCAGTTGGAGAAGCTGGGTGCCGATGCCCCGCCCCTGGTGCTCATCGGCCACTGCGAAGGCAACCTCGGCAGTGCTGTTCGCATCCCCCTCCCGGTCGTAGCTGGCCAGACCGATCATCTTCCCATCGAGCAAGGCGATCAGCGCCATCCGATCGGAATAGTCGACATGGGTGAAGAACTCGACTTCCTTCGGCTCCAGTGTCTCCTTGATCCTGAAGAAGCGGAAATAGCGAGACTCGGGCCCGAGACGCTCGAAGAACTCGACCAGGAGGGGGCCGTCGTCGGGTTTGATCGGTCGGACGCGCGCCCCGCCCCCATCGCGCAGGGCCACGTCCAGTTCGTACTCCGATGGGTATGCGGCCACGTCAGAACGCTACTGCGGTGACCCCTGGGTACCCCGCCCGGTCTGGTTACACTTTGTCGAACGGGGGTAGATCAATGTGGGAAAGGTGAAACCACAAGGGAGATAGATCTGCCCACGCGCGTCGTGGGGCCCGGGCCCGGTTCCTCTCCCCTCCCCCACCCACCGGCCCGGGTCCCACGATCTCCACATCCATCGAGGCAAGCCGCTGAAGACCGCCGACGCGAGTCAGGAGCCGTCCTTCCAGCGGCACCAGGCCTCCAACACCTCGGTCAGCTCACCGCCTCGCCGCCTCACGTCTTCGACGTCGGTGAACCTCATCACCCGTGCCGTGTCACCGTCACCCTCGAGGCCGGGGTGATCGCCCGGGATCTTGGCTCCGCTGTGGAAGAGAAGACTGACGAACTTCTTCGCAGGGTTGAAGCTGAAGATGTTCCCCTCGTACGAAAAAGTGGGCGTGGACCATTTGATCGACTCGGTGATCCGGGGGTCGGCAGCGAGCGTCGTCTCGCGCACAGCCTGCATCGCATCCTCCATGGGATGCTGCTTCTTCTCGAACCAGACGTCGACTTCGGGATGCCTCATCCCAGCCCTCCTCTCTCGTGCCCGGGGTGGGATTCGAACCCACACGAGCCTGTTCGGCTCAAGGGGGTTTAAGCCCCTCGCGTCTGCATTCCGCCACCCGGGCCGGGTTTCGGCTCAGGGTAAAGCGAGCAACTCCATGGCGAGACCATCGAGGGTGTCATGCTCCGACACCGTGGCCTCCTCCACCCCCAAGGCTGCCATCACCGCCTCGGCCACGAGGGCGCCACCCAGGATCACCGGTGCCCTCTTCGGGTCCAGGGCCGGGATTGCCGCCGTGTCCTCCACCGTCATAGAAGCCAGCAATTCGATCAGCGATGTGAGATCGGCCTTGGTCACGGTGTAGCCGAGCACCGACTCTCGCCCATGCCAAGGCTGGTCCTGACCCATTGCCGCCAGGCTGGTCCAGGTGCCTGCGACCCCGATCAGGGCTCTCACCGGGAGATCCACCTCGGCGAAGACGCCTGCGGCCAGTGCGCGGGCCGCAGACAGCTCGGCCGGCGGGGCCGGTCGGCTGGGGATGACCCGCTCGGTGAGCCGGACCGAACCGATCAGGTAGGACGTCCCGCTACCGGAGGTCACCAGCTCGGTGCTACCCCCGCCGATGTCCGACACGACAAGGGGTCCCGGCAACCGTGCTTCGGCTGTGGCTCCGACAAAGGCGAGGCGGGCTTCCTCCTCGCCCGTGATCAGCCTCGGTCTCACCCCCAGTGCAGACTCGGCCAGATCGAAGAATTCCTCGCGGTTGGCTGCATCGCGGGAAGCCGAGGTGGCCATGGCGACCCGTCGCCCCACCCCGGCGCCATCCATCTCGGCGCCAAACCGGCGTAGAGCCGCCATCGAATCCTCGATCCCGGCCGTGGAGAGGATGCCGGTCCGGTCGACGCCCCGACCCAGCCCGGTCACCTCGACCCAACGGCCGACTTCTGCGGCGCCGTCTGTGATGAGGAGTCGCATCGAGTTGGTCCCGATGTCGACGACCCCCACCTTCACGGAGCCGGCACCCAGTCCGGGTTCATCTCGCCCCCGACCACACAAGGGACCACGCAGTCCAGCGGCTCGACCCAGTCCTGCACCAGGTGACCCACAGGGTTCTCACCACCGGCCCGGGTATGGGCATAGTGCGCATGGAGGCACTTGATCCCGGCCCTGGTCCCGCCGATGCCTCCCGATGGCGCCGGTGACGCCCCGGGAGGGACCAGGGCGTCCCGCTCCGCCTGGTAGGCGGCACCCGCCTCGGCGAGAGCCAGCCCGAAACCGGCATCGGCCTCGGCTTTCTGCTCGAGGCGCCTTATCCCGCCGCTGCCCTCGAGACGGGCGATGCGACCCACCGCGAGCGGGCAGGTCAGCCAGTAGACGGTGGGAAACGGTGTGCCGTCGTCGAGGAAGGGAGGCACCCGCACCACGACCGGGAGCCCGAGGTGACAGCGGGAGACCGGCGTGGAATCTGCCCTGAGTGGCCGGCCGATCTGGGTCTCGATGACCTGACGATCATCTGAAGTGTGATCGGACCGGGTCATCCACCGCTGTCCAGGTCTCCACCCGACAAGAAGTCCCAGACCCGCTCCACCCACGTGCGCTCATCGGCTACCAAGGGCTCGACGGTCTCTTGGGCCGGCCCGGCGCCCCCCGGCGGATCGAGGACCACGTAGGCGGTCTCCCCGGGACGGACATACCCGAGTTTCTCCCGGGCCAGCTTCTCGATCTCTGCGTCGGTGCCCAATGCGTCGACGTCGGCCTGAAGGGCCGCGTTCTCCTCTTCCAACTGGGTCAGATGCGCCTGGGCATCGGTCACCTGTCGCTGCGAGTCGATGATCTGCCGATAGGGCACGACCTGGGTGAGGAAAGCCGCACCCAGCAACAGAAAGAGAAGAGTGACCAGGGCTACCCCGGGGCGACGCAAGAGGGTCATCTCCGGAACACGTCCCATCCGGCGTACCGCGCCTCGCTGCCCAGGCTCTCTTCGATCCGGAGCAACTGGTTGTACTTGGCGGTCCGCTCACCCCGGGCGGGCGCGCCGGTCTTGATCTGGCCCGAGTTGGTGGCAACCGCCAGATGGGAGATGAAGCTGTCTTCCGTCTCCCCCGAGCGATGGCTCACCATGGTGGCGTAAGCGGCGCCCCGGGCAGTGCTCATGGTGTGGAGGGTCTCGGAAACCGACCCGATCTGGTTGACCTTGATCAGGATGGCGTTCGCCACTCCTTCGCCGATGCCCCGGCGCAAGATCTCCTCATTGGTCACGAACAGGTCATCCCCGACGAGCTGGGTCCCTTCCCCGAGACGATCGGTCAGCAGCTTCCAGCCCTCCCAGTCGTCCTCGGCGACACCATCCTCGATCGAGACGAGCGGGTACCGGTCGGCCAGACCGGCGAGATAATCGACCATGCCGGCCGAATCCAGCTCATCCCCCTCGAGGTGGTACTGGCCCTCACGGTGCATCTCGGTGGCAGCGACGTCCAGGGCCAATCCCATCTCCTCACCGAGCCGGTATCCGGCCACGTCGATGGCCTCGACCAGCAGCTGGAGAGCCGCCTCGTTGGTGGGGAGGTCCGGGGCGAAGCCACCCTCGTCACCGACGTTGGTGCCCAACCCGCGCCCTGCGATGACCCGTTTCAGGGCGTGATACACCTCGACACCGGCCCGCAATGCCTCCGAGTACGAGGGCAGGCCGGCCGGGACCACCATGAACTCCTGTATGTCCACGGAGTTGGCAGCGTGGGCTCCGCCGTTGAGCAGGTTCAGGCAGGGGACGGGCATCACCTGCGCGGACGGACCGCCCAGATAGCGGTAGAGAGGGAGGCCGACACAGACCGAGGCGGCCCTGGCCACGGCCAGCGAGACGGCGAGGATGGCGTTGGCCCCGAGTTTCCCCTTGGTGGGCGACCCGTCCAGGTCGATCATTGTCTGGTCGATCTGTTCCTGTCGGGTCACGTCCATGCCGACGACGGCGGGGGCGATGCGTTCGTTGACGTTGACGACCGCCCGAGTCACCCCTTTGCCACCCCAGCGATCGCCACCGTCACGGAGCTCGACCGCCTCCAGGGTTCCCGTGGACGCCCCGGAGGGGACCGCCGCCCGGCCAAAGCCGCCGCCGGCGTGCACCTCGGCCTCCACGGTGGGGTTGCCCCTCGAATCGAGTATCTGACGTGCGACTATCCGCTCGATCTTGGGTTGGGTCATAGACGGTGCGATCCCCGGTGGCTCGCCCGCAAACTACCAGCAGTGGGGATTCACCTCCGTAATTGGGTGCCACAGGTGCGCAGACCGCACCTCTTCGTCCCAATTACGTGTGGGGCTTCGCCTCTTCCCAGCGCTGGTTGAGCTCGTCGAGGGAAAGCCCCTCCAGCGGGCCGGCGCCCTCCATGTGACGGAACCTGGACTCGAACCGCTCGATCGCCCGACGCAACGCGATCTCACCGTCGACCCCGAGATGGCGGGCGAGATTGACCACCGAGAAGAGGACATCCCCGAGCTCGGACTCGGCCTCGGTCGGATCGTCGAGCACGGCCTCGAGCTCGTCCAGCTCCTCACGGACCTGGGGAACCACTTCGGCGGCCCTCGCCCAGTCGAATCCCGCCTTGGCCGCCCGATTCTGGACTTTGGACGCTCTCTGCAGCGCCGGCATGCCCGGTGGCACCCCGTCCATGTGCGACTCCCGGGTGGCGCCTCGCTCCTCGTCCTTGATCAGGTCCCAGTTCCGCTTGACATCGGCGGCCGAATCGACGTCGAGGTCTCCGAAGACGTGCGGGTGACGGCGGACCAGCTTCTGACGCATGACCTCCGCCACGTCGTCGATGTCGAAGGCGCCGTTCTCCCGGGCGATGGCGGCATGGAACAGCACCGAGAGGAGAACGTCACCCAGCTCGTCCTCGACTTCGGCGTACGTGACCCAATCAGGCTCGTCAGCTCCGGCAAGATCTCCGAGTTTCGCCACCGCGTCGATCAACTCATAGGCCTCCTCGACCAGGTACTTGACGAGGCTCTGGTGGGTCTGCTCCCGGTCCCAGGGGCATTCCACCCGGAGGATCGACATGGTCCGAACCGCCCCGATGAGACCTCCCGGCGCGGAGTCGACGAACAACGACGTCCGATATCCGGCCAGGGACGAATCGATCGCATGCGGAGGGGCCTCCACCCTCACCGCGTCCGATGAGCCGGCCCCGATCAGGACCGTGACGACTGCGTCTTCGGGTAGGACACGGGCGATGCGTGCCGCCACGTCGGCCATGACCTCCGGTCGGTCGAGTTGAGCGACGATGGTCGGCTTGTCCAACACCAAGGGATCGGGCAGGTCGTGCCCATTGAGGAGCTGGAGCCCCCGATCGAGCGGGTCGTACCCCATCTCGGCGAGCACCGAGTCCACGAATGACTCGGCCGGGATGACCTCGACCTGCACCTCTGCCTCCAGCAGGCGCCGGACCGCGAACTCACCGACCATCGGGCTCCCCGGGACCGCATAGACGACGGGCGTCGTCGCTGAGGCTTCGAGGACGCGATCAGCGATTGCCCCGTAGACCTCGTCGAAGGTGTGGTGAACGTGGTAGAGGTCGTCACAGCTCACGACCTCTCTCATCTGGGCCAGCTCCCTGGCCGCGGGATGCTCGATGGTTCGCACCACCACCGTTGCCTGCGGATCGAGCAGGACGTGTCTGATCCAGACGGGGATCCGGTCGAAGTCGCCGGGACCCAGGCCGGTAACGGTTATCACTCGGCCGGCGGGACCACCTGGGGTGTCGGAGTCGCCTGCCAGGTGCCGTACTCCGAGTCGACGCTCACCTCGGCCTTCTCGAACTGATCGGTGAACCAAGTGTTGGCGGCCTCGTTGACGGCTTCCGAGGTGAGGGTGGCCCTGGCCTCATCCGCAGTGGGCACCTCATCCTCTCGCAGCAGGATGATGTGCCAACCGAATTGGCTCTCGACCGGGTCCGTGGGCACGTCGACCTCGGCGGCGGTCAGCGCCGCGGCGAATGCGGGGTCGTAGACATCGGGCGCGGAGCAGCCGATGTCCCCTCCCTGGGCCCCACTCCCGGTGTCCGTCGAGAGCTCGCCCGCCAACGCGGCGAACTCCTCGCCTGCCTCGAGCCGGGCGGCCACGTCGGTGGCCTCCTGCTCGGTGGCGACCAGGATGTGTGAGGCGCAGTAGAGGGCTTCGGCCTCGCTGATCACACCGTCGATCTCCTGCTGGGTCGGCTCTTCGACGTCAGCCTCGAGGAGCTCGCTGATCTCGCCGACCAGGAGCTGGCTGTGGGCGAAGCGACGCAGGAGATCCTCGGTGATTCCCTGCGCCTCGAGGAACTCTTCCTTCGTCTGACCCTCACCCTGGGCCTCCTCGAAGATCGTGTTGGCCTCGGCGTCGATCTCACTGTCCTCGATCACGATCCCGAAATCGGCCTCGGCCGCCTCGGACACGATCTCTTGCTGGACGAGGAAGCCGAGGGCACCGGCGAACTCCTCTTTCGGGATCGTCGCTCCTTCGGCCGGATTCAGGAGCCCTTCGACATCGGAGACTCTGATATCGACACCGTTCACGGTGGCGGCGACGCCGCCACCACTGCCACAAGCGGCAAGGCCGAGCGCGGCCAATACGAGGAGGATGGATAGTTTCTTCAAGACGAAGTCCTTGCTGGAAAGGGGAACGGCTGAAGGGTACTAGCTACCGGGCGATTAGTCCGTGGGTGAGGGGTCCTCGGCCCACATCTCACGGAGGAACCCGATGAGACCGGGAACGAGGTCCCGGGGAGCGGGAATGAAGATGATTCCCTCCTGCGCGTTCAGCACCGACCGTGGTTGGAGCCGCTTGAGTCGTACCTCCTGTGAGGTCTTCAGATCGACCGGACCCATCCGCACCTCGTGTCTGAGTTGCACCAGCTCCTCGAGGCCGACCCGGAGCGCCTCGACCCGGAGGCGGGCCAGTGAGATCAGAGCCTCGGCCTCGGGGGGCAGCGGACCGTATCGATCGACCCACTCGGCTGCCACGTCGTCGACTTCCGCGCCGGTGGCCGTCGTCGCCAGCCGGCGATAGGCCTCGAGGCGGAGCTCCTGGTCGGCCACGTAGGAGTCGGGGAGATGGGCATCCACCGGGAGGTCGATCCGCACCTCACGGGGTGGCTCGGTGGCAGGCTCTCTCCCCTCCAGCTCGGAGACGGCCTCCGCCACCAGCTCGGCATACAGGTCGAACCCGACCGCGGCGATGTGGCCGCTCTGGACTTCACCCAGGATCGAACCGGCACCTCTTATCTCCAGGTCGCGCAGGGCGAGCTGGAAGCCCGATCCCAGGTCGGTGGCCTCACCGATCGCCTCGAGGCGCCGGTGGGCGTCTTCGGTCAGGGATTGCTCGGAGGGATGGAACAGATAGGCATAGGCCCGCTGGTCCGACCGGCCCACCCGGCCGCGAAGCTGATAGAGCTGGGCCAGCCCGAGGAGGTCGGCCCGCTCCACGATCAGCGTGTTCACCTTGGGGAGGTCGAGACCGGACTCGATGATGGTCGTGGCCACCATCACGTCGTGCTCACCGTTCCAGAAGTCGATCATCACCTGTTCCAGCTGCCCTTCGGACATCTGCCCGTGCGCCACCACGTAGCTCGCGTCGGGGACGAGTTCCTGGAGGCGTGCCACGGCCCGGTCGATCGACTGCACCCGATTGTGCACGTAGAAGACCTGGCCCTCTCGGAGCATCTCGCGCCTGATCGCCGCTGACACCGACTGCTCGTCGTAGGGGCCGACATAGGTGAGGATCGGGTGCCGGTCCTCTGGCGGGGTCCGTATGTGGGAGACATCCCGGATCCCGGTCAGAGCCATCTCCAGGGTCCTCGGGATCGGCGTGGCGGTGAGAGTGAGCACGTCCACACCGACCTTGAGCCTCTTGATCGCGTCCTTGGCGGACACCCCGAACCGCTGCTCCTCGTCGACCACCAGCAAGCCGAGGTCCTTGAACCGGACATCCTCGGAGAGAAGTCGGTGGGTCCCGATCACCACGTCGACCTCGCCTGTCCCCAACCCTGCGACGACGGCCCGCTGCTGCTTTGAAGTGAGGAAACGTGACAGTGCCTCGACCCTCACCGGATAGCCCTGGAATCGCTCGGCGAAGGTCTGGTGGTGCTGTTGGACGAGAAGGGTCGTCGGGGCGAGCACGGCAACCTGCTTATTCGATTGCACCGCTTTGAACGCGGCCCGAATCGCCACCTCTGTCTTGCCGTAGCCGACATCCCCGAAGACGAGGCGGTCCATCGGCTGTGTTGCCTCCATGTCCTCCTTGACGTCCACGATCGCCTGCAACTGGTCGTGGGTCTCCTCGTAAGGAAAAGCGCTCTCCATCTCCCGCTGCCAGGGCGTGTCGCCGTCGTACGAGTGGCCCGTTGCTGCGGCCCGCCGCCTGTGAAGCTCGACCACTTGTTGGGCCACCGCGGCGACGGCCTTGCGGACCTTCGTCTTCTGCTCGGACCAGTCCTTGCCCCCCATGCGGGACACGCGAGGCGTCTCACCACCGGTGTAACGACGCACCGCAGCCAACTGGTCCACCGGCACGTAGAGACGGTCCGCTCCGGCGTAGGCGATGACCAGGTAGTCCCGCTCGATTCCGGCCATCGTCCTGGTGACGAGACCCTCGAAGCGGCCGATGCCGTGCTGGTGATGCACCACATAGTCGCCCTCGGTGAGGTCCCGATACTGCTGGGCTGCATCGGTCCGCGCCCTGCCGGCCCGGCGATGGGCGCGCCGGCGACCGGCGATCTCCTGCTCACCGAGGACAGCAACCCCGACCGTCGGGGCGACGAAGCCTCGGTGGATGCCCACTGGGATCACCGCAGAACGTGGGGTCTCGAGCCGGGTGAGGCGGTCGATCGACAGACCCTGCTCGGCCAACGCCGATGCCACCCGATCGGCGGCGCCGTCGCCGTCCATGGCCACCACGGTGTCGATCCGCCGGCCCAGGAGGCGGGTCAGCCCCGCGGCGACCGACCCCGGGTCACCGGGGACCGCGTCGAGGGCTCGGATCTCGAGGACCTGGTCGCCGGGCCCGGTGGGGCTCGAGGGCATACGGAGATGGGGTCGAGCTGAGAGGCTCGTCTCGAGGTCAAGAAAGAGGGCGGGGTGCTCGCCGGCTATCGGAGCCTGCTCACCCCACGTCGGCGCCAGCGCGGCGGCCAGCTCCGCCTCCTCCTTGACCAGCTCACGCGCCCGATCCAGGGCGCGGCTCGGCTCCACGACGATCAGCCCGACGCCGTGCGGGAGAGCGTCGATGATCGATACCGGATCTGCCAGCCACGGCAGCCACGATTCGATGCCGGGGAAGATCTGTCCCTCGGCGATCCGGTCCCAGGTCGAGGCACTCCACGACTCGGTGCTCACCAATCTCGCCGCCCGGTCCCTGGTCCCGGGATCGGGGCGCACCTCCCGGGCCGGGAATGCGACCAATCTCGGGACCGCCTCCTCCGATCTCTGGGACCCCACCGAGAAGGCGCGGATCTCGTCGAGCTGGTCCCCCCAGAAGTCCAGCCTCACCGGATGCTCCATCTGGGCCGGGAACACGTCGACGATCCCGCCACGGACTGCGAACTCACCGCGGGCCTCTACCCGGTCGGTTCGGCCGTAACCGAGGTCTGCCAGCGACCGCGCCAGGCGGTCGATGCTCATCTCGTCGCCCGGTGCCAGGTTCAATGGGTGATACGGAGAGGGGCTAACTCGCTGGATGGCACTGCGAACGCTGGCCACTACCACCACCGGGCCCTCGAGACCCAGGGCGTGTCGCGCCTCGGCGCGGTGGGCCATGGTTCCCAGGTTGGGTGAGACGTGCTCGAAAGGCAGCGTTTCCCAAGCTGGGGCGAGCAGCACCCCTTCGTAGAAGAGGGATATGTCGTCGACGAGCTCCTCGGCGTCTCGCTCCCCGGGCACCACCACCAGCAGCGGCTTCTCGATCTGGTCGGTCAGGCCGGCCACAGCGAAAGCACGGCCTCCCGGAGCAACCGACCAGGTGCCATGCAGGTCGGGCAAGGGAGCCGAGCGCCAGCCCGACAGGAGGGGGGCGAGGGGGGCAGCCATCGGGGAGCCGATGGTACCCGCAGTTCTGTGAACCCAATCGGGGCCTATGGCCCGAATCGGTTCACAGAAGCATCCCTTCTCCCTTGAACCAATCCACAGTTCGCTGGATGGTCGTCTCCAGCGGGGTATAGGCCAGACCCAGGTCCCTGGTGGCCCGGCTGCCGTCGTAGACATGGCCCGCCCGGAGCACCCTGACCATCTCCCGGCACACCGGGGGACGGCGCCCGAGAAGGCGCGCGCCCGCCTCCAGGAGGCCTGCGCCTCCGATGGCCACCCAGCCCGGTGCGAACCTCGGCGCCACGGTGCGGCCCGTCGCCGCCCGGAAGAGGTCGAGCGCCCTGCCGACCGGAAGACTGGCTCCACTGAGGATGTAACGCTGACCGTCGACTCCCCGCTCCGCGGCCAGCACGTGCCCGGCGGAGCAGTCGTCGATGTCGACGATGGATATCGTCGTGTCCACCAAGATCGGCAACCTCCCGTTCAGCACGTCGAGCAACAGCTTCCCGGTTCCGGTGGCCCGACCCGGGCCCTGCACCGAAGACGGGTTCACCACCACTACGTCGAGACCTTCTGCCTCTTCGCGGACGACGCGCTCGGAGAGGTGCTTCGATCGCTCGTAGCGGGACAGATACGACCCACGATGAGGGCTGGACTCCGACGCGACCGTGCCGTGTGGCTCGCCGATGGCCGCCGCGGAGGAGGTGTGGATGAGACGGCCTACTTCGACGGAGCGACACGCCTCGAGCACGTTTCTGGTCCCCTGGATGTTGACGAGGTCCATGTAGTCGGGGTCCGGAGAGCACATCTCGTTGACTCCAGCCACATGGAACACCCAGTCCAGACCCGAGAAGACAGGCCCGAGCCCGGCTCGATCGAGCACGTCACCCTCCACAGGCGACGCACCGAGACTCTCCAGTGCCCGGGCCGAGTCTTCCGATCGGGCCAGAGCCGAGACCTCGTGCCCACGCTCGACCAGATGCGAGACGAGGGCGCGGCCGACCACCCCGGTCCCACCGGTGACCGCCGCCCTCACGTGCTGGTTCGGGTTGGCTCCGACCGGACGGTGTGCCAGAAGGCCGAGATGTAGCCCCAGGCGGACCCCACCGTGGCGATCACCGCGATCAGCATCACCCACTGGTCGAGATACCACCAGCCCCAGCGGTCGGGAAGCCGGAAGAAGGCGAGGAAGATGGCGAGGAACTGCGTCCCGAACTTGATCTTGCCCCAGGTCGAGGGCCGGATCAGGCCACCCTGTGTAGCCACGATCCCGCGCAGGGCCATGACCAGGAACTCGCGGAAGATGATGATCGCTGCCGGCCAGATCGACACGTGATCGATCGACACAAGGGCGAGCAGCGTCCCGGTGATGAGGATCTTGTCGGCGGTGGTGTCGAGGAAGGCGCCGAGAAGCGTCCCCCCACTCGTCTTGCGTGCCAGATACCCGTCGAGGAAATCCGTGAAGGCGGCGATGGCGAAGAGGGCGGCCGCGATGACGAGGGCGTTGTCGACCTGCTCGGCGCGGGTGAAGGCCATGATGAATGGCACCAGAAGGATCCTGGACAGCGCGAGGATGTCAGGCGTTGATATCGGGGGTCCTCCTCGGCAATGTCAACCAGGCTCTGGGATCCGATCATATCGGTGGCGCGCCTCCAGCGAAGAAGGTCAGGAGGGCGTCCGCCGTTTCCTCGGGTGCCTCTTCCGGTAGGTAGTGACCACAGGGCAGCGTCCCACCTTCCACATCTTCGGCCCACTCCCGCCAGACCGACAACACGTCGTACCAGCGGTCGATGGCCCCACGCCCGGCCCAGAGCGCCAGCACCGGGCACTGGATCCTCCGCCCGGCCTGCTTGTCCGCCCGGTCGTGGTCGTAGTCGATCGTGGCCCCCGCCCGATAGTCCTCGCATATGCCTCGGACGGTCTCGGTGTCGGCGAAGCAATCGAGGTAGTCCTCGATGGCGTCGTCGAAAAAGCTGGTATCGGGCCCTCTCGTCGTGTGCCATCTCCAGTACCACTCCGGGTCGGTGCCGATCAGCTTCTCGGGCAACGGCGCCGGTTGGGCGAGGAAGAACCAGTGGTAGTGGCTCAGCCCGAACTCGCGCCCGCCCCGGTCGAACATCTCACCCGTCGGGATGATGTCGAGAACGGCCAGTCTCTCAACCGAGGCGGGATGGTCCAGGGCCAGGCGGTAGCCGACCCGTGCTCCCCGATCGTGACCGGCAACCGAGAAGCGCTGGTGCCCGAGCCGCGCCATAAGGTCGATCTGGTCCTTCGCCATCGTCCGCTTCGAATAGGGGCCATGATCGGGCGCCGACTCCGGCTTGGAAGTCTTCCCGTAGCCACGGAGATCTGGCGTCACGACCGTGAACCGCTCGGCCAGGCTCGGGGCGACCTTTCGCCACATGAGATGAGTCTGCGGATTGCCATGGAGCAGGAGCAGCGGCGGCCCCTCGCCACCGATCCTCACCCTGACCGCCAGATCGTCGGTCTCGATCGTCTCCAGACTGAAGCCTTCGAACATGGTCACACCCAATCGAGGGACCGCTGCAGGGCCATCTGCCACCGGCGGTGGAGCCGCTCCCTGTCGGCTACATCCATCCGGGGGGACCAGCGGGCGTCTTCGGCCCACAAGTCTCGGATCTCACCCAGGTCGGACCACAAGCCAACTGCGAGCCCGGCTGCGTAGGCGGCGCCGAGGGCGGTGGTCTCCGTCACCCGCGGCCGCACGACCTCCACCCCCAGGATGTCCGCCTGAAACTGCATGAGAAGATCGTTGCGGGTCATCCCCCCGTCGACTCGCAGCTCGACCAGGTCGACCCCGGAGTCGGCCGTCATCGCATCGAGGACGTCGCGTGTCTGGAAGGCGGTCGACTCGAGGGCGGCCCTGGCCACGTGGCCCGAAGTGGCGTAACGGGTGAGCCCGGTGATCACCCCCCGGGCATCCGGGCGCCAGTGCGGGGCGAACAGCCCGGAGAACGCCGGGACGAAGTAGACGTCGCCGTTGTCATCCACGGACCTCGCCAATTTCTCGACGTCGGCGGCACTCTCGATGAGGCCGAGATTGTCCCTGAGCCATTGGATCAGCGACCCGGTCACCGCCACCGAGCCCTCCAGCGCATAGACAGGGGGCTCGCCCGACCTGCGGTAGGCCAACGTCGAGAGAAGGCCGGACTGTGACGGGACGGGGCTGGGGCCTGTGTTGAGCAACATGAAGTTGCCCGTCCCGTAGGTGTTCTTGGCCTCACCAGGCTCGAAGCATGCCTGCCCGAAGAGAGCTGCCTGCTGGTCGCCGAGGATGGCGGTGAGGGCGACGCCGGCAAGTGGGGCGGCACATTCCATCTCGATGCCGATCGACGGCACGATCTCGGGGAGCATGGCGGTCGGCACACCGATGGCCAGGCTCAGGTCGGCGTCCCAGCTGATAGTCGCCAGGTCCATCAGCAGGGTGCGTGAAGCGTTGGTCACGTCGGTGATATGGCGACCACCGGTCGCCCCACCGGTGAGATTCCAGGCCAGCCAACTGTCGATCGTTCCAAAGGCCAGCTCCCCTCGCTCGGCACGCTCGCCCAAACCCAGCTCGTCGAGGATGTGACGAGCCTTGGGACCTGAGAAGTAGGTGGCCAGGGGAAGGCCGGTCTTGGGGCGGAAGCGATCCGGGCCCTCCTGGCCCGCGAGATCGGCGCAGAGAGAGGCGGTCCGGGTGTCCTGCCACACGATCGCGTTGTGCACCGGCTGACCGGTACGGCGCTCCCACACCACCGTTGTCTCCCTCTGGTTGGTGAGCCCGATCGCCGCCAGATCGGCCGCCTTCAAACCGGCGCCGGCCAGAGCGCCCTCGATCACCGAAGTCGTCTTGGACCAGATCTCCAGCGGATCGTGCTCGACCCACCCCGGCTTCGGGAAGATCTGCTCGTGCTCTCTCTGGTCGACCGAGATCACGGTCCCCGCCTGATCGAAAACCATGAATCGGGTCGAAGTGGTCCCCTGGTCCAGGGCACCGACGAGCTCGGGCATGCCTCCTCCCTTACCCGTCGAACGCGGCCCGGCGGTCGTCGCGAGACAGGGCGCGCGCGGCGTATGTGGAGGTGCCCTCGCTGGCCAGTTCCCTTGCTGCCTCTGCCATCGCCCCGTACGCGGCGAAGGTGAGTGCACCACCGGTGGACACCCGGCGCACCCCGGCCTCGGCGAGCTCCCCCACGGCGGGCCCGGTGGGCAGGGCCAGGACGTTGACCGGTGCCCGGGTGGATTCGACCACTCGTCGGATCTGACCCAGGTCGGTCAGACCCGGGGCGTAGACGACGTCGGCGCCGGCATCTCGGTAGGTCACGAGCCGGTCGATGGTGTCGTCGATGTCGTCGACTCCGTAGAGATGGTTCTCGGCCCGTGCGGTGAGGACCATCCCCGCCGCTCGTGCTGCCCCAGCGGCGGCTTCCACCCGCTGCACGGCCACTTCGAGCGAGTCCATGCCCGAGCGCGTGTCGTAGTCCTCGATCGAGATTCCGGCGGCACCGGTTGCGGCGATCTCCTCCACGGTGGTGGCCACACCATCGGCGTCGTCCGCGAAGCAACGCTCGGCGTCGACGCTTACTGGCACCTCCACGGCCCGGACGAGGGCGTTGACATGACTCAATAGCTCCTCCAACGTCACCCGTTGGTCCATGCGCCCCAGGGAGGCCGCATGGCCAGAGCTGGTGGTAGCGATCGCCTCGAAGCCCATGGAGGCGAGGATCCGGGCCGACCCGACGTCCCAGGCGTTGGGCATCAAGAAGCAGCCGGACAGATGAAGGGCGGCGAAACGGGAACGGGTTTGGGCGGGCGTGGGCGTGCGCCGGAGGCTAACTGCGCTCCCGACCCCGGAGAGCCGCCATCTCCTGAGCACGGTCGGGGTCGATCGGCCAGACCTCGATCACGTCCGCGGCGTCCTCGATCATCAGCTCCACCTCGGATCGCTCTGCTTTGGTGAAGGGGCGGAGCACGAAGTCCGCCGGGTCCATCTGCCCGGGCGGCCTGCCCACCCCGATCTTGAGACGGCTGAAATCCCGGGTCCCGAGGGCCGTCTCGATCGAACGCACCCCGTTGTTCCCACCGGTGCCCCCGCCAACCTGGAGCCGGAGACGCCCGAAGGGAAGGTCGATGTCGTCATGGACCACGAGAATCGATTGAGGCGACAACCCGAAGTAGTCGAGCAAGGCCCGCACCGCCCGACCGGACTCGTTCATGTACGTCATGGGAACGGCGTACAGGAGCCGGCTGTCGCCGGATCCCACCTGGGTGATCTGGGCTCGCACCCGGGATGGGCCACGACCCAGCTTCTCGCCAGCCCGCTCCAGGACACGAGCCAGCACCTCGTATCCCGAGTTGTGACGTGTCCCCTCGTAGTCGGGGCCCGGGTTGCGCAGGCCGATGACGACCCGGTTCGGGTTACTCCCCCGATCCGTCCCCGGCTTCGTCTGAAGCAGCTTCTTCAGGCTGGCCATCCGGCTCCTCGCCCTCGATCTCCTCGCCCTCGATCCCCTCGCCCTCGACCTCTTCGGGCTCTTCCTCGATCTCGGCGGCAGGAGCGGTCACACTCATGAGGACCGTCTCGGGGTCCTCGGTGTACGTCACGCCTTCGAGCTCGGGAAGATCGGCAATGCGAAGCGCGTCTCCCATGGCCACCCCCGAGATGTCCAGCTCGATCCCCGACGGGATGGAGGTGGCCAGGGTCTCCACCACGACGTGGGTCTTGCTCGGCGAGAGCACGCCACCTTCGATGACACCAACCGGGGTGCCCAGGAAATGGATCTGGACCTCGGCGTGCACCGTCTCGTCCAGAGACACGGTCACGAAGTCGATGTGCCGGTATTCGTTGCGGAAAGGGTGGCGCTCGATCACGCGGGCCATGGTGAGGACCAGGTCCTGGCCTTCGATCTCGAGGTTGATCAGGGCGTTGGCCCCGGCCTCGGTGTGAAGGGCCATGTGGAGGTCGTGTGCGTCCACGGCGACGTTGATCGGATCGCTGCTCTTCCCGTACACGATGGCGGGAACACGTCCTGTGCGACGGAGACGGCGCGACTCACGGGAGCCGGTTGCCCGGCCCGTCTCGGCGCGCAGAGTGACTTGCGAAGACATCTCAGGGAACTCCTTGAGGAGGTGGGTGAGGCCTCAATTATGGCCCGCCGCCCGACCTTGTGCCAGATTGGATCGACTCGATCCATCGGGTCGTGCCTGTCACCAGGCGATCCAGCATCGCCTCCTCCGTCCAGGCCTTCCCACGGAACGAATGGCTCGCACCTTCGAGGAGCTCGACCGTGGCATTGGGCAGGGCCCGGATGTGACGGTCGAAGAGCTCCATTCGGCTCAGGGCGTCACTGGTCCCCTGGAAGAAGAGAAGAGGCACTTTCACATCGGCGAAATGGTCGATCCGCAATTTGTCCTCCCGCCCTGCCGGGTGGAGCGGATAGGCATAGAGGATGACCCCGTCGGCCGGATATCCCTCTGCCACCAGATAGGTGGCCATACGGCCACCCATCGAACGGCCGGCGAGGAACAGATGGTCCACACGGCCGGCGAGACGATCGGCGGCGGCCCGATGACATCGCACCAAGATCTCGGTCCGGTCGGGCCGTTTCGCGCCCCTCTCTGTGTAGGGGTAGTTGAAGGTCATCACGGTCGAGCCCGCCCCGACCAACCCATCACGGAGTGCCACCAAGAACGGATGGTCCTGATTGGTGCCCGCACCGTGGGCGAGGAGGATCCCGGTCGGGCTCGAGCCGGCGATGCGGCCCGACACCTTCCCGTCGGGCCAGGTGATCGTTGTCCTGGCGGCCATCCGGCCAATGTAGGGCGGTTACCGTGCCCGGATGGAGGTGATCGTCCATGACAGGCCTGAAGATGTCGCCGATGCGGCCTCCCGCCGGGTGGTGGGTCTGATTGCCGGGTCGCACGATCGCTTCTCGCTCGGGCTGGCCGGGGGATCGACGCCTGAAGCCACCTACAAGGAGCTGAGGGGCCTCGGCACCGATTGGGACAGGGTCGTTGCCTGGCTGTCAGATGAGAGATGGGTCCCGCCGGATCACGAGCGTTCCAACGGCCGCATGGCGGCGTCGGCGCTGCTCGACCACGTCGATGCCGTCTTCCACCGGCCCAGGTGGAGCGACCTGCTCGAGCCGTCGGATTCGGCCGCGTACTACGACGCCACCCTGCGGTCGATCCATGGCGCCGGTCCACCCGATGTGGTCCTGCTCGGGGTGGGAGAGGATGGCCACACGGCCTCGCTTTTCCCCGGCACACAGGCCCTGAACGTGACCGGCCGGTGGTTCGTCTCCAACCACGTCCCCTCCCTGGACGAGGACCGTCTGACCGCGACCTATGAGCTGCTGTCGCGGGCCCGATTGCTCATGGTCCTGGCAGTGGGACAGACCAAGGCGGCGGCAGTGAAGGCGAGCTTCGAAGGCATCACGCCGGCCGGCCGGCTCGACGAAGGTGAGGGGGAGGTCGAGTGGCACCTCGACCGCGACGCGGCGTCCCTCCTCGTCTGATCGCGTTCGTGGCCCTGGCGGTGGCGGCTGCGGGATGCGGTCCACCGTCGACACCCCCGAACGAGGCATCACCGACGACGAGCACAGCCGGCCCGTCCACCATCGCGTCATCGATCCCATCCCCGACGACGTCCATCACCACCCTTTCGGACCCCGAGATGCAGGTCCTGGTGCCCGATGGTGACGGCCCTTTCCCGGCCGTGGTTCTGGTACATGGCGGTGGCTGGGTGGCGGGCACGCCATCCCTGATGAATGACCTGGCCACATACCTGACTGAAGCCGGCTTCCTGACAGTCAACACGGCGTACACCCTCGCCAACGGGGTGGCAGGCTTCCCCGGAGCGGTCGACGACGTCGCCTGCGCGATCCGCCACGCGGCCGCCCACACGGACTCGGATGGCAGTGTGGCAGTGGTCGGCTTCTCTGCCGGGGCACATATCGGGGCGTTGGCTGCCCTCGACGAGGGCATCTACGGAAGATCGTGCTCATTGCCAGAACCCGTCATCCCGGATCGGTTCGTCGGCATGGCCGGGCCATACGATGTCTCCAGGCTGGGTCTGCTCATCCTCCCTTTCTTCGGGGTCCCGTTCGCCGAGGACCCGGAGCTGTGGGCATCCGGCGACCCGCTGCGCCAGGCGGGGAGGAACCCGGGGCTGACGGCGCTTCTCCTCCATGGCGAGAACGACGGCCTCCTCGACCTCGAGTTCGCCACGGATTTCGCGACCGCACTCGCCGATGCCGGGGCCGATGCTCTGGTCGAGGTGGTGGAAGGGGCACGCCACGGCGACCTGCAGGACCCGGATGTAGTCGGCGATCTGGTGGCCGCCTGGCTGGCCCGGGACAGCTAGACCGGTTCCTCCCCCGACCGGAGGATCCAGGCGCTCTCATGACGGGTCATCCCGATCTTCGGGTAGTAGTCGACGGCCTTCGGTGCGGCGAGGAGGATGACCATCGCCTCGGGGGTCGCCGCCCGGGTCCTCCGGACCAACTCCTTGCCGATCCCCTTTCCCTGATAGTCGGCCCGCACGGCCAGATCGGAGAGATAGGTGCAGTAGACCCAGTCGGTGACCGAGCGGGAGATACCGACCATGAGGGAGTCATCCCAGGCGGTGATGACCAGATCGGCCTCCTCGAGCATGCGCCCCATGCGCTCCCGCTCGCCGACCGGGCGTCGCTCGCCCAGGGTCGAGTCGACGTACAGCTCGATCATCTCGTCGAGGTCGATGTCGTTGCCGGTCCGATAGGAGATCATCGAGCGGATCGTAGGATGAAGGCCGCCGCCGATTAGATCCGGGTGTAGTCCTTCGTCGCCAGACGTGGCCCGAAGCTCGGCTCGTGGCCCAAAGTGTGGAGCAGCCGCGTGACCCGACCCCGATGAGGGCGGAAGGGCTCCAACAGCTCCAGCATCTCCTCGTCACTACCCCTCGGCCGGCCGGTGAGATGATGCACCACCATGTGCTTGAGGTGAAAGTCGCCGACTTCGACCTGGTCCGGGTCACCATGAGATACCGAGAGAGTCTTGGCCACCGTCCATACTCCGACTCCGGGGATCGCCTCGAGCCGGGCGGCGGCGGTGCCGGTGTCGACCCCGACCAGTGCATCGATGTCGGTCGCCGATGCCGCCACCTGACGCAGGACGTCGGCCCTCCGCTTCTCGAGATGGAGCTCGTGATAGACCCAGTACGGGGCGGAGGCCATCTGCCTCGGATCCGCGGGAAGACGCAGCCCCCTGGGGCCGGGAGCGGGGGCGCCGAACCGCTCACGGAGACCGCGAACGGAGGCCATGGCCTGCTGACCGGTCACCTTCTGACCGCAGATGGCATAGGTCAGCGCCCGGAACACCTGCGAGCTCCTGCCGAACCTCCAACCGGGGCTACGACGATGGAGATCCGCCACCAGCGGATGGTCGGTCTCGAACCGGGCCGGGTCGTCTTCGAGCCCGGCTATAGATCCCAGCCGATCCAGCATCCAGCTCCCCCCCTCACCCCACGCATCCCCGACCACCTCATCGGTGGTGCGGGTGATCCGAAGCGATGCGGGACCCAGCGGGGTATCCGCCGTCATCCACCAACCGTCGTCGGCGAACAGCCCGTGGAGTGGGCGCAGCGTCGCCTTCAGATCGAGAGCGCCTTCGATGCCGATCTTGTGTCTGGCCGCTCCTTCCACTGCCACATCATCTCACCAGCGATCGTGATGGACGATCTCCTCCAGCGGTTTTCTCGCCGGGTTCTTGATCGGCTTCAAGGCTCGGTCCCCGGGATAGCCGAGACCGAGCAGCCAGGTCAGCCTGCGATCGTCGGGAAGCCCGAGCACCTCGGCGGCCAGGGCGTATTCCTGCACGGACGCGGTCCGGCTCCCTATCCCGAGGTCGGCAGCGGCGATCATCATCGACATCGCAGCCTGGCCCAGGTCGTAGTTGATCGAAGCGGTGAGCCGAAGGTCGTCGCTGAATGGGGCAACCAGGCCAACTGCGGCGGCCGCGTTGGCGATGTGGGCCGCCCCGGGCCATACCTTGGAGATCCGCTCGAGCTGGCCCCGATCCCTGATCAGGACGAAGTCCCACCGCTGGTTGTTGCCGGACGACGGGGCGCGCCGGCCCGCCTCCAGGATCCTCTCCAGATCGGTGTCGGCCAGGGGCCGGGTGTCGTACTCCTTCGTGGCGCGACGCGCCGTGATGGCATCCCATGTCTCCATGAGGGCCAACCTAGCCATTCGTTCTTGGCCTTCAGGCGGGGACGACCTCCACCGCGATCCCGTTGAGGATGGCGTTGCCCGAGACGGGATCCACGGCGCCGGTAGAGAGACGGTTGGTGTTGACCCCGGGCCGTTCCGAGGCCACGGACAAGGCCGACCCTTCGAGGTCGTGGCCCCAGCCGTGGGGAAGGCTGACCACTCCGGGCATGATGTCGTCGCTGATCTCGATCGGGACGACGAGAGCCCCGACCTCCGATGACACCTTGGCCCGACCTGTGGGCTCCAGCCCGATGCGCTCCGCGTCCGCGGCGCTGATCTGGAGGGTGCATCGCTGCTTGCCTTTGACCAGCACATCGATGTTGTGCATCCACGAGTTGTTGGAGCGGACGTCACGCCGACCGATGAGGAGGAAGCCGCCGTTGGAGATGCGCCCTGCCGAAGCCAGCAGCCTCGGCACGTCCGAGACGAGATGCTCCGGCGCCAGTTCGATCACGCCCGACGGGGTGCACAGCGCATCCGGAAGACGAGGGCGGAGCGGCCCCAAATCGATGCCGTGGGGCGACTCGCTCAGACGCTGCAGGCTGAGACCGTCGGGCGTCGCCCCGTACCCATCTCCATACGGCCCGGTGCGGACCAGGAAGTCCAGCATTCGCTCCGGTCCCCGACCTCCGGCGGTGGCGGTGAAGATCTCCTCGGGATCCCGGCCGTGGATCGAAGAGGCCGGGCTCGCCGTTGCAGACCCGACCATCATCCCGAAGACCCCGTCGTCGAGGATGTCGAGGTCGGCGTCGCGACCCTGCCCGGACAGGGTGGCGCCGAGACGGAGAAGCACCTGCCACTCGTCCGGGGTCCCGTCAGGTAGCGGAAACAACGCAGGGGAGTAGTTGGCGACATTCCGCACCGCCAGCTGGTTGAAGGCGAAGTCGTAATGGGGCCGTCGCAGCGGGGAGGCGCCGGGGAGGATCACGTCGGCGTGCCTCGTGGTCTCGTTGAGATAGATGTCGACCGAGACCATGAAATCGAGGCCGGCCAGGGCGGCGTCGAGCCGATCACTCGAGGGGGTGGACAGGACAGGGTTCCCGGCGATGGTGATCAGGGCACGGACGCGATCATCGCCGGGCTCGAGGATCTCCTCCGCCATTGCCGAGACGGGTAGCTCGCCCCTCACCTCGGGGTGCCCGCTGACTCGGGTCTGCCATCTCCCCACCCGGAACCCTCGCCGCTCGCGGGGCTGCTCGTGGGCGGCCTCGGGGAACATGGCCCCGCCGGGCCGGTCCAGGTTCCCGGTCAACACGTTCAGTGCGTCGACCATCCAGGACGCCATGGCCCCGAACTCGGCGGTGTGAGTTCCGATGCGGCCGTACACGGCGGCCGACTCGGACCCGGCGAGCGCCCGGGCGATCTCGCGGGTCCGCTCCGCAGCCACGCCGGTCGCATCCGCCACCTGCTCCGGTGTGAACGGTTCGACCGCGACGGCCATGATGTCGAGACCAGAGACGTTGTCGGTGAGCGATCCCAGATCGACCAGGTTCTCGGCGAAGAGGACGTTTGCGATAGCGAACAGGAAGAGGGCATCGGCGCCGGGCCGGATGAAGACATGCTCGTCGGCCGCCGCCGCGGTCCTGGTCCGTCTCGGGTCGATCACCACGACTTTCCCCCCACGGTCCCGGATGGCTTGCAGACGACCCGGCCAGTCCGGGGCCGTGGCCAGGCTGCCATTGGACTCGTAGGGGTTGGCGCCCAGCATCAGCAGGAAGGAGGTCCGGTCGATGTCCGGTACCGGGATCAGATCGGGGTGGCCGAACATGAGGCCTGACGAGACGTGCTTGGGCATCTGGTCGACCGTCGCCGCGGTGAAGATGCTCTTGGTCCCAAGCATCTTGAGCAGGACCCGGGGATAGAGAGTCCCCGACATCGAGTGGACGTTCGGGTTGCCGAGGTACACAGCCACCGAATTGGGCCCGTGCTCGGCGATGATCGGGCGCAGCCGGGCCTCGATGAGCTCGAAGGCATCGTCCCAGGTGGCCGGGACGTGGGCGCCTTCTCTCTTGATCAGGGGCGTTCGAATGCGGTCCGGGTCTTCGTCGAGCTTCCCCAACGTCGAGCCCTTGGGGCAGATGTAACCGTGGCTGAAGACATCCTCCCGGTCCCCCCTGATCCGCACCACCTTCTCATCCTCGTGGGTCACCTCCAGACCACAGGTCGCCTCGCACAGGGGGCACGTCCTGTAGTCGATCGAGACGGTCATGTCCGGGCCAGCGCCTCTTCGGCCCGCTCCCTCACCACCGGAAGCTCGGGCTCCACTCTCACTTCCCGTCGGGTGAGCCTCTCACCGCAATGGGCGCAGTGGGCCACCGCCTGGGCCTCCTGGCCGCAGGTGACATGGATCACCCTCTGGCGGAGCTTGGGCGAGGGCGGCTTCCAGCGCTCCCCGTAGCTCCACAGGGTCATCAGCAGGTCGAACAGGTCCTTGCCCTGCTCGGTGAGCCGGTACTCGTGGCGGGGTGGCCGGTCCTGATAGGGCCGGGTCTCCAGCATCCCGTCGGCAACCAGACGCTCGAGACGATCGGTGAGGACGTTGCGGGCAATCCCCAGGTCCTTGACGAAGTCGTCGAAGCGACGGACACCGAGAAACGCATCACGGAGGATGAGGATGGTCCATGAGTCGTTGACCATCTCCACGGTGTTGGCCACGGCGCATTCGAGGTGTTGAAGCGACTTTCGGGGCATGGCTCGCAGCCTAGCGAGTTTCGAGTTGCAATGCACTACCCGCACTCAGTAGAGTTGTCAGTAGCGATCCGAAACCGACTGCCCTCGCGTCGAGCCCGCCAAGGAGGCCTATCGATGAGATTCTTCAGGAACCTGCGACGACGACGACGCCAGCCCACGCCCCCGTTCTATCTGCTGGAGCTGGATCTCGCCTTCGACGACATCATGGGGGATCTGGCCTACCCGTCCATCTGAGTGGAATCCTGAGGTGTGCCCGCCCTGGCGGAAACGCCATTGCCGGCCACCTCGTCGAGAAACCAGTCGAGCATCGCCTCGAGGGCGGGCTGGGATTCGATCTCCCTGGCCCTGCTCTCCTCGATCAGCAGGGCGGGATCGTGGCCTGCGTCGACGAGCTCCGTCGCCCCGTCCTCTATCTCGCACCATGAGGCCAGCAGGTCACCGGTCATCTCGGGATGGAACTGAGTGGCGAGCGCCCGGCCGATCCGAAAGGCCTGGACTCCGGATTCGTTACGGGCGAGCTCGATGGCCTGTGGCGGCAGGGTGAACTCGTCGTGATGGAACTGGAACCAGGGGCCCGCTGCGATGTGATCGGTGCTCGGCGCGATCTCGGTCCACCCGTACTCGGGCCGGGACGAGTGCCGCACCGACCCCCCCAGCGACGCGGAGATCGCTTGGGCGCCGAAGCAGATCCCGAGCAGGGGCCTCCCGGCCTCGACCCGCCTTTGGATGAATGCGAGCTCGGGCTGGACCCAGCCCTGGACCCTGTCTTCGTAGACCGACCAAGGCGACCCCATGAGTACCACCAGGTCGTAGACATCATCGGGGAAGATGTTGCCCACCGAGGGGTCACCGATGTCCTCCACCACCACGAACGACTCCAACCTCGCCCCACGCTTCTCCAAGTGGGCACCGACCCGTTCCGAGGTGGAGAGCGGATCGTGTTCGACGACGAGGGTTCGCACCATCGGGAGGGTATCAGTGGGCCCGGCTACCCCCTGTCGCAGCCCTGGTGCGCTTGATACTGTGTCACGGCGAATGAGCGAGGTCCCTTACAGCCGCGTTCGCTTCCTCTGGCCCGATCATCTCGGGCTGGCTCGGGGCAAGTACCTATCTGCGGCCCGGGCCGCCGAAGGATCGAATCACTGTGTCGCCCTCTTCTCCCTCCAGCTGAATCGGGAGATGATTGCCTTCCCCGGGGCCCATCACGAGAGCTTCCCCGATGTCGAGGCCCATTTCGACCTGGACATGATCCGCCCGGGATGGGAGCGGGACACCGGCGTGGTCGTCGCCTCTATCGTCAAAGACGGGGTGCCCATCGAGCTGGCGCCCCGCTCCATCCTGGAGCGAGTGGTGGCCGACTGGAATGCAGCCGGTTACAACCCAATGGTCGGGTTCGAGCTGGAGGCGTTCCTGTTCGAGCCCGACGAGAACCGGGGATGGCAGCCGATTCACACTCCCGGCTCTTATGTCTATGGCACCGGGACCGCCGTCGACCCGAGCGGGACAATCGAAGAGATCATGGACACCGCGCATGCCATGGGCATCGAGCTGGAGTCGGTCAACTCCGAGTACGAGGACGGGCAGTTCGAGCTGACCCTGCGCTACGACGAGGCACTCCGGGCCGCCGACGACGCCTTCCTCTTCAAGGTCATGGCGCGCGAGGTCGCAGCGAAGCGCGGCTATCTCCTGGCTTTCATGGGCAAGCCGATCACGGAGCGCGGCGGCAGCGGGATCCACGTCAATTTCTCCCTCCTCGACGAGCACGGGGAGAACGCCCTGGCCGATGCGACGGCTCCGGATGGACTCAGCTCATTGGCGAGAAGGTGCCTTGCCGGCCTCGTCAACGACCACGTGTCGATGACCGCGATCGTCGCCCCTACCGTCAACGCCTACAAGCGCCTCAAACCCGGCTCCCTCAACGGGTACTACGCCAACTGGGGATATGACCATCGCGGGGTGGCGGTGCGGGTCCCTCCGGCCCGAGGTGAGGGAACACGTCTGGAGCACCGACTGGCCGACGGCGCCACAGCGGTGCACACGGCCGCGGCGGCGACCCTGCTCGCTGCGCTGCGTGGCGTCACCCAGGAATTGGAGTGCCCACCGGCGGAGACCAAAGACTGCATCACGGACGTGGACGCAGATGTGACGGTGCCACCAGACCTCGGGGCGGCGCTCGACGCCCTGGAACGAGACAAGGAGTTCGTCGAGGCGTTCTCCCCCGCCTATGTCGAGGGCTTACTGGCGGTGAAGCGAGCCGAGTGGGAGCGGTTCCGCCGTCACACGACGGACTGGGAGATCGACGAGTACCTCGAGTACTACTGAGCAGTCTCCGCTCCGGTTGGGGGGAGGTTCAAGAACCGGGACGGACCGGGCGGGGTGGGGCTATATGCTCGCCGAGGGAGGCGGGAGCGATTCCAGGCCCGTCCCATGTTCTTGACTTCAGCAAGGCTCCGGTACCCCGCCTCACGATTTCCTAAACCGCTTTGTCCGATTTTCTTCCGGGACCCGAGAAGATGCCTTCGCGACGGGCGCGACGATGCCCGGCCACCAAGACCGGGCATCGAAACGGGTGGGATCAGGCGAGCAGCTTGGCCTTCTGGGCGTTGAACTCATCGGGGCTGAGCACGCCCTGGTCGCGCAGCTTGCCCAGCTTCTCCAGCTCATCGGCGGTCGATGCGCCGGAAGCGCTCGACACTTCCTGGATGTACTGCCTGGTTGCCTTCTCGCGGGCAGCCATCTCGGCAACGGCGCGCTCCTGCATGCTCCCGCCGCGGGCGATGAGGTACACCAGGACGCCGAGGAGAGGCAGGACCACCACGAAGATCGTCCAGAACGCCTTCGCCCAACCGCTGAGGTCGTCACTGCGGAAGATGTCCGAGAAGATCGAGATCAGCAGCCAGATCCAGGCAAAGAACAAGAAGAACCACAACATAGCCCAGAACAGATCCAATAGAGGCATACGTCACCTTTCTCGATATGTGCGACAAATGGATGCTAACGCCCGCATTTGACCCGAATCACCCATTTCGGGCGAATACTCTTTGAGGTTGCACACCGAATATCGGCGTTTGCCGAAGAGGAGGAGCAATGACACAGCGGACCACGAGTGGCTGGGCTGTCGGATGGACCACCTTTGCCGCTCTGATGATGATCATGATCGGCTTCTGGCACGCCATCGCCGGGCTGGTGGCTCTTTTCGAGGACACGTTCTACGTGGTCGGGCAGGAGTACTTGTTCCAGTTGGACGTCACTACCTGGGGATGGATCCATCTGATCCTCGGCGTCGTGGTCGGTCTGGCCGGGGTCGCCCTGTTCGGCGGAGCGACATGGGCCCGCACCATCGGGGTGATCCTGGCTGTGGTGAGCGCCGTGGCCGCTTTCGCCTGGCTGCCCTACTACCCGATCTGGGGCGGCCTGATCGCAGCGTCGGCCATATTTGTGATCTGGGCCCTCACCGCCCACGGCCGCGACATAGTGGACGGCGTCTGACCGTCAGTTGACACCCGAGATCGAAACGACGTCGGGCAGGTTGCGGCAGCGGAAGTGGACCGCCGCCCTGCTCGTCGTCGTCTCCTCGATCTCGATCATGGCCTCGATGATGGCGGTCTGGGTCCACCAGACGGTCTTCGACACCGATGCCTTCATGGAGACCATCGAGCCGGTGCTCCAGGACCCGGCTTTGAACGCGGCCCTTGGCGACTACGTAACCGACCAGGTGACAGGCGCCCTCGATCTCGAGCAGAGACTCCAGGAGCCACTGGCCAACCTCGACGCATTCCTGTCCGCCGCGCTTCTCGGCCTACTCGGAATCGATCAACAGGGTCAGGACTTCCTCGAGCGGTTCGACAGGCCGACACTTGGGGCGTTGGCGGGGCCGATCGCCGATCGTTTCAACGAGAGGATCGCCAACACCGTCGACGAAGTGATGGCCTCGCCCGAGGTCACCACCTTGATCCCGCAGATCGTCCGGCGTGGGCATGAGGCAGCGATAGCCCTGGCCCGGGGGGACATGGAGTCCCTCCCCAACCTTTCGATCGAGGATGGTGAGGTACGGCTGAACACGCTGCCGATCATCGCCAGGGTGCTCTCGGTCGTGATCGGGGAGCTGCGCGAGCTGCTGCCCGACCTGAGCCTCCCCGACTCCCTCTCGGACCGCGCCGACGAGGCGATCGCCCAGTTCAAGGAGTCGTTGGGCGAGCGGGTGCCCGACGACTTCGGTCAGCTGACCCTCATGTCCGAAGACCAGCTGGTGGAGGTCCAGGACACCGTGACGACCATCGACCGATTGACCTGGGGGCTGGTCATCCTCTCCGTGGTCCTGGTGGTGATCACCATCCTGGTCTCGCCAACCAGACGTCGCACCGTGATCCAGCTGGGTATCGGGGTCATCATCGCCTTGGTCGTAGGCGTCCTCGTCTTGCGCCGGGTCGAGGCCGCAGTCATCGGAGAGATTTCCAGCCCTGCCCGCACCGAGACCGCTGTTGGGATCCTGGGGCATCTCTTGGCCGGGCTCCGCCAGGGCATCGTCGCCGTCGTCGTCGTCTCCGCCCTCGTTGCCCTTGGCTTCCATGTCGCCGGGCGTCCCAAATGGGTCTCGGCAACGGGTGAGCGGCTTGATGACCTCATGCCGGCTGAGCCTGGGGCCGGGGGCCTCGAGCGATGGGTGGCACTCAACTACGACTTCATTCGCATCGGGCTGGCCGGTCTCGCCCTGCTCGTGCTCTTCATCACCGGCATCGGCTGGATCCCCGTGCTCGTCATCGGCTTGATCCTCGCTGCAGCTTTCTGGTGGTTGTCGCGGCTCAGGGACAGGGGCTCGACTGCGCCACCCCCGACAGTGGTATCGGCCCCCGGGCCCTAAGTGAGCGGGCGGCTGTGGCCGTCGACGACCAACTCGTCCACGATGCCGACGACCACGGCGCGGATGGCTCCGTGATCGAGGCCGAGGATCTGCCGGGCGGAGCTCCCCTCGTCGAGGATGAGCACAGTGTCGCCCACCCCGGCGTCCACCACATCGACGGCGATCGTGTATCCGGAGGCGTTCCCGTCCACATCCTGGAGATCGCAGAGAAGCAGACGGTGCTCGTCGAGAAGCGGGATGTTGATGGTCGAGATCACGGTCCCGGCGACGGTCCCGACTTTCATCACTCTTCCTCGTCGTGGAGAGGGCGCACGTGGACGTCGTCGACTATCCCAACGATGGCGTGATCAACGGGGACGAATCTCTCGGGGAGGGCCTCGGCCGCCTCACGGGACGCCACGAAGTAGACCAGCTCACCGGGCCCGGCCATCGACACCCCGTCGGCGGCGACCAGAGTGTCACCTTCCGGTCGGCTGGCCCGGTCCAGGGGCTGGACGATGAGGAAGCGCACCCCATCCAGGCCCGGGACCCGCTCGGTGGCGACGACGCTGCCCATCACACGGCCCAAGTGCATGTCACTCGCCTCCAGAAACACGACTCAGGAAATGGAGGTCTTCCCGCAGGTTGTCCGCCATCTCACCGTGCAATTGGGCAATGAGATCGGAGCGGACCAGGGTGCCGTGGCCCTCCGCCCTGGCCGCGGCGGCGTCGAGGGCTGCCTCGACCTCGGCCACCACCCCGGAGAAGAGCACATAACCCTTGCCGCCGAGGCCATCGGCCAACCGGATAGCGCCGAGGTCGACTTCTGCCGCCTTCACGCCCGCATCGGCGGCATCGATCGCCGCCGCCACCGTCGTCGTCTCCACGATCCCCAACGCCTCATCACCCATGGTCGCGGCCAGCGCGTTCCCGGTGACGGCGCCGATCACGGTCGGATCGATGTCGGGCAAGAAGACCATGTCGGTCAGGCCGTCCGCGGATCTGCCGACCCGGACCGCCTCATCGACGCTGGCGGTGTCCCCGCTCACCAGGACCAGATAGTTACCGGGGTGCACGGTCCCGGCGTAGATGGCATCGAGGGGGGCCACCTTGACCATGGCGTCACCGGCGACGATCCCGGCGCTGATCGAGCGGAATTCGAACAATGCGATCGCCGGGCCCCGCTCA
>JAICNB010000092.1 GCA_025928935.1 Acidimicrobiia bacterium
AGCGCCCGGTCCTGAGCGAAACTGGGAGCCACCGTGTCGTATAGCGCATTCCTGCGTCCCCATTTCGAGGAGACGTTGGGAATGGGCATGAACCATCACTAAGGTCGCTCTCACCTTTAAGCACGGTCCTGTGAGGCCGGGAAGGAGAGAGATGGGCAGTGTCCCCCCGGAGATCGTCGCCGCATCGGAGCCCCGATGCCACAGGTGATGAACGGCCAGGACATCCAGCGAGCCGTTCGTCGCATTGCCCACGAGATCCTGGAGCGCCACCGCGGCGCCGAGTCGGTCGTCATCGTCGGGATCCACACACGAGGTGTCCATCTGGCCCGACTCCTGGGGAGCCTCATCGCCGACTTCGAAGGCGTCGAGGTACCGGTGGGTCAGCTCGACATCGGTGAGTACCGGGACGACCGGGGTATGCGCGGAGATGATGGGCGCCAGCGGCAGGGTCACGAAACGGCGTCGACCGACATCCCCGCCGACATCTCGGACCAAAGCGTGATCGTCGTCGACGACGTCCTGTACACGGGCCGCACGGTCAGGGCCGCCCTCGACGCCCTCTCCGATGTTGGGCGAGCTCACCGGACCGAGCTGGCGGTCTTGGTGGATCGGGGCCATCGTCAGCTACCGATCAGGGCCGACTACGTCGGCAAGAACCTCCCCACCAGCCAGGACGAGGTGGTTCGAGTCCGACTCCCGCCAGTGGATCGTGAGGAAGGGGTTTGGGTGGAGAGGAACGGGGCAACGTGAGCGGGCTGATCACCCTCCACGGCTGGGGCCGGGAGAGACTCACCGAGATCCTCGACAAGGCCGAGGGCTATGTCGCGAGCGCCCAATCGACGGCTTTCTCGGGTGCCACCGTCACGTGCGCCTTCTTCGAGGCATCCACCCGGACGCGGTTGTCCTTCGAGCGGGCCGCCCACCGGCTCGGGGCGTATGTGATGGGTTTCAGCCCTGAGCTCTCGTCTGTCACCAAAGGGGAGTCGTTCAAGGACACCATCCTCACGCTGACGGCCATCGGAACCGATGTGTTCATCCTTCGCCACACTCTGGCTGACGCCGCGGATCTGGCCGCTGGCTGGTCGGGGAGACCGGTCATCAACGCTGGTCTCGGAAGCAGAGAGCATCCCACTCAGACCCTGATCGACGCCCTGACCCTGCGGCAGGAGTTCGGTCGACTCGATGGCCTGCGTATGGCCATCGTGGGCGATATCCGAAACAGTCGAGTCGCCCGTGGCCATCTCATCGCCCTGCCCACCCTGGGCGTCGAGCTCACCCTCGTGGGCCCGACGCCCTTCATGCCCCAGGACAACCCGTGGGGAGTGAGGACGAGCACCAATCTGGACGACGAGCTCGGCGACGTCGATGTGGTCTACCTACTCCGGATCCAGGCCGAACGCGGGTCGTCGGCGGACATCCCGTCGTCCGCCGGGTACGCCCGTCGCTATGGGATGAACGAAGAACGTCTCTCCATGATGAAGCCAACCGGGGTCGTGATGCACCCGGGGCCGATCAACCGCGGCGTGGAGATCGACGACGCCACCGCCGACAGCGAGCGTTCGCTCCTCGTTCGGCAGGTGGCCAACGGAGTGCCGGTCAGGATGGCCGTCATCGCCGAGGCGTTGGAAGGTGTCCGATGATCGTCGTCCGCAATGCCAGGGTCCTGACCCCTTCGGGAATCGAGGACGCCTCCGTCGTAATCGAGGGTGACACCGTTCACTCCGTCGGGGCCGAGCCGGAGGCGAATGGCCACCAGGTCATCGAGGCCGGCGGGGCCTGGCTGGGGCCGGGTCTGGTCGATCTCCACGTGCATCTCCGTGACCCGGGCCAGACCTGGAAAGAAGATATGCGGTCTGGGGCCAGGGCCGCAGCGGCGGGAGGCTTCACCGCACTGGTGGCCATGCCCAACACCGACCCCCCGGTCGATGACCGGACCACGGCGACGGCCGCGGTGGAGCGGGCAGCCGGTATCGAGGATGTCGAGATCGTCGCCGCCGGGGCGCTGACCAGGGGCCGATCTGGTGAGGCTCTGGCCGATTTCGATGGGATGTTCGAGGCCGGTGTCCGGATATTCAGCGACGACGGCGACTCGGTCCCCACGGCCGGGCTCTTGCGCCGGGCGATGGCGTACCTTCGTGATCTCCCAGGGGCCCTGATCGCGGAGCACGCCGAAGATCGATCGCTGGCCGCCACCGGACACCTCCATGAGGGGGAGGTCGCCAGCCGGCTCGGAATCGCAGGGCTGCCTGCCCTTGCCGAGGAGCTGGTGGTGGCCCGGGACTTGTTGCTGGCCGCCACGACCGGCACGCGGCTCCACATCCAGCACGTCTCGACGTCCGGCTCGCTCGACCTCATCAGGCGGGCCCGGGCTGAGGGGGTCGAAGTGACCTCCGAGGTCACCCCACATCACCTGGCCCTGGAGGAGTCCGCCGTGGAGGGGCTGGACACCAACTTCAAGATGTACCCACCTCTCCGCGGCCGGGACGACCGGGTCGCCCTCGTCGAGGCGCTCAGGGATGGCACCATCGATGTGGTGGCGACCGATCACGCACCTCACACGACAGCCGAGAAGGAAGTGCCCTTCGAAGAGGCGCCGAGAGGGGTGATCGGCCTCGAGACCGCGGCCGCGGTCGTGGCCACCAATGCCCTTGGGGGTGATCCCCGGCTCTTCTTCGAGCGAATGAGCATCGCCCCGGCAGGGATCGCCGGGCTTTCCCGTCACGGCAGATTGGTGGAGAAGGGATCTCCGGCCAACCTCGTCCTCTTCGACCCGAACCTGCGGTGGGTCCCTGGCGGGTTTGCGTCGAAGTCGTCGAACAGCCCATTCGCCGGCATCGAGTTGACTGGAAGGGTGCTGATGACGATCCGAGAAGGAAAGATCACCTACGAAGGGGGCTCGGGTTGAGCGCGTCCGAGACCGGCCTTTTGTGCACCGCAGACGGCGAGGTCTTCCGGGGTAGGTCGGTAGGGGCACCTGGAGCGACCACCGGGGAAGCGGTCTTCAACACCTCGATGACCGGATATCAGGAGATCCTCACCGATCCTTCCTACGCCGGTCAGGTGGTGGTCATGACCACACCCCACATCGGGAACTACGGGATCTACGACGGTGACGAGCAATCGTCTCGCCCGGCGGTGTCGGGGTTCGTGGTTCGCAGCATGTCGCGACGCGACTCCAGCTGGCGCTCGCAAGGCGGGATCGGCGACTATCTGCGCGCCCACGATGTGGTGGCCATCGCTGACGTCGACACCAGACGACTGACCCGGCACCTTCGTGATCGGGGGGCGATGCCGGCTGCCATCGGCGCAGGCGTGAGTGAGGCCGAGTTGCGGGAGATGGCTGCCTCCGCCCCATCCATGGTCGGTCGTGACCTGGCCACGTCGGTGTCGACCAGATCCCCGTACTCGCTCGGCGCCCAGGGTCCCCGCAGGGGGAAAGTGGTGGCTATCGACCTGGGCATGAAGCGTGACATCCTGGCCAACCTCACCGTTCGCGGGTTCGACGTCGAGGTCGTTCCTGCCGGCACCACGGCCGATCAGGTGCTGGCCTCCGATCCCGACGGAGTCTTCGTCTCCAATGGCCCCGGCGACCCCGAGCCACTGATCGGCGTCACCGAGACGCTGCGTGGCCTCCTCGGCAACGTGCCCTTGTTCGGGATCTGCCTCGGTCACCAGGTGTTGGGGCTGGCGGTCGGCGCCTCGACGTACAAGCTCCAGTTTGGCCACCACGGCGGGAATCACCCGGTGCGAAGGCTGGACGACGGGAGAGTCGAGATCACGGCTCAGAACCACGGATTTGCGGTCGACCTCTGGTCACTCGCCGGCCGTGAGGCGCCGGAGAGGAGGGGACTGGCCGGTCCGGACCTGCTCCCCGACTCGGTCGATACCGATTTCGGGCCGGTCGTCCCCACCCATCAGAACCTCAACGACGGGACGTTGGAGGGGATGCGGCTGCGAGAGATCCCGGCCTTCTCGGTCCAGTATCACCCAGAGGCCGCCCCCGGCCCGCGTGACGCGAGAGGTTTGTTCGATCGCCTCACACGGATGATCGAGGAGGACGTCTGATGCCGGCGAGACGAGACCTCAGGTCGATCCTCCTCATCGGGTCGGGGCCAATCGTCATCGGTCAGGGATGCGAGTTCGACTACTCGGGCACCCAGGCTGCGAAGGTGCTGCGCGCCGAGGGCTATCGGGTGGTCCTGGTCAACTCGAACCCGGCAACGATCATGACGGACCCGGAGTTCGCCGACGCAACCTACGTCGAGCCGATCACCGCGGAGGTCGTCGCAGAGATCATCGCCCGCGAGCAGCCGGATGCCCTCCTCCCCACTCTGGGTGGGCAGACGGCACTCAATGTCGCCGCCGAGCTGGCCCGAGGCGGGATCCTCGAACGGCACGGTGTCGAGATGATCGGCGCCGACCTGGACGTGATCGAGCGGGCCGAGGACCGCGGCCTCTTCAAAGAGACCATGGAGCAGGCAGGTCTCGAAGTGCCGAGGGCCGGCTATGCGAGGTCGATGACGGAGGCCGTCAAGATCGCCCACGAGATCGGGTTCCCGGTGATGGTCCGGCCCTCCTTCATCCTGGGCGGGGGAGGTACGGGTATCGCCTCGGATGAGGACCAGTTCATCGAGGTCGCCCGCAACGGCCTGGCCACCTCGCCTGTGTCCGAGATCCTGGTCGAGGAGTCGTTGGAGGGCTGGAAGGAGTTCGAGCTCGAGGTGATGCGTGATCACGCCGACAACGCGGTGATCGTCTGCTCCATCGAGAACCTGGACCCGATGGGCGTGCACACCGGCGACTCGATCACCGTCGCCCCGGTCCAGACCCTCTCCGATCGGGAGTACCAGGAGATGCGCGATGACGGCATCGCGGTGCTTCGGGCGATCGGCGTGGAGACCGGCGGGTCCAACGTCCAGTTCGCCGTCGACCCCTCCAGCGGGCGACGTCTGGTCATCGAGATGAACCCGAGGGTGAGCCGCTCTTCGGCCCTGGCCTCCAAGGCGACGGGCTTTCCCATCGCCAAGATCGCAGCTCTGCTCGCCGTGGGCTACACACTGGACGAGATCGCCAATGACATCACGGGAGCCACACCGGCATCGTTCGAGCCGGCCCTCGACTACGTCGTGGTCAAGGTGCCCCGCTTCGACTTCTCGAAGTTCCCCTCGGCGTCCAACCGGCTTGGAACATCCATGAGAAGCGTGGGGGAGGCCATGTCGATCGGGAGGACCTTCCCCGAGGCGCTGCAGAAGGCGCTGCGCAGCATGGAGAACGGACGGTTCGGGCTGAACGCCGATCCCGGCGAGCAGGGCCTCCTCGACCTGACCGATGACGACTTGGGTGAAGCGATCGCTCTGCCGACGCCGCTCCGGATCTTCGCCGTGGCCGAGGGCCTCCGCCGGGGCTGGGGGGTGACGGAGGTGGCGGGGCTCAGCTCCATCGACCCCTGGTTCGTGGACCAGGTGGCAGAGGTCGTCGAAGTGCGAGCCGAGATCGAGGCGGCCGGAGCTTCCGACTTCGGTGTACTCGAAGAGGCCAAGCGCTTTGGGTTCTCCGATCGCCAGCTGGCTCACTTGTGGGGCAACAGCGAAGAGGAGGTTCGCAGGGCCCGGGCCGGGGCCGGGATCAACCGCACGTACAAGACAGTCGACACCTGCGCCGCCGAGTTCGAGGCCCGCACGCCCTACTTCTATGGCACCTTCGAAGAGGAATCGGAGGTTCCCCAGGCCGAACGGCCCCGGGTCGTGGTGCTCGGATCAGGCCCGAATCGGATCGGCCAGGGCATCGAGTTCGACTACTGCTGTGTCCACGCTGCATTTGCCCTGCGCGACGCCGGTTATGAGACGGTGATGGTCAACTGCAACCCGGAGACCGTCTCCACCGACTACGACACCTCCCACCGGCTCTACTTCGAGCCACTGACCACCGAGGACGTCCTGTCGGTGATCGAAGTCGAGAAGCCCGAGGCCGTCATCGTCCAGTTGGGCGGCCAGACGCCGCTCAATCTGGCCTCGTCGCTCGCCGACGCCGGGGTGCACATCGCCGGCACCTCTCCGGCGTCGATCGAGCTGGCCGAGGACCGCGAGCAGTTCTCCGAGCTGTGCAAGAGCCTCGGCATCCGACAGCCTCCCGCGGGCTCGGCGACGTCGGCCCGAGAGGCGGAGGACGTCGTCGACCAGGTGGGTCTGCCGGTGATGGTCCGTCCCTCGTTCGTCCTCGGCGGGCGCAAGATGCGGGTCGTCTACAGCGTCGAGGAGCTGGCGGACTACGTCCGCGAGATGTACGGCGAAGGCGATCCGGAGCTGACCGGTGCTCCGATCCTCATCGACCGCTTCCTCGAGGCCGCGGTAGAGGTGGACGTAGATGCCGTCTACGACGGCTCCGAGCTCCTTCTGGGCGGCGTGATGGAGCATGTCGAGGAGGCCGGCGTCCACTCTGGAGACTCCGATTGCGTGACACCGCCGCCCACGATCTCGGACGAGGCTCAGAAGGAGATCCAGCGTGCCACCGCCGAGTTGGCCGCGGCTCTCGAGGTGCGGGGACTGATCAACCTCCAGTTCGCGGTGAAGGGTGACGACGTCTACGTCCTCGAGGCTAACCCACGGGGAAGCAGGACGATCCCGTTCATCAGCAAGGCAACCGCCGTGCCCCTGGCACGCATCGCGGCCCGGGTGATGATGGGCAGCACCATCGAGGAGCTGCGTAGGGAAGGTCTGGTCCCGGAGTCGGCGCAGCGGCATGACTTCGTGGCTGTGAAGAACGCGGTCCTCCCTTGGAACCGCTTCCCCGAGGAGGACTCGGTGCTCGGCCCGGAGATGCGGGCCACCGGCGAGGTGATGGGGATCGGGCCCGATGTGGGGGTCGCCTTCGCCAAGGCGTTGCTCGCAGCCGGGCATATCCTGCCCACCCGGGGCCGGGTATTCCTCTCCTTCGCCGACCGGGACAAGCCGATGGGCTTGGCTGTGGCCCAAGCCTTCACCATGCTCGGTTTCGACCTGGTGGCCACTCACGGCACCGCCCGCTACTTGAAGCACCACGCCATCGATGCCGAGCCGGTTCACAAGGTCGGGGAGGGCCCGAGGGACATCGGGCAACGGCTGGAGGATGGAGAGATCCATCTGGTCATCAACACCCCTCGCGGAGGCAAGGCCCGGTCCGACGGGAAGACCATCCGCATAGCCGCCAGGAGCCACTCGATCCCTTGTGTGACGACTATTCAAGGCGGGCTGGCCGTCGCTCGCAGCCTGCGGGCAGGGCCGGGGGCCATCCAGCGACCCAGGAGCCTTCAGGAATGGCATCGGATCGGTTGAGCGCCCGTCTGGGACCGATCGAGCTGCGCAGCCCGCTCATCGCCGCCTCAGGCACGGTCGGATCGGTTTGGGAGTGGACCGAGGTCGCCGATGTCTCGCCCTTCGGGGCGGCGGTGGCCAAGTCGGTCGCCCCGGTGGAGTGGCCGGGACGGCCTGCGCCACGTCTCGCTCCGGCGGGCCCGGGCATGCTCAATGGGATCGGGATCCAGAACCCCGGGATTGAGGTCTGGGTAGAGAAGATGACCCCGGTCCTGCCGACTCTGAAGATCCCGGTCTGGGGCTCCGTCGTCGGGGAGACGCCGGACGAGTTCGCCATGGTGGCCAAGGGCCTGCTCTCCGCCGGGGTGCCCGTGGTGGAAGTGAACCTCTCCTGTCCCAACCTGGATGACGGGCGAATGTTCTCGCTGGATGCGGCCCGGGCGGCGGAGGTTGTGGCTGCTGTGGCCGCAACCGCCGATGTCCCCGTCGGCGCCAAGTTGTCCCCCAATGCCGACGACGTGGTCGGCGTCGCCGCGGCCTGTCTCGCGGCGGGTGCCACCTTTCTCACCCTGACCAACACCTTGCTCGGCTTCGGGGTCGACCTCGAAACCGCCCGACCCCTGCTCAACGGTGGCGTGGGCGGCTACAGCGGGCCGGGTCTGAAGCCGGTGTCCCTCCGCTGCGTGTACGAGGTGGCCAGCGCCCTTCCCGGGACGCCCATCGTCGGCTGCGGAGGCGTGACGACGGGAGCCGATGTGGTGGAGTACCTGCTGGCCGGGGCGTCGGCCGTGGCCCTCGGCACCGTCCTGCTCGCCGAGCCCAGGGCCGGCACCCGCATCGTCCGGGAGCTTGGCCGGGAGCTCGATCGCCGCGGGGTCACCCTTGACGCACTGGTGGGAGGGGTGATCCCCTGGTGAGCACCTTCCTCGTAGCTCTCGACGTGCCGGGTGAGAAGGAGGCGATCGGTCTCGCCGAGCTACTCGCTCCGCACGTGGGTGGGTTCAAGGTTGGCCTCGAGCTGCTGATGGGCGAGGGGCCCGGAATCGTTCGTCGCGTGGTCTCCTTGGGTCTGCCGGTGTTCGTCGACGCCAAGTTGCACGACATACCCAACACGGTGGAGCGGGCGGCAGAGCGGATCGGCGAGACGGGAGCGCGTTGGGTGACCGTTCACGCCTCCGGGGGCTCGGAGATGATGCAGGCAGCCGTCGGCGCTCTTCGATCCGCGTCGGACGGCACCGGAGTGCTCGCGATCACGGTGCTCACTTCGCTCGATACCCCCGG
>JAICNB010000077.1 GCA_025928935.1 Acidimicrobiia bacterium
ACGGAGGCGCGTCCTCCCCACCCGCCAGAACACGAACATGACGAGGGCCGGAACGACGAAGCTCAGCGCCACCTGGAGAGTGCGTGCAGACCCGAACTGACCGGACGTGTAGACGAGGAGGGCCAAGAGCGCGCAAACACAAAGGACCAGGCTCAGGACGGTCCCGCGCCCGGCCCCAGCCCGGTGAGCTATCCCACGAAAGCTGGTCACGTCGTTGTTATCGGCCGGATTCAGGAGGCCTTTACCGCTCGGGTGGGCGTGGGCCACGTCGGGCCCCACATCTCGGCCATCTCACAGATAGAGACCGGTGGTCGGCTCCGACCGGGCGGGCTCGGGGCGAATCTCGGTCGAGGGAAGCGATTCGAGGTCCGCGAGCACGGAGGCGACGAATCTCCGGTTGTCCCGATCCTTGCGAGCCGTCGCCAGATCGGGCTCGATCCTCGCACGAAACTCGATCAGCTGGCGAACCTGCTCCTCGAACTGTGCGGGGCTGGTCCTCATGGCAAGCTCCCAAACCACGATCCTCACCAGGAGCTCGAACTGATCGTTGGGGATCTGCGCTGCTGCCTCGGCCCCTTCTTCCGGCTCGATGTGAATGCTCATCTCTCTCACCTCCACCCGGGAAGAGCGACGGGACGGGACCCAGATACACCGCCGGCGATCGAACCGGACCGGAACTACCATCTCCACCTGACAGCTTCGAGGGGACTCACACCATGGTTCGCAGCGGCGATCCCGGTGGACTGGGCTCGATGCAATGAGCGGCGGGGCAGATGGGGCATCCGGATGGCTCCGGGAACGTCTGAGCTCTGTTCCGGTGGCGAGTGCTCTCGCCGCCCTGATCGTGCTCGGTGTCCTGGCGGTGCTCGTGGTCACCGTGCGGGCATCTCAGATAACCCTGTCCAATGCCACACGGACCGTTTCCATGGCTGCGGTAGCCGAGGAAGCCATCTTCGCAACGTCTGCCCTGCAACGGGAGAGGGCGCTTGCCGCGACTCTGGATGATCCATCCCTCTTCCTCACCCATCCTCAGTACCAGCCCGCCATCGAAGCCACCGACGCGGCCATGGACGGCTTGAGGGGCTCCTGGGCCGAACATCGGGAACAGATCCCGGTGACGGCAACCCCTTCGATCGGAGACCTATTGGTCGCAGAGGTCGCGCTGGAGGATTTTCGAGAAGCGGCCATTTCGGCACCGGCCGGCGAGTCGACCTTCGACCTCTATGACGAGCTGGTGGCTCTGTCGACCGCCGCCACCGGTGAGCTGATCAAGCAGTCGTCGGATTTCGCCACTCTCACCAACCGCCGATTAGCCGTCGCCCTCCTCGAAGTCGCCAGCGACCTGCACACCCAGCGCCATCTGATGCAGGAGACGCTGGCCACGGGCCCGCCTGTCTCCGAGGAGATGGTGCTTCAGCTCGAAGCGGTCACCGACGGCGTGAACCAGGGGTTCGTCGAGGCCCGAACCCGTGCCGAGGAGGCGGCCGAACGGCCCACGGAGAATGAAACGCTCAGAGGGATCGAGGACCTGTGGACCGGCCCGTTGGCCGGCACGACCGACGAGATGATCACGGCGGTCGAAGTGGCCGGCGGAGAGGAGCCGATGGTCGAGCCGCGCAGATGGTTCGCGGCCTCCACGGCGCGGGTCGACCAGGTCGAGGCGCTCATCCCCGAGGTGGTTCAGCAGATCGGCCAGATCGCTGCCACCGAACAGGATCGGGCCGATCGAGCGCTTTGGACCAACTCCATCCTCCTCGGATCACTCTTTCTCCTCTCGATTCTGCTGGCGAGCAATGCGGTGTTCGCCACAAGGGAGCGTCGGGAGGCTCTCACCGAATACGGTCAACTGAGCGACGGGCTGCGCCAGTGGTTCGCCACAGCCTCGTTCCCCCACACCGAGAGCATCGAGATCGCGGCTCGCTACATACCGGCGTCGGTGAGAACCCGGTCGGGAGGCGACTGGTACGACGTATACCAGGCCGAGGACAACCTCGCCGTGGTGATCGGTGACGTCGCCGGACACGGCCCGGACGCAACTGCTCACATGGCCCAGCTCCGAAATCTCCTTCATGGCCAGACGACGGCCCGCGTCCTGGACCCTGCTGCGCAGATCGACCTTCTCGACCAAACGGTCGCCGGGTCAGACATGCTCGCCACCCTCACCTACGGGCTCCTCGATGTCGAAAAGGGCCGTTTCACCTATACCCGCGCCGGCCACATCCCACTGCTGATTCGAAGCGCGGCCGGGGATGTTCGGATCGAAGAGGAGGGTACGGGCCCTCCCTTGGGCAGCGGCGTGACCCTCCCCCGCTCCACCTGGACCACCCAGCTCCACCCGGGAGATGTGTTGATACTCATGACCGACGGGCTGGTGGAGCGTGTCAGTCGAGACGTCGATCTCGCCCTCGACGAGATAGCCAAGTCACTCACCGAGACCGGGCCCTCCTCAGAGGAGATGCTCGATCAGCTGTTCGGGATGAAGGAAGAGGCCAACTTCGATGACGCGGCCGCACTCCTAGTCACGTGGAGGCCTCAGCAGTCGGCCGCGATCAAGTGACGTGAATGACTTCTTCGTCCTCTTCGACGCGCTGTTCCACAGCCCGACTCGTCATCGTGGGTGAGGTGATCCCGGCGATGGCGGCGATGAGACCGACGATGGCGTAGACCACACCACTCGTCTCGTTGACACCGAGCGCTCCGCCGAGGGCGTCCGGCTCGATGAAGGTCACAATCCCGAACGCAAGGAGGGCGATGCCCAGCGAGATCATCCCCTGACGAGCGCTGGCCGGGCGTCCTGCGCCTCCGAGGAACACGAGGCCCAGAAGCAGAGTGATCACCGCCATGACCACGCTGAACCCCATTCCGATGACGGTGGTCGTATCACCGGTCAGGGAGTCGCTGGGTAACAGACGGGCCAAGGCGACACCCCCCAGGACAGTCATGAAAAGCCCGATGATCCCGGCGAGTATCTGCGCCGGGCTCCAGGGTTCCCGGACGGCCGTCGTCCTCTCGACACGTCCCGTTGCTCGGTCGGTTCTCATGAGTACCTCCTTGATTTCGGGTTCATTTACCCGCACCGAACGGGCGACAAACCTTCAGGCGGACTCTGGTGACAGCCGTGCCCGTAGCGTGTCGAGTGCCCTGCTGATCAAGCGGGAGACCTGCATCTGGGACACGCCGACGACCTCGGCGATGTCTGACTGGGTCATGTCCTCGAAGAACCGCAGGAACAGCACCTCTTGCTCCTGGGGCTCGAGGTCCGAGATCAGGGGCTCCAGCGAATGCCAGATGTCGGCCAGATCGAACTGCTCGTCATCGCTGCCAAGGACCCGCATCAGTGTGGTCTCGTCATCCTCAGAGAAGGGAGCATCGACCGACCTCGCGTTGTAGGCGAGCGCAGCCTCCATAGCGTCCTCGACCTCTTCGATCGGACGGTTCAACTCTTCGGCGAGCTCGGCGGGCTGAGGCATCCGTCCCAGCTTCTGGGAGAGCTCGGACACGGCCCGATTGAGCTCGACCGTGGTGTCGCTGAGCGATCTCGGGACCCGCACCGACCAGGTGGTATCCCTGAGGTAGCGCTTCAAAGTGCCGATGATGGTCTTGCGGGCGTACGTGGTGAACTTGACTCCGAACTCGGGGTCGAATCGGTCGATCGCGTTGACCAGGGCGATCGAGGCGGCCTGCCCGACGTCGTCGGCATGGGCCCCGCCACGGCGATAGCGATTGGCGACCGAGGCTGCCCATCCTTCATATCTGGAGAAGATCTCGTCGCGGGCATCGCGATCGACTCCAGCAAGCTCGAACAACTCTTCATCCGACAGGTGGGAGAGCTCCTGGCGCCGAACCAGCTCGAGCTCGAACCAAATCGCCTTCCCATCCTGACCCCAACCATCGGATAACCGGTCGAGGAGCCTCGACACCATCTCGTCCGGGGGGCTGATCACCGAATCGCTGCTGGTCACGGTGACTCGGGCCCTGCGGCCGATCTCCTCGATACGTACCGTCTGAGACACCTCTTTCTCGAAGGTGAGGGTGACGACCTCGCTGACGAGGAGGGCCGCGTCGACGGCCCGACTGGCGGGAGCCTCGATGATGATGGCCCTCACCACCCGACGCGCAATGAAAGGCGCACGGGCCCCATCGGGCAGCTGGATCTCTGCCACCAGCGAGGGAGGTCTTTCGGTCGGCTGGGTCAATCGTCGACTTCGATGGATTCGGCTATCGAGAACGCCCCGGAGACTCCGGTCAGCTCGAGGAGTCGATCTACCGCGCCGTGGCCTACGACGAGCTTGAGATCTCCTCCCGATTCCTCGAGACGTGATCGCTGACTCAGCAAGACCTTGAGACCGGCAGAGTCGATGAACTCGACTCTTCGCAGGTCCAAGATCACCGGTTGCCCCGCGTAGGGCTCGAGGGCCAGCTCGACCCGAGGCGACGATGCCAGGTCGATCTCGCCCGTGACGACGATCACGTCCTGTTCCCCGATGCGGGTCGTCTCGAGGACGAGTTGCGGGCCAAGCCCCATCTCCGAACTCCCTTCCCGGATTCGGGCGTCACTTTTCCTCGGGCGAATCTCAAACCAAGCGGAGACAGCGCCTCCGCTGGACTCGACACCCCAACTATCCGCGATCATATCCACAATCGCGAGACCCCGGCTCGCCTCCGCTTTCGTCGAGGGCCGGAGTGAATCGGGTAGGTCGAAGCTGACGCCGTCATGTGCGACGGTCAGACGCAGCGCCTCGCCGTCGGGCTCGACACCGACCGTCAACCGGGACCCCGAGGGCAGCCCGCTGTGGATCACCGCGTTGTTCACCAACTCAGTGACCGCCAGCAGGGCGTCGTCGAGTCGGGGATGACCGGCGATCCATGTGGCCACGGCGCGACGGGCCACCGCGCCTGCGGATCGTCGAGCCGGGATCGCCAACTGGCTCATTGCTGCCTCCGCCATTCATCCTCGAAGGGCGTCGATCAGTTCTTCCTTTGTCATGTCTGATCGGCCCTCGACGCCGACGTCCTTGGCCTTCTCGTACAGCTGTTCCATCGTCCAGTCTTCATACGAGCCCGGCCCGCCCCGGTCCGCCATCTCGTCCGGAGGCGTGTTGGCTATCCGAGCGGCCTTTTCTTTGCTCATGCCGTCTTCACGCAAAGCCTCGTAGCGTTCGTCGTCCTTGATCGACGGCCCGTGGTCTTTGCCCATCACACACCTCACTCATTGGTTTGAATTGATCTATACCCAGGGAACGTGGGTGTAAACCCAGGTGGAGGAAGGCACGACATGAACGAAAACGGAGATAGAGAGAAGACCGATGTCGATGATCAGTTTCGCTCTCTCATGGAGGGCTTGCGCACCACCTTGCCCGGCGTGCAGGTGTTGTTCGCCTTCCTCCTGGTCCTGCCGTTACAGGCGGAATTCACGAGTATCTCCGACACCGAGAGGATCGCCTATTACGTGTCGTTCTTCGGCTCGGCGATGGCTTCTGTGCTTCTCATCGCCCCCAGCGCACATCAGAGGCTGCGGGCCCCGGTAAGCGGCATGGAGCGTCATTCCAAACAGCATCTGGCCATCGCGGTGAATATCACAATCGTCGGCACCATCATCTTCTCCATCGCCCTGGCCGCAGCAGTGTTCCTGATCTCCAGTCTCACCCTCACCGACAGCCTCGCCATCGCCGCCACCCTGGCCGTGGCTGCAGTCACGGTCTGGGCCTGGTTCTACATCCCCCTGGTCACCTTCGAGCGCCACTGAGCGTCGGCCCGGTTTCTCTGGCTGCGCCGAGGGGGTAAGTCCCGGCGTTCCATGGAGGTGAAATCATGACCGAATACACCGAAACCGTTGAAGGTCACCACTCTGACGTGAGGACCACCGAAGAAGGAATCTCGGCTCGAGAGAGATTTGGAGGTGCCGATCTGGTGGCTTCCATCTTGGGGATGCTGGCCGGATTAGGGACCTTCGTCTTTCTCGGGGCCCTCTTCGCGGCAGGAGCTGCCAACGTCGAGCTGCAGACCAACCTGCTCAACCAAGAAGGCACCCTGGACGAGGTCGAGATAGTCGGCGCCTTGGCCGCAGTGGCCGTTGCCTTCGTGTCCTTCCTGGTCGGCGGTATCGCCGCCGGCCGAATGGCACGCTTCGACGGCGGTATGAATGGCCTGGGGGCCGGTCTGTGGTTCCTACTCCTCGTCGCGGTCTTTGGAGCGCTCGGTGCCTGGGTTGGGGCCGAGTACAACGCCTTTGCCGCGGCCAACCTGCCCAATTGGGTGTCGCAGATCGACGTCGACGACGTGACCACGGCCGCCGTCGTCATGGCCGCGGTGTCCGCAGCCGCGATCCTGCTCGGCGGCTATCTCGGCGGGCGTATGGGAGACGCACACAACCGCAAGGTCGATGCTGCGCTCATCGATGACACTGTCCATCCACCGGCGTATCTGGTTGGGAGGTGAGCCATGTACATCAGCATCGGAGGTCTGATTCTCCTGATTCTGATCCTGATCCTCATCTTCTGATCAGGTCTTGATTCCGAAGCATCGATCCAACGCATTTGAAGGGGGAGCCGGCAAGCCCGGCTCCCCCTTCATCAATCCGGAGACGCCGGCTCAGGCCAGAGCGGCGTCGAGGGTGATGGGCACGTTGCCGGCAAGAGCCTTGGACACGGGGCAGTTCTCCTTTGCGTCTTCGGCCATGGTGACGAAGTCCTCCTCCCCGACGCCGTCAGCCGCTCCCCGCACCGTGAGCAAAATGCCCGTGATGCCCTCACCAGGGACGAAAGTGGCCGTCGCCTCGGTGTCGAGCACGATGTTGGATCCCCCTGCCTTGCCCAGCCGGGCAGAGAAAGCCATGGAGAAGCAGGCGGCATGCGCAGCTGCGATGAGCTCCTCCGGGCTGGTCAGGCCTTCATGGGCCTCGCTGCGAGCCTTCCACGTGACCTCCATCGGCCCGGCTGCCCCCGTGTCGAGGGTTGCAGTGCCGGAGCCATCGGTCAGGTCGCCTTCCCAGTGGGCGCGGCCGGTGCTCTCGAGTCCCATGTTTGTTCCTTTCGGTCGGGCCCGACGAGCCTACCGGCCCCCGGCAATGCCGACGCCGGGCGGCGTCAGGCGGCAAGACCGAGGTGGACGCTCACCCTAACGTCCGACCTGGAGCCGGTCAGCAGCTCCGCGGTCTCGCCGCAGACGCAGCGATAGCGAACCACCATGCCGTCCTTGGTGTTGACGATCCCAAGTAGATCCGACGCCCAAATCAAGGTGTCACGATCCAATTTCTCACACCGCGCGAGGAACACCCGAGACCTCCTTGGTGAGGGTGAGCCGGTAGCGACCGAGTCTCACCGAATGATGCTTGTGCCCGGGACGGGCCTTTACCCCGGCCCGGGAATGTCGGTATGCGCGTGCCTCCTCGCGCCTTTCGTCGAGGATGCTCTGCGCTACCAGGTATGCGATAGCGGGATGCCCATACATGGGACTTCCTCCGTGACTGTTGAATCCGACGTAATACCCGTTCTTCGGTACGCTCATTACCTTACGAGACCGACCGTAATAAGTCAAACCAATTTGTCTCATTACCGACCGGAGGGAGCCGGCCGCCGACCACGGTGCCAGCTTGCCGTGTCGACGGGCCCGATGCGGTGCATTTTCCCCGTGTCGCTCGGTCAGGGCCGGTTCATATACGCTTGCCCGGCCCTAGATTACGCACGTGACCACGACGACATTGGGAAGTCGCCGACCAGTCTGGTGGTGGGTCCATGACTTCGTCGTCGGCCTGCTCGCCGGCTTCGGGGTGGGCTCGGTTGCCGGCCTCTTTCTCAACCGCCTGGTGGAGAACAACCCCGTGGTCCTGGTCTGCGCCGTCCTCGGCGCCGCCGCCGGCATCACGGTGCTGGTCAAGAACCACCGCGATGGGCGCCGCTTTCTCAATGGAGTCGTAGTGGTGAGCTGGATCCTGCTCGTCCTCTCCGCCGGATTTCTCGGCCTGTTCATCTGGGCCGTGTTGAACTTCGAGTGATCTTCAATCCGGCTGGTGGGGTGGGGAGGAGGGTGAGATGGCATCGGTTGGGCCGGCCAGGGCGTAGGCGACAGCCTGTTCCAGGCTCATCGCTTGGCCCTCCCGGTACTGGATCGCCTCGTCGCCGGTGAGGGCCTCCAGCACTTCGTATTCCAGCCCCTCGATCCTGTTGATCTCGCTACGCACGATCTCCGTCCCGGAGGTGATGCGAAGGCGATGAAAGGCCCCGGCCAGGCGAAGGGCGCGGCGGCGGTCACCCAGAGCCAGCGCCAGCCCGGCTATCGCAGCCAACAACAGGACCACACCGCTGACGTCATCGTGATCCGCGAACAGCGCGAGTCCTCGAGACTGGTATTCCCAAGCCTGCTCGTAGTCGCCGAGACGGCGGGACATGTCGCCAACCTCGAAGAGACCCCAACCCATCCCGAACTCGTTGCCCGCCTGGTTGTAGTAATCGATGCTCCGCTTGGTGTGCTCGATCGCCAGGTCGAGACTGTGGAGTGCCCCAGATCCACGGGCGTGCTCGGGAAACACGGCCGTGTACGCAATCAGATTCCCGCGGGCCCACTCGACATCACCCAGCCCTCCGACGTCGTCGAGCTCGGTGTAGAGCCGCTCCGCCTCGTTCAGGGCGTCGTTGGCAGCATCGAAGTCCTGGTTATCGCCGAAAGCCAGCGACAAGGCCACGTTGTACAGCGCATTCGCGATCTCCTTGGGATCGCCCAGCCGGCGCTGCATCTCCAAAGCTTGTTGGTACACGACGACGACTTCGTTCATCTCGGACAGCCACCACAGGATCCCGCCGAGGGCCTCCACCGCCTTGGCCCGGCATCTTTGCTCCCCGCCCTCCATCGCCAGGACCTGGTCGAGCCGGGTGCGTGCCTCATGGAGGTGCCCCCTCGCCTGCCAGAACCTCCAAGCCCCGGCCGCGAGCCGCAGAGCCAGATCCGTCTCACCGGAGACGACGGCCCAATCCAGGGCGGAGTTGATGTTGTCGTGCTCTCGCTCGAGCAGGTCGAGCCATTCCTTCCGGTCCTTGCGGAGCAGATGGGGAGCGGCCGACTCGACAAGGTCGGTGTAGGCGACCAGATGACGGCGGGAGAGGTCGGCTTCCTCCCCCGATTCCTGCAGCCGATCGACGGCGTACTCCCTGATCACATGCAACATCCGGAACCGGGGCGGGCTCCCGACTCTCATGGCGTCATCGACCCGGAATATGAGGCTCTGGTCGACCAGGGAAGAGAGGACATCGATGACCTCCTCCCCCAGATCCTCCGCCGGGCCGCAAACCACCTCGATCTCCTCGAGCCGGGCGCCACCGTTGAACACGGAGAATCGGGCGAACAGCCGGCCCCCGGACGGCCCGAGGAGGTCGTGACTCCATGCGATCGCGCTCTGGATGGTTCGTTGTCTTGCCGGCAGGTCGACCGATCCCGAGCTGAGCATGCTCGCCCCAAGACGGGAAAGGATCTGGTCCACCGTGAGGAGACGCAGCCTCGACGCCACGAGCTCGATGGCCAGCGGGAGGCCGTCGAGACGTCGCACCAATTCGATCACTACCGGGGCGATCTCGGTGGTCAGCCTGAAGTCCGGTCGGACCGACATCGCACGGTCCGTGAACAGACGGATCGCTTCGGACTCCATCAGACGGCTCACGTCATCGCCTACCCCCAGCCCTGAGACGTCGAGCGGGGGAACCGGGAGCTCCTGCTCTCCGCTGATGCGGAGGGGCGCCCGTGAGGTAACCAGCAGCTTGGCTCTCGGGGCGGCTCGCAACATGCCCGCGATGAGTGGGGCCCCATCCAGGAGCTGTTCGAAGTTGTCGAGGATGATCAGGACGGCCTTGTCTGAAAGCTGGGTCTGGAGACGCATCTCGGGAGACTCACCCCGGGCGGAGGCCTGGATGCCCAGCGTCTCGAGGATTCGGGCCGGCAACATCTCGACATCGCTCAACGGCGCCAGGTCGACGAAGAACACGCCATCCGAGAAGCCGTCGGCCACCTCGGCGGCCACTTGCAGGGAGAGCCGAGTCTTGCCGGTGCCGCCGGGCCCGGTGAAGGTCAGCATGCGGGTCGTCTCCAAGAGACGCACTGCTTCGTCCAACTCACGCTCTCTCCCCACGAAAGTCGTGAGCAGCCTGGGGAGGTTGTTGGGGATGGCGTCGAGAGTCCGCAACAGGGGAAAGTCGGCCTGTAGACCCTTGGCGACGAGTTGAAAAATGGTCTCGGGCTCCGCCAGGTCCTTGAGGCGGTGCTTGCCCAGGTCACGCAGGGTCACATCCGTGGGGAGGGTTCGCTCCACCAGGACCGCGGTCGGCTCGGAGAGGACCACCTGGCCCCCGTGGGCCGAGTCGGCGATCCGGGCAGCGCGATGCACGTCGAGACCGACGTAGTCGGAGGCACCGAGCGCCCCGAGACCCGTGTGAAGCCCCATGCGCACCCTCACGGCGCCGTTGGAGGGCCATTCGTGCTCCATGAGGGCGTGTTGTGCCTGAAGAGAGGCGGTGAGCGCATCGGCGGCACCGGGGAACACCGCGAAGAACGAGTCACCCTCCGTCTTGACCACCACGCCACCGTGCTCTTCTATCGCCTGCCCCACGAGGCGGTTGTGGGCCTCGAGGACCGGGACCCAGCCATCACCCAGAGCCTGGACCAGCCTGGTCGAGCCCTCGATGTCGGTGAACAGGAAGGTGACGGTCCCCGTCGGCAGCGTTTGGCCATTAGACGGTGACACCTCGGCCAAGACGTTAGTTCGGTGACGATCTGCCGGTCTCAGTCAAAGGCGGGGATCACCTTCTCGCCGTAGGCCTCGAGCGTCCCATCCATGTCGTCATGCATCAGGTAGATCCCAAAGTGCCTCACACCGAGCGACTCGAGCAAGGAGAGCTTCTCGATGTGCGCCTCGACGGGGCCCACCACGCAGAACCGGTCGACGATGTCGTCGGGCACGAACTCTGTGGAGGGGTTGCCCGACTTCCCGTGGTGGTCATAGTCGTAGGACTCGCGGGCCTTGATGTAGTCGGAGAGCGCCTGGGGCACCTTGTCGCGGTCCTCTCCATACCGATTGACCATGTCGACGACGTGGTTGCCGACCATGCCCCCAAACCAACGCAACTGATCCCGCTGATGGGCGAGATCGGCACCGACGTAAGCCGGGGCGACGACGCAGATGTCGATTTCGTCGGGGTCACGGCCCGCGGCCTCAGCGGCGGAGCGCACGGCCCCGACTGTCCATTCCAGGATCTGAGGATCCGCCAGCTGGAGGATGTAACCATCGGCGTGCTCGCCGGCCGTGGCCAGGGCGTTGGGGCCGTATCCGGCCACCCACATGGGCAGATCCCATCCCTGGGTCAACCAGGGAATCCGAAGGCTCCGACCGTTGTACTCGACCTCCTCACCGGCCACCAGCCCCTTGATGACCTGCATCGACTCGACCATCGTCTGCAGTGTCTTCGGCTGCCGTCCTATGTAACGGAGCGCCGAGTCGCCCCGACCCATGCCGCAGATCGTCCGAGGCCCGTACATGTCGTTCAATGTGGCGAACAACGACGCCAGGACCGTCCAGTCACGGGTGCCGGGGTTGGTCACCATCGGGCCGACGATCATGTTCTCCGTCTCGGCGAGCATCCGCGAGTAGATGACGAACGGTTCCTGCCACAACACATGGGAGTCGAATGTCCAGGCGTGGGTGTAGCCCATGCCCTCGGCCCTCTTCGTCAATTCGATCACCCTCGAGGCGGGTGGATCGGTCTGCAGGACGACGCCGACATCCATGTGAGAACGGTACCGGACACCCAACGGCAGCCCGGACCAATCCCAGGGTCCCCTTGCTGCTGCGGGGGGTGGGATCCCGTCCTCCCCCGGTTATCGTCTCGGGTAATTGGGACGCAGCGTGTCGTATGTGACACTTGTCGCTCCCAATTACGGACAGGTTGAAGGCGAGAGAGCGCTTTGGACTACCCGGTCTCGGACGAGACGAAGTTCTATCACGAGCCCGAACCACTCACCCTGGAGAGCGGTGGGGCCCTGGAGGGTGTCCGGGTGGGATACCGGACCTGGGGTGAGCCCCGGAGCGAGGCCA
>JAICNB010000034.1 GCA_025928935.1 Acidimicrobiia bacterium
CCTGGTGATGCTGTTCCACTACGGCCTGACGCCGGGACTATCGATCGTCAGCATCATCACCTTTCTGCTGCCGGCAGCGGCGCTGGCGACCAACCTGCCCCAGGGGCTGCGCTGGACGCGGCGGCGCATCGTCGAGCATACCCGCAGGCGACTGCCGAGCATGCGCGGCGAAATCTCGCTGTTCCTGGCGGCGGGGCTCTTCACCCAGGGGCTGTCGACGCTGATCGCCGCCGTCACCGGCGGCGACTGGGTGCTGTTCGCGCACTTCGGCGCGCCCCAGGCACTGGCGAGCTCCGCGGTAATCGTGGCCAGCGCCATCGCCGGCCTGCATCCGATCATCGGCGTGTCGACGCTGGCCTCAATGCTCGACCTCGAGGGTAGCCGCTACACCTTGCTGGCCTTCGTGGCGCTGGCCTCCTGGGGCGTGGGCACGGCGGTGGGGCCGCTGTCGGGGATCAACCTCTCGCTGCAGGGGCGCTACGGCGTCAGCGGCTACCGCACCATGCGCCTCAACGCCCCCTATGCTGCCGTGATGTCGCTGGCGGGCAGGGTTCCCGGGAGCAGGCGCCTGCTGATCGCAGGGCTGGTCGTCTTCTCTGCCGGTTCCATCGTCACCGCATGGACGGGAGTGTTCGTGGGGGCGGTGGTTGGGTTTGCCTTGCTCGGCCTGGCCAAGCCCATGATCGACGTCAGCGCCCAGGTCTACGTGTCGGAGCGGGTCGGCTACGAGCAACGCGCCCGGTATCTGGGAATCCTCGAGATCGCATGGGCGGGCGGTCTGCTGATCGGGGCCCCGGCTGCGGGGTGGCTGATCGACAACTGGAGCTGGAAGGCCCCGTTCTGGGTGGTCGGCTCCCTTGGAATGCTCGGCATCGCCCTGGCGATGCTGTTCCTCGACCGAGAGGACGGGACGGGGAACGGGGCGGGTGCCCCGGACAGCCCGGGCCGGCAGGTGATCCTGGTGCTGACGACCATCGTGCTGTTCAGCTACGCCCACGAATCGGTGCTCGTGACGCTCGGTGGGTGGCTCGAGACGAGCTTCGGGATGACCTTGATCGCTCTCGGTGGAGTGGGGACTTTGATCGGTCTCGCCGAACTGGTCGGGGAGGTCACGATGGCCGGGTTCACCGACCGCATAGGCAAGCGAAACTCGCTCGCCCTCGGCATCGGTATCGGGGGAGCCTCACTCCTCGTCTTGTCGCTGGTTTCCGATCAGCTCATACCGGCCATGGCCGTCCTCTTCGTGGCCGCCGTGGCCATCGAATTCGGCATCATCTCGGCGATACCGCTGACCACCGAGCTCCGCCCTCGAGCCCGGGCGCAGACCCTCTCGCTCTTGATCGTGGCGAGCGGCCTGGGCCGGGCGGTGGCGGACCTGGTCGCACCGCGGGTGTTCGTCGCCGGCGGGATGCGACAGGTCACGACGATGGCCGGGCTGGTGGCCCTGATCTCCCTGTTAGTCGTCCTCCTCTGGGTGCACGAGGTCCAAGCTGCCGCTCAACAGGACGAGGCGGTCGTTTCGTAGCGCTCTACGGTCGATCTGAGGTAACCCATCGCTTCGTCGTACCCCTGCGACGCCTGTTGGACGGTGTAGGCGAGGACTCGCATCAGCCACAACCTGAAGGCAAGCGACTCCCAGGAGGGATCGCCGAGAACGAATCGTCCCAACAGGAGCCCATGTACCTCGTACCAGAGGTTCGCATCCATCCGTCCGAACACCCGGTCCGGGCCGTCCGAAAGGAGCCGACCCGCGGCCTCGTCGGGGAGCGCGGCGACGAGAGATGCCTCGTCCTCTGGCCAGACCTTGCCCAGCAACCTCCTCGAGCCCTCGATGTCATAGGCGACGATCCGCTTCAGGTCCTCGGGCGGGTCCGATGCCGGGTCGCTCCCGTGTCTGGCGTCTGAGCCGGGCCCGGGTAAGCCGTCCAGGGAACAGGCGGCGTCGAGACATTCGATGAGCATCTCCTTCAGCTCGTCGAGCGAGCCATACAGGGCATGCCTTTTGCCATCGGCGACATGATGCTCGTAGAGGCCGATTCCCATGACCGACGTGGTGTAGGTGAGCACCGTGTCGATGCCCCAGTCCGATCGCTCCCGTACCATCTCGGAGCCGGCGAGGGACTCGACGGCCGACCTGGTGAGGAGCACCTCCCCACCCAAGGGCTGGTCGAGCCGGGGAAGGAAAGTCCCCGGGAAGATACGGGCAAACGCCGGCCTCGTGATCATCCAGGTGATCATGGCGTCGGTGGCAGCGCGGGGAAATCGATGCCGCACCACACCGTATCCGTTGTCGGCGGCGGCCTCGGCGCCGTCGATCCAGGAGGAATCGAAGTTGGTGATGTCGGCGTCGTAGAAATGGACGCGGTCCCATCCGTCCTCTGCGGCACGTTTGATGGCGGTGTTCATCGCGTCGCCCTTCCCGGGCCGCAGCTTGCCGAGCCGCTGCTGGAGGAGGACCGAGACCGGTTTGAGGTGGGCCCGGGAGATCTCTCCCGCTCCACGGTCGACGGCCTTCTCCCCGGCACCCTCCTCGGCAGCGACGGCCCAGACCTCGTCGATGGCGTCATTGGCTGCGGCGATCGCCATGTTCCCCAGGACCAGGGATGGGTCTTCCGACTTGAAGGGGAAGACGACCAGGCTCACCGACAGAGACTAGGTGTCGGTCCTCCCGGGTCGTTGCGAGGCTGAACCCCTCTACCGGATAGGTCCGAACCGAAGTGGTTTTCGCCTCTACTGGCCCCGGATCGTCAGCCAATACCTTGAAATCGGGTCGCCGTCCTTTGTCCGTCTGCGCCCGGAGGGAGACATGTCACGTCACGTCGAGACTCGATCGGCAGTCGGCGCTTTGTTCGCCGTTTCCCTGTTCCTGGTCGGTTTGCGGCGACTTCCCTTTCCTGGGCGACTGGGACTGTGATGGCATCGAGACCCCTGGCCTGTACCGCCAATCCGACGGCTTCGTCTATCTGAGGAACTCCAACAGCCAGGGCATCGCCGACATCCGGTTCCTCTTCGGCAACCCGGGTGACATTCCGATTGCCGGCGACTTCGACGGCGACGGATGCGACACCGTGTCCATCTATCGACCATCCGAGGCTTGGATCTACGTGATCAACGAGTTGGGAGCCAAACGACGGAGGATTGGGTGCCGCCGAGCACAGCTACCTATTCGGGGATCCAGGCGACAAGCCCTTTGTCGGTGACTTCGACGGGGATGGCACCGACACCGTCGGGCTCCATCGCGAATCCAGCGGCATGGTGTATAACCGAGACAGCAACACCCAGGGCGTTGCCGAAAACACCTTCGTTTACGGTGATCCCGGCGACCGACTGGTGGCATAGGACTGGAATGGCGACGGGAGACTCCCCGGCGGTGTTCCGGCCGGGCAACCACACCGTCTACTTCCGGTTCTTCAACAGCAGCGGCACCGCCGACGCCCGATATATCTGGGGAGCGCCCGGCTGGTTGCCGGTGGCGGGTGATTTCGGCCAGGACTGACGTCTCTCGAGAGATGCCTGGGGTCCGGTATGCCCCAACCTGTCCCACGCCGGATCTACGCTCGCCGAATGGAGGAGATGGTCGGTCGGGTGCTCGGGACCAGCGATGCCACCCCGCTCGAGTTCTGGGTGGGTGTGGCCGAAGGTGAGTACCTCGAACTGGACGATGTGGTTGCCCTGGAGCGGGTCTTGCCCACCGGCGAGCTGGTCAAGATCTTCGGCACCATCAGCCAGGTCCGCGCCCGTCATGAGGGGGCGCGATTCGATTCGGATGTCTTCCTGATCGAAGACGGTGTGTTGCCCGCTGCGGTCCAGGAGGCGGCCCAGGTGACCGCGACCCGGGTCGAGCCCGAGATCTTCGTCCCGCCCCGCCCCGGCCAGCCGGTCCGCCGGGCCCATGACGAGGAGCGCGACCAGGCCCTGTTCTTCGATCGGATGGATCGGAGGTTCCCGGTCGGGGCGTCACGGAATGGCGAGCCTCTCTTTGCCAACCTCGAGTTCATCAACGGGCAGCGTGGGGCGCATGTGAACATCTCCGGGGTCTCGGGCGTGGCCACCAAGACCAGCTACGCCACATTCCTCCTCCACTCGATGTTCACCTCTGGTGTGCTGGGCTCGGCCGTTGTCAACACCAAGGCACTGATCTTCAACGTCAAGGGTGAGGACCTGCTCCATCTCGATCGGCCCAACACCAGCCTCGATGACGACGCCGAGCGTCTGTATCGGGCCCTCGGACTACCTGCACAGCCATTCGGCTCGGTCGGGTTGTTCGCACCGCCCCGTCCCGGATCGGATCGGGCCGTGGCCGATGTGAGCAGCCGCTCGGACCTCACCTCCTTCTTCTGGACGCTGGCCGAGTTCTGTCATGAGGACCTGATGGTCTTTCTGTTCGCCGACGCCGAGGACGAACGAGCCCAGTACACGATGGTGGTCTACAACGTGATGGCGCAGTTGCGCCACGCAGAGGCGGCCGACGGGGGCTCGGTCCGCGTCGAAGGGGAGACGGTTCGCACCTTCAGGGAGCTGGCCGACCTGATCACTCGAAAGGTGCAGGACGAGGATTCCCGCAACGAGTGGGCCGGGCCTCACATCGGGGCCGGCACCGTGAATGCCTTCGTTCGCCGGCTCCAGGTGGCGGTGCGTCATGTCGATCGGCTGATCCGGGGTGACATCGCCAACCCGGAACGGCATCGCATCGAGGTTCAGGGCCATCAGGTGACCGTTGTCGACCTGCACAACCTGAATGATCGGGCGAAGAGGTTCGTGGTCGGTGTGGCGGTGAGACGTGCGTTCGAGGACAAGGAGCGAGCCGGCCAGTCGGAGGAGCTGCTGTTTCTCGTCTTGGACGAGCTGAACAAGTACGCCCCCAGAGAAGGGACGAGCCCGATCAAGGAGGTCCTCCTCGACGTGGCAGAGCGTGGTCGTTCCCTGGGCGTGATCCTGATCGGGGCCCAGCAGACCGCGTCCGAAGTGGAGCGGAGGATCATCGCCAACTCCTCGATCAGGGTGGTGGGACGGCTCGACTCCGCCGAGGCGTCGCGTGAGGAGTACGGCTTCCTCCCCGCGGCCCAGAGACAGCGGGCCACCATCCTCAAGCCGGGGACAATGCTCCTGGCCCAACCCGAGATCCCGGTTCCGTTGGTTCTCGAGTTCCCCTTCCCCGCCTGGGCGACGCGTGCTTCGGAGGCGGCGCCGGCACCGATCGGAAGCGACGGTCCGATCGACCCGTTCCAGGATCTGTAGCGCCCGGGGGTCTGGGGGTCGTCCCCCAGGTTCGACCGTCGGGCGCGATCTCGCATCTCCCCGAATCTGTCGGTGTCCCGTCCTACGATCGCCCACATGGCCCGGTCGGTCCCTCCGTGAGGATGCTCCACACCTCCGATTGGCACGTGGGGAGGAAGATCCGAGGACACTCCCGTGTCGACGAGCATCGGGCCGTCCTCACCGAGATCGTGGGGATCGCCGGGGATGAGCGGGTCGATGTCACGCTCGTCGCCGGGGACCTCTTCGATGTTTCGTCCCCATCACCGGAGGACGAGGCCATCGTCTATCGGGCCTTGCTCGACCTGGCCGAGGTGGGCCCGGTCGTGGTGGTGGGGGGGAATCACGACAGCGCAGCCCGTCTGGAGGCCGTCAAGCCACTCCTCGATCTGGGGAGGATCACCGTCGTAGCCAGGCCGACGAGGCCGGGCGAGGGGGGGTTGATCGTCTTCGAGTCGATCGACCTTGCAGTCGCCGCCATCCCCTTCATCTCGCAGCGTGGGATCGTCAAGGCGGCCGAGATCATGGAGCTCGATCCCGACCAGCATGCCCAGGGCTACGACGAGCGGCTGCGCAGGATCATCGCCGGGCTCACCGAGGGGATGGGGCCCGATCGCGTAAACGTGTTGACCGGCCATCTCACCGTGTACGGCGCCGAGAGCGGCGGTGGTGAGCGGGATGCCCACGTCTTCGGATACGCCATTCCCCCACAGGCCTTCCCGGGCAGCCTCTCGTACGTCGCACTCGGCCATCTCCACCGCCAGCAGCGAGTACCCGCCGCCGCACCGGTCTGGTACAGCGGCTCTCCCATGCAGCTCGACTTCGGCGAGGTGAGTGACGCCAAAGGCGTCCTGCTGGTCGATGCCGAGCCCTCGATGCCTGCTTCGGTTCGGCCCCTCCCGCTGGTCAACGGGACCAGGCTGGTCCAGCTGAGGGGCACCCTGGAACAGGTCGTGGCCCGGGCACCCGAGGTCGAGGGCGCCTATGTGAAGATCCTCCTGGACGAGAAGGCGCGAGCCGGGCTGAACGAGGAGGTCCGTGAGGCGATACCCGGAGCTGTGGATGTCATCGTCGTTCGCCCCGAGGAGCGGGCGAAACGTGACGAGGCGACACGATCGGGGCGATCCCCGGTCGAGCTGTTCCAGAGCTATCTCACCACCCGTGGAGTCGATGACTCCGAGGTGGTCGAATTGTTCCGCGAGTTGGAGCAAGAGGTGCTCTCCGGATGAGGCCGCGGCACCTCGTCATGGAGGGATTCCTCGCCTACCGCCGGCGGATCGAGGTCGACTTCAGCGATGCCGACCTTTTCGTGCTCTCGGGCCCCACCGGTGCAGGGAAGTCGAGTGTGATCGACGGGATGACGTTTGCCCTCTACGGCTCGATCCCCCGTCTGGGGAAGGGCTCGGTGGCGCCGCTCATCTCCGCCCAATCCGATCGGGCCCGCGTTTCGTTCAGCTTCACGGTGGGCGACGAGACCTATACCGCCGCACGCATGTTGGAGCGTCAGGGGGCCGGGGCGAGCACCAAGGAGGCCAGGCTGCAGCGGGGCGAGGAGGAAGTGGTCCTGGCCGGCACAGCAGACGAGGTGACGGCGGAGGTGACGAATCTATTGGGGCTCAGCTACGAGCACTTCGTCAAGGCCGTTGTCCTGCCGCAGGGGGCCTTTGCAGACTTCCTCACCGACAGGCCGAAGGACCGGCAGGCACTTCTCGGAGAGCTGCTCGACATGGGTCTCTACGAGGAGGTCATGCAGCTTGCCAACGTCCGGGCCAGGCTCGCCGATGGCCGGGCGAAGACGGTGGTGGAGAGCCTGGCCAAGCTTGAGGTGGCGACTGAAGCTCAGCTAGAAGGGGCGCGTGCGAGGCTGGAGGACCTGGTGGGGGCGAGCAGGGAGCTCCCCGACCGGCTCGAGATGCTGGAGAATCTCGACGCCGTCTGTCGGAAGGCGCGGGAGGCCCACACCGCCGTGGTCGGGAGCCTGGATCGTCTACGCGCCATCCAGATCCCTGGTGACCTCGAGACGTTGGGGGAGGACAGGAAGGCGGCCGGCGAGGCCATGACGATCGCTCAGACCAGGCTCTCTGCCACCCTCGAGGAGCGGAGAGGTCTTCAGGAGCGAGCGGCTGCGCTGCCCGCACTCGCCCGACTCGAGTCCCTCCAAGAGGACCAGGTGAAACGCGGCGAGCTGGCCGATCGTCTGGCCGCCCTCGACCTGGCAGCCCTGGCTGCGGAGGTGGAGGCGGCCGCCACGGCCCATGACCAGGCTCGCATCGCCCTGGACGAGGCCAGGGTCGCCCATGCCGCCCAGGACCTGCGCCACGGTCTGTCGATGGGCGACCCCTGCCCGGTGTGTGGGGGCGTCTTCGGCACCGTCGATGAGAGCGAGCGTGAGGTTCACGGATCCATCGAGTCGCTCCGCGAGGAGCTGAATCGAGTCGAGGAGCGGGCCAACCACGCCCGCGGGGCGCTCAAGGGAGCCGAGGGCGAGGCCAAGCAGATCGATCGTCAGCTGGTCGAGGTGACCGCCCGACTCGAGGCGGCGCCATCCTCCGAGGCGATCGAAGAGATGATCGAGACGGCCCGTTCATTGGATGAGGCACGGCTGGCCAACGAGAAGGCGGTGGAGGCGGCGCAGGAGGAGGTGGAGGCGGCCCGGCTCATCGTCGTCGGGCTCGAGGAACGAGACGTCGGTCTCGGTGAGGCGCTGCTCGCGGCCCGCGACCGGGTCGCAGCCGAGGAGCCGCCCCTGCCCGGCAAGGACCCGATCGAGTCATGGCACAGGTTCGACGAATGGCTGATCGGGAAGATGGCCGATCGGTCGGGAGAGTTGGCTTCATTGGAGAGGGCGCGTGAGGAGGCCGATGAGGCCCTTGGTGCGGCAGTCGGAGAGCAGCGGGACTGGCTGGAGGGGCTCGGCATCGCGTTCACCGATTCGCCCGGCACGGATCTGGCCCTGGCCGAGGCAGGGCAGCGGGCCGCCATCGACGAGATGGAGAAGACCATCACTCACGCCTCAGAGCTGGAAGACGAGCTGGCGCTGGAACAGTCACGGGCCCGGGTCGCCTCGGCGCTGGGGAACCATCTCAAGTCGAACAACTTCGAGGCCTGGCTCTTGGAGGAGGCGATGGATGTCCTGATCGACGGGGCCAACGGGCTCCTCGACGACCTCTCCGGCGGCGCCTACTCGCTGAAGATGACGAGGGGGCAATTCGAGGTCATCGACCACCGCAACGCCGAGCTGACCAGGACCACCCGGTCCCTGTCCGGTGGAGAGACCTTCCTGGTGTCGCTCTCGCTCGCCTTGTCCATGGCCGACCAGCTGGCCCTGATCACCGGCGTCTCCTCACGTCTCGAATCGGTGTTCCTCGACGAGGGTTTCGGATCGCTCGATCAAGAGTCGCTCGATGTGGTGGCGTCCGTGCTCGACGAGCTTGTCGGTCGCGGGCGCACGGTCGGCATAGTCACCCACGTGCGGGAGCTCGCCGACCGCTTCCCGGTCCGATTCGAGGTCACCAAGGGCTCGGAGACGGCCTCGATCGCCAGGTTGGAGACATGAGGTTCACGGTGGAGGCATGGGACCCCGACTATGGGGCGCCGTCGGATCCCGATTTGGCCGATGCCACCGAGAACGTCGATGTCTCGGTCGAGCTGGCGCCCGAGCAGTGGCACCCGATCCTTCCCGAAGCCGTTCCCGCCCCGGACATCTTGTTCGTGGACGGTGTGCGCCGGGTGGACGCCAATCTGTGGATCGAGCACGAGGGTCGGTTCCCCAGCTTCGGCCTGGCGGCCACCTTCGCCGCCGGAGCGGTGCGGTGCAACAGCGAGGCCGTGGTGGTGGCGGCAGAGGTGAGACGCGGCGTGTTCACCGGCGCCGACGCCGACCCGGTGGAGACAAATATCGGGACCTATCAGGTCATGAGCACGAAAGGATCGACTCCGGAGGAGCTCTGGCTGGGCATCCAACAGCGGATGGGGGACCTGGAGGGTGGCATAGCCGAGCTACATGCCGACGTGGCCCTGATGGTGGTGGACGGGCCTCTGTCCCATCGACGTCACGTCGAGGGAGCGGTCGGGTATGTGAAGACACAGCACGTCCAATATCTCCCCGACGACCTGCGGGCCACACTGGGGGCCCTCCCCGTGGGGCATCGAACGCCGCTCTTCCTCACCACGACCTCTTGGAGCAGGTTCTCCTGGTATCTGCGCCTCGCCAACGGCACCGGTCCGGCAGGGGGGCTGGTGCGCTGCGAGGTCCAGGCCGACATGAGCGTGGCCGAGGCAATGCGGCGGGCGAATCTGGTCACGGCTTCGCTGCCCAGGTATGCCTCGGCCCGGCACAAGGACCCCCGGGCCCCCCAGAACCTCTACCCGATCGGAGGCCTCGAACGCGAGTTACGCCGGCGGCTAGGTGACCGGGACCTTGCCATCAGGGCCCTGCGATTGGCTGCGGCAGCTTGACGTCTCCGCCCCGGGCCGGGTCTCAGGCCGCACTGTCTTCCTCGCCCTCGAGGATGGTCACGGCAGGGGTGGGCGGGGCCTCCCGTCTCGAGGCGAGGATCGCCCCCGCGATCACCAGGAGAGAGCCGACGATCACCACCGGGGCGACGATCTCGTCACGGAAGACGACCCCGAGGACCAGCGCCACCACCGGCACCAGATAGGTGATGAAGCTCGCCCGGGTCGGGCCGACGCTTCCGACCAGGCCACCCATCAAGATGTAGGCCAATCCTGTGCCGAGGAGCCCGAGCGCCGCCATGGCGAGGAGTGAGGGCCAGGCGAAGCCAGACCTGAGCAGTCCGTAGATCCCGTAGGGCGCCACCATGATCACCCCCAGCCAGAGCATGCGAGCCATCACCGGTATCGATCCGTAGGCCTGCTGCAGAGGTGTGACGATGTTGGTGGCGAACCCGTAGCAAATCGTCGCCACCAGGACCAGGGCAACGCCGAGTGTGGCGGTCTGGCCGCCGTCCGCCGAGGGGAGGGCAATTGCGAGGATCCCGGCGAACCCGAGGAGCAGGCCGATGATCTGGAGGCGGCCCGGGAGTTGTTGGAGGAGGGTCGAGGCGATGATGGCGGTGAAGATCGGCACCGCACCGTTCAGCATGCCGGCCACGGCCGAGTCGATCCATTGCTGTGCGATGGGAAACAGAGTCAGCGGGATCGCCACCCAGACCACTGAGAGGAGGGCGACGCGGGGCCGGTCGACCTTCTCTATGGTCGTTGCCCGTGCCTGGGGGAGGGCCGCCATGAACAGGGCGCCGAAGCCAACCCGCATCCACGTGACCAGCCCAGGGTGGAACACCTCCAGTCCGACCTCGATGAAGAGGAAAGAGGCGCCCCAGATGAGGCCGATCGAGACGAATCGGGCCCAATCCCGGGCACTGAATGCGTCGCGGTTGGTCCCATGAGATGTGATCAGCAGTCGATTGGCCATATCTCTAGAACACCTGAACAGCTACCACGGTTGCAGTCGGAGGTCTGGGGGTCGCCCCCCAGGGGTATCGTGATTCAAGAACGCCGATACCGGCTCAGATAGTCCGGGACATCGAGATGGGGTTCCAGATCGGGGGCGGGGATCGGCTCCCCGTAAGAGGTTGCGATCGGGACCACACCGGCCCACACCCCGGTGCCGAGATCGGCCGGGTCGTCCTCCGGTGGGCCTGATGAGACCTTTGCCGACACCAGGTCGATCGGTACGGCCACCACGGCCGTCTTCCGAATCTCGACGTCGGTGGGCTGCCTCACGTCGGCGAGACGGCCCGGGATCAAGCCCTCCACCATCAGGTCGAGGGCGCGCCGGTGATCCGCACCTTCGAGGACCGACCCCTCGCCATGGAGGACCACGGAGCGATAGTTGACCGATGACTCGAAGGCACTCCTGGCCACGACCAGACCGTCGACGAGAGTCACTGCGACACTGAGCGGGGAGCCACGACGCGCCGCCCTGGCGATGCCGGACGACGTCGAGCCATGGAGGAGGACCTTCTCCTCATCACGCACGTAGAGAGTCGGGATCACGACCGGCCGATTGTCCATGAGATAGGCGACGTGGCAGACATATCCCTCGTCGAGGATCGCATGGATCACCGACCGGTCATCGACCGCCTTCTCGGGGAGACGACGGATCCGGGTGGGGGAGCGCCCCATCAGGTCTCGGCCTTGGCCCCGCGTGTCATCAACCTGAGGACGGCGTCACGCGGGTCCATGCCCTCGTAGAGGACCATTCCGACGTGGGAGGCGATCGGCATCTCGATCCCGTGCCGTGTGGCGAGGTCGAGGACGGCCCGGGTGGTCTTGATCCCCTCGGCCACCATCGCCATCTCTGCAACGATCGAGTCGAGCGACATGCCCCTGGCCATACCGAAGCCGACACGATGGTTGCGACTGTCGGACGAGATACACGTTGCGATCAGGTCCCCCATTCCGGCGAGCCCGGCAAAGGTCGAGGCCCTACCTCCCAACGCAGTGCCGAGCCGGGTCAGCTCGGCCAGGGCGCGTGTTATCAGCGCGGCACGGGTGTTGTCGCCGAAGCCGAGCCCGTCCGACATCCCTGCCGCGATCGCCATCACGTTCTTCAGGGCGCCACCGAGCTCACAGCCCGGTACATCGTCGTGTGTGTACACCCGGAATGTCGGGCCCATGAACACCTGCTGCATGGTGAGTGCTGCCTCCTGGTCCCGGAATGCGATGACGGCTGCAGTGGGTTGGCCGGCGGCTACCTCGGACGCGAGATTCGGCCCGGTCATGACGCCGATCCGCCCCTGATCATGGCCCCGGGCGACTTCCGCCACCACCTTTGTCATCGTGGCCAAGGTCCCCTGTTCGATTCCCTTGGTCAGGGAAAGCACGGGCTTATCCGGCCCGATGAGGGGCGATGCCTCGGAGAAGACATCCCTGAACCCGTGTGAGGGCACGGCCATCACCACTGCGTCGGCACCCATCACCGCCTCCGGGAGGTCTGACGTCGCAACGAGCGCCCCCGGCAGCTCGATGTCGGGCAAATAGACCGGGTTGTGATGGTCCCGGTTCACCCCCTCCGCCACGCCCGGGCGGCGTGACCAGAGCACGGTCGGCGTGGTGCCGGCGGCGAGCGAAGCCGCGGTCGTGCCCCACGACCCGGCGCCAATGACTGCGATCCGGTCCATCGCTGGCGACGCTAGTGGGCCGACCCCGAGGGCTTCCTAACCTCGGGGGCGATGGCTCTCTCCATCGGTATCGTCGGGCTGCCCAACGTAGGCAAGTCCACCCTCTTCAACGCGCTGACCGACGCCGGCGTCCTCGCCGCCAACTATCCGTTCGCCACGATCGAGCCCAACACGGGGGTGGTTCCCATTCCCGACGACCGCCTCGAGGTATTGGCCGGCATGTTCGGGTCGAAGCGAGTGGTGCCGGCGACGGTGACCTTCGTGGACATCGCCGGTCTGGTGAAAGGTGCCAGCGAAGGGGAAGGCCTGGGCAACCAGTTCCTGGCCAACATCCGCGATGCCAGCGCCATCTGTCATGTCGTCCGTGGGTTCACATCCGAGCGCGTGGCTCACGTCGCCACCTCGGGGGTCTGGGGGTCGTCCCCCGGAAGTGTCGACCTGGATCCCGGTCGTGATATCGAGATCATCGAGACGGAGCTGGCGATCGCCGACCTCCAAACCATCGACAAGCGCCTGTCCCGACTCGAGAAGGAGTCGACAATCGACAGGTCGCTGCTTTCCCAGGTCGAGCTCATGCGGGAGCTCCGAGCAACGGTTGCCTCGGGCCGCACGGTCAGCAGCGTGCCACGTCTGATGGCCGCAGCAGATGGGTTCGCGGATCTGCATCTGCTCACGGCCAAGCCGATCATCTACGTCTTCAACCTCGACGAGGCAGGTCTTCTCGATCTGCCCCTGCGTCAGCAACTGTCCGAGTTGGTCGCCCCGGCCGAGTCCCTGTTCCTCGATGCCCAGATCGAGGCAGAGATGGGCGGGCTCGAGGATGACGACCGTAGAGAGGTTCTCGCGTCGGTCGGGCAGGAGGAGCCGGGTCTCCATGCGGTGATCCGGGCCGCCTATCGCACGCTCGGGCTACAGAGCTTTCTCACCGCCGGCGAGAAAGAGGCGCGGGCATGGACGATTCGCTCGGGAGCAACCGCTCCCGAGGCGGCAGGTGTTATCCACACGGACTTCCAGCGCGGGTTCATCGCGGCCGAAGTCGTCGGCTACGAGGCCCTGGTTCAGGCAGGCTCGTGGGTGACGGCGCGAGCCCGCGGGCTGGTCCGCACCGAGGGGAAGACCTACGTGATGCGCCCCGACGATGTCGTCGAGTTCAGATTCAACGTTTGACCCGTGTAGCCACCCACCTTCGCGGTGGTTCGTTTCACACGGGATCTCGTTTGCACACGAGATGCGCCGATACCCTGAGGAGAGATGCCCAACCCCAACGAGCGCTTCGCCGACCGACACATAGGTCCCGGCCCCGACGACATCGACAAGATGCTCGCCACCGTCGGTGCCGCCTCACTCGATGACCTGGTCACCGAGACCATCCCCGCCGCGATCATCGACACCGATCTGGATCTCCCAGTTGCCCTCTCCGAAGGGGATACGATCGCCCGGCTCCGAGATCTCGCCTCGAAGAACGTCGTCATGACTTCTCTCATCGGTCTCGGCTACCACGACACCATCACGCCGCCAGTGATCCAGCGAAATGTCCTGGAGAGCCCCGCCTGGTACACCGCCTACACCCCATATCAACCCGAGATCTCCCAGGGGCGGCTCGAGGCGCTCCTCAACTTCCAGACGATGGTCTCCGACCTGACCGGCTTCGATATAGCCAACGCTTCCTTGCTCGACGAGGCGACCGCCGCTGCCGAGGCGATGGCGATGTGTCGGCGACTGGCCAAGGGGGACAGGCCTGTGTTCTACGTCGACGACGACTGCCATCTCCCCACCAACGAGGTGGTCAGGACCCGGGCGGAGGCCGCGGGCGTAGAGGTACGCCTGATCTCGGACGGGTTCGAAGCAGACTCGGCCTTCGGGCTGCTCCTCCAGTATCCCGGTTCGTCCGGTGAGGTCGCCGACCACCGCTCGCTCGTCGAGGAGGCCAAGGCGTCGGGTGTGATGGTGGCGGTGGCCACCGACCTCCTCGCCCTCACCCTGCTGAGCCCCCCAGGCGAGTGGGGTGCGGACATCGCGGTCGGATCGGCGCAGAGGTTCGGCGTGCCGCTCGGTTACGGCGGTCCACATCCGGGGTTCATCGCCACCCGGGAGGCACATGTGCGCGCCCTTCCCGGACGGTTGGTCGGAGTCTCCCACGACACATCGGGGCGCGTCGCATATCGGCTCGCTCTGCAGACGCGTGAACAGCACATAAGGAGGGAGAAGGCGACCTCCAACGTCTGCACCGCCCAGGTGCTGCTGGCTGTCATCGCCGGCTTCTATGCCTGCTGGCACGGCCCGGAAGGACTGATCGACATCGCCAGGGAGACCCACCGCCTGGCGACGACAGCCGCTGCGTCGTTGAAGGCGAGCGGCATCGAGGTGGTAAACCGGTCCTGGTTCGACACCATCACGGTGGCGACACCGGGCCGGGCGGCGGAGGTGATCGAAGCCGCGGTCGAACTGGGGATCAACCTCGGGGCCGTCGACCAGGACCACGTGCGGATCGCGTTCGACGAGACCACCACCGACGAGGTCGTGGCCGACGCTCTCCGGGCCTTCGGTGTGGAGAGCGCCGGTGATGCCCCCACAGGTGGGGTCCCGGACGGCCTGGAGCGCCGCTCCGAGTTCATGACCCATCCGGTGTTCCGGCTTCACCGCTCCGAGCACGCGATGCTCCGATATCTGCGGCGTCTGGCCGACCGCGACCTCGCCTTGGACCGGAGCATGATCCCCTTGGGCTCCTGCACCATGAAGCTGAACGCCACCACCGAGATGATCCCGATCACGTGGCCGGAGTTCTCGGCGATCCATCCCTACGCCCCGGCCGATCAGACCGCCGGTTATCGCGAGCTAATCGACGAGTTGGCCGACGCACTGTGCCGGATCACCGGATATGACGCGGTTTCGCTCCAGCCGAACGCCGGGTCCCAGGGGGAGCTGGCAGGTCTGCTCGCCATCCGCGCCTATCACCGGTCTCTGGGACAGGGGCACCGCGATATCTGCCTCATCCCCTCCTCCGCCCACGGCACCAACGCCGCATCTGCGGTGATGGCAGGCATGCGAGTGGTGGTCGTGGCCACAGACGACTCCGGCAATATCGACCTGGCCGATCTCGAGTCCAAGGCCGGCGAGCACTCCGACCGGCTGGCTGCGGCGATGATCACTTACCCATCCACGCATGGGGTGTTCGAACAAGACGTCCGGCGCCTCATCGACATCGTCCACCTGAACGGGGGCCAGGTGTATGTGGACGGCGCCAACCTCAATGCGATGGTCGGTCTGGCCAAGCCAGGCGGGTTCGGCGCCGACGTCGGACATCTCAATCTGCACAAGACCTTCACCATTCCCCACGGCGGGGGCGGCCCGGGAGTTGGGCCGGTCGGCGTCCGTGCCCATCTGGCCCCCTATCTCCCCAACCACCCTCTCAACGATGAGGCGGGCCCCGAGACAGGGCTCGGGCCGATCGCCGGCGCACCGTACGGATCTGCCGGCATCCTCCCCATCCCCTACGCCTATGTCCGGCTCATGGGCGCCGATGGGCTGCGGGCGGCCAGCAAGGTGGCGATCCTCTCGGCCAACTACCTGGCTCGGCGGCTCGACCCCTATTTCCCCGTCCTCTACACAGGGAGCAACGGCCGCGTGGCTCACGAGTGCATCATCGACCTTCGGCCGACCACCAAGGCGACCGGCATAACCGCCGAGGACGTCGCGAAACGCCTCGCCGACTACGGGTTCCATGCCCCGACCCTCTCCTTCCCTGTGGCCGGCACGCTGATGATCGAGCCGACCGAGTCGGAGAGTCTCGAGGAGCTCGACCGGTTCGTCGAAGCGATGATCGGCATTCACGGCGAGGTGTCGCGTGTCGAAACGGGAGAGTGGCCCTCCGACGACAATCCGCTGCGCAACGCCCCGCATAGCGCAGAGCAGGTGGCGGGCGATGACTGGCCCCATCCCTATTCGCGGGAGGCGGCCGCCTTTCCGGTGGGCACGCTGCGAAGTGACAAGTACTGGCCGCCGGTGAGCCGAATCGACGGTCCTGGCGGTGACCGCAACCTCGTTTGCGCCTGCCCGCCTCTGGACGCCTACGCTTGATCGGCCACACCATTTCTGGGCTTGACAATCAGTTCCTCGATGGGATCTTGATGGGTCACACGGGGCGGGTAGGGACGCAGAAGTGACGGTGTCAGGGTGAGATTCACCGGTCAGGTGAGGGTGCCGGAAGTCGACCATCCGGGCATCCCGGCGACGATCGTGGTCGAGAACGGCCTGGCCGAGGTGCTCCTCGATGGGGAGTCGCTCGGTCGGTGGTCACTGTACGACGTCCATGCCGCCCGCCTGGTCTCGAGTGCCTTTTCCATTTCCCTGGACGGCGAGGAGATCACCTTCATCGCCGACGAGCCTGTCGACTTCGCCTACAAGGGCGTCGAGCACATGGCGGGCGTCTGGGCCCGCTACAAGGCCATGACCATGCCGCGCCGCGTGGTGGCCGTGGGGAGGTCCCGACGCGGCACCACGCCATCCCGTATCCCGGAGCTCCGGGAGGCGATGTTGCTCAATCTCGAGACTGCCGGGCGAAGCCCTACATACTTCTCGCCGGCTCCTAATCCCCCGGCCGCCGAGCCGGAATCGGCGCCGTGGGCCCAGCGGCTCGAGGCTTACTCCAGCATCCCCGCACCCATCGACGACGAGCCACACACCGCGCCAAGCGAGGACCCGGCATCGACCGAAACGGTCGAGGTGCCCGAAGCGGTCGAGGAATCAGCGTCGGTCGACCCACCCGAGGCGGTCGAGGTGCCCGAAGAGATAGAGATGCCCGAAGGGATCGGGGTGCTCGAAGCGGTCGAGGTGGCCCCGGCGATCGAGCCCGTGGATGAGCCCACCCTGCCCCCACCACCACTTCGACCCGGTCCCGGTCTGATCCCGAGGCAGGTGACCCGGGCCCCGTTCGAGGCTGTTTCCCGCTCGACCGAGCCCCCGGAATGGGATGCGGCTTGGGAGGAGCCACCCGTCTATGAAGAGCCCTCCTATGAGGAGCTTCCGGCCGATGCCGCCCTCGCGTTCGTCGACGAGGAGCCGGCCGTCGACGAGGGGCCGGCCGTGGACGAGGGGCCGGCCGTGGACGACATCACGCCCGTGCCAATCCATGAGGAGACTGCCACTGCCACTGTCGAGGAGCCGTGGCCCGCGGTGATCGCCGACGCAGAGACCGGGTCGAGGGAGGTCGTGCTCGATCTGGGGCACCTGGAAATCGACAAGGAGGCCCAGGCGCCCACCGGCGAGGATCGAGACGATCACGATGAGATGCTCGAGCCCGACCTCGAGCTGTTGTTCGCGGGCGCGCCGGTTCCCGAAGGCGAGCGCAGCGGCTTGTTCGGTGCAGTTCGATCGGCATTCGCCCGAAATCGGGGGGGTGCTCACGAACACCAATTCGTGGAGGCTCCGGGTGGCATCGGCATCGTCAGGCAGATCTGCGCCGACTGCGGCTACATCTCGATCGGCGTCTCCGACTGAGCGGGGGCCGGGCTCACTGTGCGGCACCGGTCTTGAGCACCATCACCACAACCGCCACGATGAGAAGGACGGCGGTGATCGCACCCCAGATCGCCGCCCTCTTCCCTTCGGCGGCTGCAGTTGCCCGGTCTCCCGACTCCAGGGCCGAGATCATCTTCTCCCCGCCCGGACGATGGACCAGAGCTCCGATCAACGCGGCGGCGATCACGACACCGAGGCCGATGGAGACAAAGGCGTCGCTCCATTCGTAGATGTCGCTGGTCAGGACGAGGCCGATGCCGCTCAGGGCCGTGAGGATCCCGGCCGGGTTGAAGTACTTGACACCCGCCTCCGCGGCGACCCGGGCCCAGCCAAGGACCGCTCCCTCGCTGCCACTCCTCGCCATCCGGGGCGCGATGAACCCGGTGAGGAACGACCCACCGATCCAGGCGGCCGCGGCGAGGATGTGGACGATCAGCAGGAGTTCCGTCATGCGAGCTGCAGGAACGTAGCACGGGCCGCGAGGCGGCCACGGGTACCCTCGTCAGCGTGACCTCGATGATTCGGCCGGTGATCCTCTCGGGTGGGTCGGGGACCCGGCTCTGGCCCGTCTCCACGCGTGAGCGCCCGAAGCAGTTCATCGATCTCGTCGGGAAACCGCTGTTCGAGGCCACCCTCGACAGGGCCGGCCGGGTAGCCCAAGACGGCCGGGTGATCGTCGTCACCGGGAGCGACCATGTCGACGCCGTGGAGGAGGCCCTCTCCGACTCGGACCTCGATGCCACAGTCCTGGTGGAGCCGTCGGGTCGCAACACGGCTCCTGCCGTCATCGCCGCCGCCTCGAGCGCCGACCCGGAAGACGTGCTGCTGGTGATGCCCTCGGATCACCTGATCACCGACACCTCCGCCTTCGTCGCGGCGGTGGGAGCGGCTGTCGAAGTCTCGGAAAGCGGATCGCTGGTGACCTTCGGGGTGGTCCCCACCAGGCCGGAGACCGGTTATGGGTACATCGAGAAGGGCGATCCGTTCGGCTCCGCCTACCGGGTGACGAGATTCAAGGAGAAGCCCGACCCCGAGGAGGCCACCCGGCTGGTGGCCGATGGCCGGCATCTCTGGAACTCCGGGATGTTCGTGTTCCAGGCATCCGCCCTGCTCGACGAGGCAGAGAGACTTGCGCCCGACATCCTCGAGACGGTGCGATCCTCGATGACGGGCCGGGTCCGGGGCAGGGTGACGATGGGAGAGGGGTTCGCCACCGCTCGCTCGATATCGATAGACCACGCCATCCTCGAGAATGCGAAGGATGTTGCCGTCGTCCCCCTCGACGCCGGCTGGAGTGACATCGGGTCCTGGGAGTCGGTCTCGGAGTTAGGCGAGCCGGATGAGGCCGGAAACATCCTGATCGGTGACGTGGTCGCCCTGGATGTCAAGGGGTCCTACCTTCGGTCCAGCTCGAGAATCATCGCTGTCGCCGGCGTGGACGGACTGGTGGTGGTGGAGACGCCCGATGTGGTGTTGATCATCCCCAAGGATCAATCACAGCTGGTCCGGGACCTGGCTGCCCACGTCGAGCAGAGCCGGCGGGCCGATTGAGGGCCCCATCCGGCGCTTTGATGCCGTCGCCGGGATGAGACGGGTGGCGATCCTGGCTCTTCTCGGTGTGCTCGCTGCCGCTTGCGTTGGGAAACCACCCGAGGTTGCCACCGGTGAGGAGATCTACCTACAGCTCTGCTCCAATTGTCACGGTGACCGGCTACAGGGCGGCCTCGGCCCGGCCCTGGGGCCGGGGTCGAACGCAGCTACCCAACCTGATCAATTCATGACACTGGCCATCACCGAGGGAAGAGGTCGCATGCCTTCCTTCTCCACGACCCTCACCGGCGCTCAGGTCGACCGTCTGGTCGAGTACCTGCGCGAGGAGCAGGCCGAGTGAGCACGGTCCTCGAGGCACTCGAGCTGTTCCCGATCCGGATCCCGATGCGTCACCGCTTCAGACGCGTCGACCACCGTGAGGCCGTGCTGATCAGAGGGCCGGCGGGCTGGGGGGAGTTCTCACCATTCCCGGACTACCCGGCCAATGTCACGACCAGATGGCTCGCCGCGGCTCTCGAGGCAGCGTGCAGCAGCTTGCCGGAGCCGGGACGGTCCTTCATACCGATCAACGTCACCGTCCCCGCCGTCGCGCCCGACGTGGCCGCCCGGCTCGTCCTCGAGTCAGGGGCGGGCACCGCCAAGGTGAAGGTGGGGGAGCCGGGCCATACGATGGAGGAGGAGGAGGCCCGGCTGGCGGCGGTCAGGGAGGCGATCGGGGGGGACGGGAAGATCCGAATCGACGTCAACGCCTCATGGGACCTCGAGACTGCCGCCCTGCGCCTCTCCTCATATGCTCGGTTCGACCTCGAGTACGTCGAACAGCCGGTCAAGACGCTCGAGGAGATGGTGGAGTTGAAGCAGCGAGTGAGTGTGCCTCTCGCCGCCGACGAGTTGGTTCGTCTCCGCCCCGACCCGCTCGAGGTGGCGGCGATGGGCGCAGCAGACATCCTCGTGGTCAAGGTCCAGCCGCTGGGCGGAGTCGTCAGGACCCTCGACATCGCGGCGCGGGCCGGCATCCCGGTGGTGGTGTCGTCTGCCCTGGAAACCTCGGTCGGGATCTACTCCGGGCTCCTGGTCGCCTCCCTGCTCCCGGAGCTTCGATATGCGTGCGGCCTGGGCACGGTGTCTTTGCTCGAGGGCGACCCGACACGATCCCCGCTGGTCTCCATGGACGGCATGCTCGAGGTGCGCAGGCCCGAGCCCGACCCGGATCTGCTCAGACGGTGGCGGCCCGATCGGGACCGGGCCGCTGAGATGCTGCGTAAGGTCAGGAACGCGGCGGAGGTCCTCACCTGACCGTTCGAGACCCCATGATTCAAGACTTGATCGGATGACACAACCGAACCCCAGCACGGCGCAGGCTCGCGTCATTGCCGACGAGCTGCATCGTCAGGGTGTGGACTACGCGGTCATCTCGCCAGGCTCGCGCTCGGCGGCCCTAGCAATCGCTTTCGAGGATCACCCCGGCATGACGACCCGGGTGGTGACCGATGAGCGGTCGGCGGCATTCCATGCCCTCGGGCGGGCGCGTGTCTCCCGACGTCCGGTGGTGGTGCTCGCCACCTCCGGCACGGCAGTGGCCAACCACCTGCCGGCCGTGGTCGAGGCCGACCTGTCGCTGATCCCTCTAATCGCGATCTCGGCCGATCGGCCGCCGGATCTACTTCATGTGGGCGCCAACCAAACCATGGATCAGCCGGGCATCTTCGGGGGCCGGGTTCGCTGGTCGTGCTCCATCCCGCCGGCGGAGCACGGCGTCGACTCCAACGGGTACTGGCGCTCTTCGGTATCGCAGGCGGTGGCCCGGGCCCTTGGCCACGGGGCGTGTCCCGGGCCGGTTCATCTCAACGTCGCTTTTCGCGAGCCCACCGTCCCGGTGCCCGACGATGGGCGCACGCGAGCCGAGCCATATCCCTTCTCGATCGAGGGGCGTCGCGACGGCGCCCCGTGGCAGACCCACCGCAGATCGGGGCCCGGGAAGGGCGACCTCGACCTGCGAGGCGGCGGGCTGATCGTCGCCGGCGAGGGTGACTTCGACCCTGTGGCCGTGGCAGCCGTGGCCGCGAGGATGGGACGTCCGGTGCTGGCCACCGCCACCTCAGGGCTGCGCTCCTTCGACTCGATCACTACCTATCACCATCTGCTGGTCGAAGGCGTCCCCTCGTCTCTCCGCCCCGATTTCGTCGTCACGCTGGGCCGGATCGGGCCGAGCGATCGGCTCGGCGCACTGACATCGCTGCCGGTGCCCCAGGTCCAGGTCGATCCGTGGGGTGCGTGGCAGGACCCGCGACGGCATTCGACCCACATGATCCAGGCCGACCCCTCCCTGACACTGGAGGCCATCGGCCCTGCGCCCGATGCCCGGGTCCTCGACGCCTGGCGGGCCGCCGACACTGCCATGCGGTCGGCTCTCGCCGAGCGTCTCGCCTCCGACGAGCCGGCCAGCGGCCCGGCCGTGGCCAGGGCTCTGACCTCGGTCGACTGCCACATCCTCGTCGTCGGCTCTTCGATGCCGATCCGGGACGTCGATGGCCACTTCACCGGTGGCGCCCGCGTCATCTCGAACCGTGGCGCCTCGGGAATCGACGGTTTCGTGTCCACGGCCATCGGCGCAGCCACCGCCACCTCCGGGGGGACGGTGGCCTTTTGCGGGGATCTCTCCTTCATCCATGACTCGACTGGGCTGGTGTCCGACGAGATCGGCGACGTCGTCTTCGTGGTGGTCGACAACGGCGGAGGCGGGTTGTTCGACCTTCTTCCTCAATCAGAGCACGCCCCCGCCTTCGAACGCCTTTTCATCGCGCCTCATGGTGTCGACCTGCACCGCCTCGCCGTTGCCTACGGCCTCGAGGCGGTGACGGTGGCCGAAATGGATGGCCTGGCCACCGTGGTGTCCGACCTGATGGAGGAGGGTGGGGGGCATCTGGTGGTCGTGCCGGTGGAGAGGGAAGACGACCTGAAGACCCGTCGCAGCCTCGACGACACGGCCCGGGCCGTGTGCGCCGGTCTCAGCTGAAACCCAGCGCCCCCAGCATCGGACGCAGCTTGATCTCGGTCTCGTCGAACTCCTGCACCGGGTCCGAGCCATCCACGATGCCGGCGCCGGCATACAGGGTCACGGTCGCCCCGTCGACCATTCCACAGCGTAGGGCGATGGCGAACTCCCCATCACCCTTCGAATCGAACCAGCCAACCGGGCCGGCGTAACGGCCACGCTTGTGACGCTCTAGCTCGCGGATCAGCTCGAGGGCGCTCTTGGTGGGTGTTCCGGCCACTGCGGCTGTGGGATGCATGGCCGCCAGCAGGTCGGCAACGGTGGTGCCGGCGCGTGCCATTCCCTCGAAGGCCGTGGAGAGATGCTGGATGTCACCGAAGGTGACGACCCCGCGCTCGGAGCGCTCGAGACGGGAGCAGAAGGGGGCGAGGGCGAGCTCCACCGAGTCGGCGGCCAATGAGTGCTCACGGGTCATCTTCTCGCTCCGAAACACTCCTTCCGCGCCCGGGGCGCTGGGGTCGGCCGAGCCGGCGAGAGATATCGATCTGACCTTTCCCTCTTCCAGGGAGAGGAGCAGCTCGGGGCTCGACCCCACGAACCCGTCGACGAGATAGGTGTGCGATCCGGGCTCGTTCCCTACCAGGTTGGACAACACGTGGTGGACCGGTACCGCGGAGTCGAATCGGGCGGTCACCATCCGTGACAGGACCACCTTCTCCACCTCGTTGTCACGAATCGCAGTGAGTGCCTCACCCACCAATTCGGCCCAAGCCGAGCTGTCACTTCGGGCGAGATGGCCGGCGGGTAAGCCGGTCATCTCCGCCGGGGGAGGAACCATCGACTCGTCGCCGATGACGAAGCGGGCCCCGTCGCCGTCGATCCTCATCAGGGCTCGGGGGACCAAGACGGCCGAGCCTGGGTCGTTCTCGTCGAATGTGAAGCTCGCCATCGCCAGTGGAGCGCCAGTCGCCGAGAGTCGCCGTAACGCCCGGTCGAAACGGTCGGCGCCCGAACCGGCCTCGACCCGAGCCGCCACTCCCCAGCCGAACAAGGCAAGGCCCCCACGGACCCATGCGGTGTCGGGCCTCCGGGCCAGGGCATCCCGGACCGCCGGGTCGATCATGTCAGCCGCCATTCCAGACGCAGGCTAGGACCGGCTCGGTCGCTTCGATCCCGGCGAGTTGACCGGCCCGCTCACGAAGCAGGTCCGGGTCCCCTGAGGAAGCCAGGATGAGCCTGGCGCCGCCGTCGGTGTCGCCGACCACCCTCCTCACCTGACGGGCGACGGCCGGGCCCGGGTCGACGATGGCGACGTCCGGCCCGGCCACGTCTTCGATCAAGGGAACGAGGAACGAGAAGTGGGTGCAGCCGAGGACGAGGGTGTCGGCCCCACCCTCGAGGAGCGCGGCCAGGCACTGCTCGATCTGACCCCGTGCCTGCGGCCCGTCGATCTCGCCCCACTCGACCAGCTCGACCCAGGTGGGGCAGGCAGTGGTGAGGACCGTGGCCCCGGAGGCATGACGCTGCACCACCGAAGCAAAGAGCTCACCCTGGAACGTGGCGGCGGTTGCGACCACACCGATGATGCCGCTGGTGGTGTTGAGTGCGGCCGGCTTCACCGCGGGCTCCATCCCGACGAAGGGGACATCGGGGTGCCGGGCCCGCAACTGGTGGAGCGCGGCGGCGGAGGCTGTGTTGCAGGCGATGGTGATGACATCGGCGCCCCGGTCGAGGAGCCACTGCGAGACCTCACCCGACATGGCGGCGACCTCCTCCAGCGTGCGCACGCCATAGGGGGCACGGCCCTGATCGGCGAAGTACAGGAGGTCGGCCGATGGAAGCTCCCGGCGGATCTCGGCCAGGACGCTCAAGCCTCCCACACCAGAGTCGAACACTCCGATCATGTGTGACGACTCACCTTCGACAGCTCATCTGCGACAACTCACCTGGGGTATCTCAGCAGGGAGGCGAGCAGGCGGGTGGTACCGTCGCCGCCCGTTAGAGGAGGTCGAGTGGAGATCTCAGGATCGGTGGCCGTGATCACGGGTGGCGTCTCGGGGCTCGGCCTCGGAGCAGCCTCGCGCCTCGTCACGGGTGGGGGGTCGGTGGTGCTGCTCGACATCGATCAGCGGGGTGGCTCCTCCGCACTCGAGAAGCTTGGGGAGAGGGCTCGGTTCTTCGTCTGCGATGTCCGAGACCCCGACGCCGTGACCGACGTCGTGACGAGGGCCGCTGCCGAGTGGGGCAAGATCGACATCCTGGTCAACGCAGCCGGTGTCGCTCCCGCCCAGCGTGTGATCTCACGGGATGGCGAGTTGTTCGATCTCGATCTCTTCCAATCGGTGATCCGGATCAACCTGGTCGGGATGTTCGATGTCACCCGCCACGTGGCCGCGGTCATGGCCAGGAACGAGCCAGGGGCAGATGGTGAGCGAGGCGTCATCGTCAACGTGGCCTCGATCGCCGCTTTCGAAGGTCAGGTGGGCCAGGCCGCCTATTCGGCATCCAAGGGTGGAATCGTCGGGATGACCCTCCCCCTGGCCCGCGATCTGGCGGGCATCGGGGTCCGCGTCATGGCCATAGCGCCCGGCATCATGGACACACCGCTCCTCGCCGGCGCTCCACAAGAGCTCAAGGACTCCCTGGCAGGATTGCACGTATTCCCCCGGCGTTTGGGATCACCAGCGGATTTCGCCCATCTGGTGCAAGCGATCGTGGAGAATCCCCTGCTCAACGGTGAGGTGATCCGCCTCGACGCAGGGGCCCGGATGCCGCCACGCTGAAACACTCGCCCGACTTTCGACCCTTCATCGCTATGTGTTGCCAGGAGGTTGTGTATATGCTCGCGCGCCGATGGGTGTTTCATTACACCTGTCTGCCCATAGGAGGGAAACCATATGAAGACAAAACGAGGGAAGAGCGCACTTGCCGCTCTTCTTGCGTTTGGCCTGTTCGTAGCTGCTTGTAGCAGCGGCGAACCGACCGATACCACGGAGGCGCCGGAGGACACTACGGCGACCACCGAGGCTCCGACGGAGACCACCGAGGCTCCGACGGAAACCACCGAGGCGCCTGCCGCCGGCGGCGGGATCGTCACCAGCTATATCGGTGAGCCTGAGTGGCTGCAGCCCCCGAACACCAACGAGTCGGAGGGGAACGCGGTGCTCAGCGCCCTGTTCCGTGGCCTGATCGATTACAACCCGGAGACCAGTGAGCCCGAGTTCACCGGTGTCGCGGAGTCGATCACCTCGGCCGACGAGGGACTCACTTGGGACATCGTCCTGAAGGACGGTTGGACCTTCCACGACGGCACCCCGGTGACCGCACAGTCGTTCGTCGACTCGTGGAACTACTCGGCATACGGGCCCAACGCGGCTCAGGTGTCGGGGTTCTTCTCGTCGATCGCCGGCTATGAGGACCTTCAGTGTGGGACCGTCACGGAGCCCGACCCGGACACCGGTGAGGACGTCGATGTGGCCGACTGTGAGGGCCAGCCCCCCGCATCCGAGACCATGAGTGGTCTTGCTGTCGTCGACGACCTCAACTTCACCGTCACGCTCGCCCAGCCTGAGACGTTCTTCATGACACGTCTCGGCTATACCTCGTACTACCCGTTGCCGGAGGCGTTCTTCGCCGACCCGGCCGCGTACAACGAGTCGCCGATCGGCAACGGCCCGTTCATGATGGACGGTTCGTGGGAGCACGACGTGGAGATCAGGACCGTGGCCAACCCCGACTTCGCCGGCGAAGACCCGGCCCAGATCGATGGCCTGACCTTCCGGATCTACGAGGACGTGAACACCGCGGTGAACGACCTGATGGCGGGCAACCTCGACATCGTCGACTTCGTTCCACCAGAGCGGGTGGCCGAGGTCGAGGCAGCAGTGCCCAACTTCGGTGAGACAGCGAGCTCATCGATCAACTATCTGGCCTTCCCGTTGTACGACCCGGCCTATCAGAACCCGGATGTACGAGCGGCATTGTCGATGGCGATCGACCGTGAGACTCTGGTCAACAGCCCGATCTTCAACGGCACGCGTGCCCCGGCCTTCAACCTGCAGGCGCCGGTCATCCCTGGCTACCAGGAGACGGTCTGTGACAACTGGACCTACAACCCGGAGCAGGCCGCTGCGCTGTGGGAGTCGTCCGGTGGCATCGAGGGTCCGATCACGGTCTGGTTCAACTCGGGCGCCGGTCACGACGCCTGGGTCGAGGCCGTGGTCAACATGTGGTCGGAGAACCTGGGCCTCGACGTGGCCAATGTCACGTTCGAGCAGCTCGACTTCGCCGACTACCTGCCACTGATCGACGAGCAGGGCATGACCGGCCCGTTCCGTCTTGGCTGGGGTATGGACTACCCGCACCCCCAGAACTACTGGCAGTTGCTGCTGTACAGCGAGTTCGTGCCGCCGGTGGGCTCGAACAGCACGTTCTACATCAACCCCGAGTTCGACGCCAAGATCGACGAGGCCAACGCCCAGGCCGACATCAACGCCGCCATACCCCTCTATCAGGAGGCGGCGGCGATCGCCTGTGCCGACACTCCGCTGATCCCGATGTTCTTCGGGTTGAACCAGTACGGCTGGAACGACACCGTCGACGGGGTCTACGTGGACGCCTTCGGCAACATCGTGTACACCGACCTGGTGACAACCGGCTGACAAGAGAAGGGCAACGAATACGTAGCCCGAGATATGTGGAGCGGCACCCGTGGGGTGCCGCTCCACACTATGGTTGCGAAGGGTGACGGCACATGGGGGCTTCGACCTTCGGGACGAAGGAGGCATGGGTGAAGGCTGAGCGATGACGAGCTACATCATCAGGCGGCTCGGGCAGTTCGTCTTGGTGTTCTTCGCGGCGACACTCATGATCTATGCCATGGTGTTCGCCATCCCCGGGGACCCGATCCGGGCCCTGGCCGGCGACAAGCCGATGCCCGACTCGCTGAGGCAGACCCTCACCCAGCAATTCCATCTCGACGAGCCGTTCTTGGTCCAGTACTGGTACTACATCACCGGTGTCATCCAGGGAGACCTCGGTACCAGCTTCAACAACCGCGAGGTCACCGAAATCATCTCCGAGCGCTTCCCCCGCACGCTCCGCCTCGCCATCTACGCCTTCATCATCGAAGTCATAATCGGCGTCTCCGCCGGCATTTGGGCCGGCATCCGAAAGGACAAATTCTTCGACTCACTGGTCAAAGTGAGCACCGTCGCGGTGATCTCGGTCCCCATATTCGTCCTCGGGTTCATGGCCCAGCTCATCATCGGGGTCAGACTCGGCTGGCTTCCGGTCACCGCGGGAAACCCACCCAGCCTCTACGGGTACCTGCTGCCGGCCATCGTCCTGGCCTCGGTGTCCCTCGCCTATGTGGCCCGTCTCACCCGTTCCAGTCTGGTGGAGAACCTCCGCTCGGACTATGTGCGTACCGCCAAGTCCAAGGGACTCACCCAGCGACGGGTGATCGGGGTCCACACCTTCCGCAACTCCCTCATCCCCGTGGTCACCTTCCTCGCCATCGACCTCGGCGCCCTGATGGGGGGCGCCATCGTCACCGAGACCATCTTCAACATCCCTGGCATCGGTCGGGCGGTCTACGAGGCCGTTCTCGCCCAGGAGGGCAACGTGGTGGTGGGGATCGTGACGGTGCTGGTCATCATCTATGCGGTGGCCAACCTCGTCGTGGACGTGATGTACGCCGTGCTCGACCCCAGGATCCGCTATGACTGACATCACCAGCAAGCCACCGACGGAGGCGGTCCTCGCACCGGACGTCGCCACGCCGGAGGTCGTTCCGGCCGGCGTTCCACCAAAGCAAGGGAAGCCGGCCAGCCTCTGGTCCGACGCCTGGAAGGAGCTGAGACGGAAGCCGACCTTCGTCATCTCGGCGGTGATCATCATCGTCATGGTGGTCATGGCAGCGGTCCCCACCCTGTTCACCTCCGTAGATCCCCGCGAATGCAGCCTCCTCAACGCCCTTCAACCTCCCAGTGCCGAGCACTGGTTCGGCTTCGACCTCCAGGGCTGTGACTACTACTCCCGCACGATCCACGGGGCACGCAACTCGGTCGCGATCGGCCTCGTGGTCACCTTCTTCGCCTCGCTCATAGCGGTCACGCTTGGCTCCCTCGCCGGTTACAAGGGTGGCTGGATCGACTCGTCGCTGGCCCGTCTGGCCGACATCTTCTTCGCCATCCCGTTGATCCTGGCCGGGATCGTCTTGCTCAATGCCCTGGGCAGCAAGAGCGTCTGGACAGTGAGTGCCGTGCTCATCGTGTTCGGATGGCCGACCATGCTCCGGCTGATGCGCTCCTCCGTCCTCTCGGTGAGGGAACTGGACTATGTCGACGCGGCTCGGGCCCTGGGTGCCAGCGACTGGCGGATCATCACCCGGCACATCCTCCCCAATGGCATCACGCCAGTCGTGGTCTACGCCACGATCACCGTCGGCGTCGTCATCTCGGCCGAGGCGACCCTCTCCTTCCTCAATGTCGGGCTGCAGCTTCCGGCCATCTCCTGGGGTCTGATGATCTCGGTGGCACAGAACCGGATCCTGGAGGCCCCGCATCTCCTCTTCTTCCCCGGCCTCTTCCTGAGCATCACCGTTTTCTCGTTCATCCTCATGGGAGACGCCCTCCGCGACGCCCTGGATCCCAAACTGCGATGACGAAGGTCACCCCGCTGGACACCGCGTACGATCCGCATAGGCCGGAGACCGCCGTGCTTCTCGAGGTCCGCGACCTGGAGGTCGAGTTCCGGATGCGCTCGGGCACGGTGAAGGCATCCAACATGGTCAGCTATCACGTCGACAAGGGAGAGACCCTGGCCATCGTCGGTGAGTCGGGGTCGGGCAAGACCGTGAGCGCCCAGGCGATCATGGGGATCATCGACTCTCCACCGGGGTTCGTCACCGGCGGCGAGATCCTGTTCCGGGGCAAGGACATCCTGCAGATGGAAGAGAAGGAGCGACGTGAGATAAGGGGCGACCGCATCTCCATGATCTTCCAGGACGCCCTCACCGCCCTCAACCCCGTCTTCTCCGTGGGTTGGCAGATCGCCGAGATGTTCCGCAAGCATCGTGGGATGTCGAAGTCGGACGGATACAAGCGGGCCATCGAGCTGATGGACTTGGTGAAGATCCCCTCCGCCTCCGAGCGGGTCAACGCCTACCCGCACGAGTTCTCCGGTGGCATGCGGCAGAGGGTGATGATCGCGATGGCCCTTGCCCTCGACCCGGACGTCTTGATCGCCGACGAGCCCACCACCGCTCTCGACGTCACCGTGCAAGCCCAGATCATGGAGCTGTTGGCGGAACTTCAGCAGCAGACCGGGATGGGGCTCATCCTGATCACCCACGACCTCGGGGTGGTCGCCGAGGTGGCCGACAGGGTGTCGGTCATGTATGCCGCCGAAGTGGTGGAGAATGCCGACATCGAAGAGCTCTTCGTGCGGCCGTATCACCCGTATACCGAGGGTCTGATGCGCTCGCTGGTCCGTCCCGACCACAAGGGCGGGCGGCTGTCCCCGATCAAGGGCTCGCCACCCGACCTGCTCGCCATCCCCTCGGGGTGCCCTTTCCACCCGCGCTGTGACTACGCCCAGGACATCTGTCGCACCGACGATCCACCACTGAGGGTCATCGAAGAGGGCCGGACCTCGGCATGCCACTTCGCCGAGGTGTTCTCCGATGAGTGAGCCGATCCTCTCCGTCCGCGACCTGGTCAAGCACTACCCGATCCGCCAGGGTGTGTTTCGGCGCCAGGTCGGCTCAATCAAGGCCGTGGACGGGGTCAGCTTCGACCTGATGCCGGGCGAGACCCTGGGGCTGGTGGGGGAGTCCGGCTGTGGCAAGTCGACCGTGGCTCGCACCCTGCTGCGGTTGATCGAGCCGACGTCGGGACAGGCCCTCTACAAGGGGACCGACATCTTCTCGCTGGGCAAGGGCGACATGCGCGAGCTCCGCCAGCACATCCAGATCATCTTCCAGGACCCTTATGCCTCGCTGAACCCGAGGATAACCGTGGGTGACATCATCGCCGAGCCCTGGTCGATCCACAGCGATCTACTCCCCAAGGGCAAGGTCGGGGACCAGGTTCGGCAGCTCCTCGAGCTGGTCGGGCTCAACCCCAACCACGTCAACCGGTACCCGCATCAGTTCTCCGGGGGCCAGCGTCAGCGGATTGGGGTGGCCCGAGCCCTGGCCCTCAACCCGAGCATCATCATCTGCGACGAGCCGGTATCGGCCCTCGACGTCTCGGTGCAGGCCCAGGTGGTCAATCTCCTCGAAGACATTCAGGACGAGTTCAACCTGTCCTACATCTTCATCGCCCACGACCTGTCGGTGGTCCGTCACATCTCGGACCGGGTGGCTGTGATGTACCTGGGAAAGATCGTCGAGGAGGGTGTCGAGACCGACCTCTACGGCAACCCGTCGCATCCCTACACCCAGGCCCTCCTCTCCGCGGTGCCGGTTCCCGATCCCGGCAGCGAGAAGAAGACGCGCATCCTGCTCCAGGGCGATGTGCCTTCAGCGGCCAACCCGCCGTCGGGCTGTCATTTCCGCACCCGGTGCTGGAAGGCGCAGGACATCTGCGCCGAGGTCGAGCCACCGCTGGAGCAACACTTCGATACCCTGGCCGCCTGCCATTTCGCCGCGCCGCGTGAGGTGTTCGCCGAGGGCTGATTGCCTCCTGGTCAATTCCGCGAGGATTCGCGCGGCCTCGACCGCGGCAGATCCACACGGGAGGATCACAAACCCTGGAGGCTCTCCGGGTTCTCCAGGCCGGACACGTCACCCGGCTCCTTGCCCAAGGCAACGGCCTTGATCACCCGCCGCATGATCTTGGCCGACCGGGTTCGGGGCAGGTCTCCGACCCACTTGATGCTCCCGGGGCGAAACGCCTTGCCCAGGTTTCCGGTCACGGCCTCCTCCACCCGGTGTGTCAGCATCTCGTCGACGACGATGCCCGGTGCAGGCACGACGTAGACCGCGATGGATTCACCCTTCACCGCGTCGGGCATGCCGATGGCTGCGGCCATGGTGACCTCGGGCAGTGCTACCACGGCCGATTCGATCTCGGCGGGTCCGACCCGCTTTCCCGCGATGTTCAGGGTGTCGTCGGATCTCCCATGGAGGAACCAGAAGCCATCGGCATCGATCGACGCCCAGTCGCCATGGACCCAGACGTCGGGGAAGCGGGACCAGTAGGTCTCGAGGTAGCGGTCCGGTTCCCCCCAGAACCCTCGGGTCATCCCGGGCCACGACCCGCGGATCACCAACTCGCCGACCTCGCCCCGCACCGGATTCCCATTCTCGTCGAAGATGTCCGCATCGACCCCGAACGACGGTGCGCCGACCGACGTCGGCTTGAGCCCGTCGAGCAGGTTCACCCCCACGATGACCGCCCCGATCTCCGTCCCCCCGGATATGTTCACGATGGGCCGGGTGCGTCCGCCCACTTCTTCGAAAAGCCACCACCAGGGGTCGGGGTTCCATGGCTCGCCCGTCGACCCGAAGCTGCGGAGGCTGGACAGGTCGTGCTTGCTCGCCTGCTCGGCGCCATGCGGTTGGAGCGCCCTGATCAACGTGGGCGAGATGCCGAGAAAGGTGACCCCGAGCCTGGCGGCAACACCCCAGAGCCGGTCCGGGCCGGGATGATCGGGCGCCCCGTCATAGGTGGCGATCGCGGCGCCGTTGGAGAGGGCGGCGACGACTGTCCAGGGGCCCATGATCCATCCCATGTCGGTCGCCCACATCACGACGTCCTCTCGACCGATCTCGGCGTGGAAGGCACCCTCGGCAGCCAGTTTCACGGTGAGGCCGGCCTGTACGTGCACCGCGCCCTTCGGCCTGCCGGTGGTGCCCGACGTGTAGGCGATGAGGACGGGGTCCTCGGCGCCGGTGGGAGCGGGCCCCACCAGCTCGGCGACCGGCACCAGATCGTGCCACCAGTGATCGCGACCTGGGGTGATCGGAGTCCCGGCTCGTGCGGTGTAGTCGAGGACGATGAGATGGTCGATGCCACCGACCATCTCCACTGCCTCGTCGGCGACCTCTTTCATCTCGACGAGGGCGCCCCGGCGCCGGAACCCGTTGGCGCAGATGAGCGTCTTGGGCCGGGGGTCCTCCAATCTGGTGGCCACGGCGTCGGCCGCATAGCCGGAGAAGACAGGGATGAAGATCGCGCCGATCCGGGCGACTGCCAGCAGCGCCACGACGGCCTCGGGGCCCATGGGGAGGAAGACGGCTACTGCGTCGCCTCTCGACACGCCGAGCCCGTTGAGCGCTCCCGCCAGACGGCTCACCTCCTCCCTCAGCTCCCCAAAGGAGAGCTCGCGCGTCTCGCCCGTCTCCTTCTCGCTGCGCACGGCGACCCTGCCCGGGTCCTCGTCGGCCCATCGGTCGACACAGGCGCGACTCAGGTTGAATCGGCTTCCCACGAACCAGGTGGCCCAGGCGTGCCCACGCGAGGTGTCGCGGACCGCTCGCCACTCGCTGTCGAATGGAAGACCGAGATGGTCGACCACGGCCGCCCAGAACCACTCGGGGTCACCGGCGGCCCTGGCCCTCAGCGCTTCGACCGTGGCGATGCCGTGCGCCCCCATGAACGCCCTGGTCTTGGACGCCGAGTCCTGTTCGGGCGTCGGCCGCCAGACGATCGCTTCCGGGGGGCGACCCCCTGACCCCCGCATCATGTCTGGTTGCGTCGTCATCGTCTTCGAGGGTAGATCGATGCCGGTCTACCGGCCCTGTCCGGCCTACTCTCCCCACCGATGGACGAGGGCCACGAGCATCTCGACAATCGGGTCTTCCGAAGACGCACGCTGGTCGTAGCCGGGGTCCTGCTCTTAACCGCGGCAGCGCTCTACCTTCTTTTTCGTCTGCGGAATCTGCTCTTCATGCTCTTCGTCGCCGTGTTCATCGCAGTGGCCATCGAGCCGGCGGTTCACTTCCTCGAAAAGCGAGGATGGCGGAGGGGCCTGGCCACCGGCATGGTGTTCCTGGTGGGCTTCGTCCTGTTCGCCCTGTTCCTGATGCTCCTGGTCCCGCTGTTCGTCAATCAGTTCAACGAGTTGATCGATGAGCTCCCGGTCTACATCGAGACGGTGTCCCAACAGCTGAGCTCCTGGCTCAACGTCGAGATCTCGACCGAGTCCCTTCAGCAGGAGGCCGCCGGCCTTCCCGACTTGATCCTGGGAGCAGGCGGCACCATTCTCGGTGGAGTGGTCAGCGTCACCACCGGTGTCTTCAGCTTCCTCTTCTTCGTGATAACGGTGGGCATCTTCACCTTCTACATGGTCGCCGAGCTCCCTGAGCTGCAGCGCAACGTCCTGTCCACCATGAATGCGAAACGACAGCGGGACGCGCTCCACGTCTGGGACGTGGCCGTCGAGAAGATGGGTGGCTACATCTACTCCCGGCTGATCCTGGCTCTGGTGAGTGGTGTGCTCACAGCACTGTTCCTCACCCTCCTCAATGTGCCGTTCGCCATCTCCCTTGGGATCTGGGTGGGTGTGCTCAGCCAGTTCATCCCGGTGGTGGGGACCTATCTGGCCGCGATACTGCCCGCCATCGTCGCCCTGTCCTCACAAGGGGTCAGCACGATGGTGTGGGTGATCCTCTACTTCCTGGCCTATCAGCAGATCGAGAACTACCTGATCGCACCCCGCATCACCCAGCGCACGATGGAGATCCACCCCGCCGTGTCCATCGGCGCCATCATCGTCGGGTCCGC